>CAIMOJ010000001.1 GCA_903843045.1 Candidatus Uhrbacteria bacterium
CGTCCGGGCGGTGTTGCGATAATTCCTTTTGGCTGATGCCGTTTTTCTCCTTCCCTCAACGTTTCCCCTCCTCATTGGGAGGAGGGGTCAGGGGTGGTCGTCGCGCCGTAATCTTAAAAGGCTTCCATCCGGTCAACCGCCCTGCCGGAGCGACCCAGCCAGGACGTGAAAAATTGGCGGGTGCATCAGCACGGGCGAGGATTGTCTGAGCGTACGAGCCCGCAGGCGAGAAGCGAGTTCCGCAGCCGAGCCAATTTTTCGCGTTCTGGCGTAGGAGCGGATGGCCGGGCGGAGCGGTTCTCTTTGCCTACTTTCTCTGTCCGCCTACAGAGAAAGTAGGTCGGGTGCAGGGCGACGCGCCTGCGGAAAAAACCTTCCAAAAGAAAAATCCCCGCGAGAGCGAGGATCAGCGGTAGTGCCAGTTCTTGGCAAACTGCCCTTCGAGCGAGAACGCGGCCGCAACCGTCGCGGCGAAAAGGACGAAGACTGAGGCACCGTATCGGAACTCTGGCCACGGGACGAAGAGGGCGAGCGCGGCGAGGGCGCCGATCTCGACCTGCATCTTGATCTTGCCAGCGAGATTGGCACGGACGTCCATCAGTCCGAGCCGGTCCGCGACGCGCGGCAGTCGGATCACCACCAGCGCGACGGCGAGGGCGACGTTTGCGGCGATCATCCACGCGGGAAGGTATCCAACGGCGAGCGGAAGGAGCGCGCCGTAGAACGTGAGCTTGTCCGCGATCGGATCGAGCCGGGCGCCGGTGTGCGACGGGCCTCGGAGCCGGAGGCGGTCGAGGAGCGGCAGCGCGTTTTCTTCCTCAGCCGACATCGCCGGCGAGGGACGGTGGTCGCGCTGGTAATACGCCAGGTCCCCGTCCGCCTTGTCGGACAGCAGCGCGAGCGTGCACAGCGTCGCACCGGCGAGCCGCCAGAGCTCGGCCTCCTCGTTGGCCCGCCACATGGCAAAGCTGAGGCAGATGAGCGGCGTGACGCCGATGTGCGCCATCGTGATCCAGTTCGGCGTTGTCCAGTCGAGTGCCTGGCCGATGAGTCGCGCCGAGTGCTCCCATCCGCCCATCGTGCTGCGCTCGGGATGTCCCGGGCGATTATTTGGATCTGCCATCAGTGACTCCGTTGGTCGTCCGTTAATTTCATCCTTCCGGAAAGCGTTGTAGCACGAATCTCCCATCCTGTCACGCCTGAATCGTGATATACTGTGTGCATTGTTCTTATCGTCCACGATATGCCGAAACCATCCGCGAAGCCCGACGAGGAACCGAAGGGCCCGACGAGGGAGATGATCGAGGAGAGCATCCGAAGCGCGACCTCCGGCGGGGCCAAGGACGCGGTCGTGAAGCTGTTCGACATGATCATGGTGTTCGCCCACATGTCGCGCGCCTCCGACGTTCACCTCGAGCCGTGGAAGGAACACAGCCAGATCCGCCTGCGCGTGGACGGCATCCTCCACGACGAGTTCGAACTCGGCCCGGCGCTGTACGTGCAGATCGTGGCGCGCCTCAAGATCCTCACCGAGATGCGAACCGACGAGCACCGCAGCCCGCAGGACGGCCGGTTCAAGTATACGAGCCCAATTGGCGACGTGGACGTGCGCGTTTCCATCCTCCCCACTTCGTTCGGGGAGAAGGTCGTGCTCCGTCTGCTCTCCAGCCAGAGCCACAAGCTTTCGCTCGACCAGCTCGGCTTCTCGCCCGACGATTTGCGCCGCATCGAGAAGGCCATCCGTAAGCCGTGGGGAATGATCCTCGCCACCGGACCGACCGGCAGCGGAAAGACCACGTCCATCTACGCCATCCTCGAGATCCTGAACAAGCGCGAGGTGAACATCGCCACCATCGAGGACCCGGTTGAGTTCGAGATCCCGGGCGTGAACCAGAGCCAGGTGGACCACGTGGCCAAGCTCACCTTCGCGAGCGGCCTCCGTTCCCTGCTGCGCCAGGACCCGGACATCCTCATGGTCGGCGAGATCCGCGACCAGGAGACGGCCAAGATCGCGGTCAACGCCGCGCTCACCGGGCACAAGCTGCTCTCGACCCTGCACACGAATGACGCCATCACCTCCGTCGCACGCCTGATCGACATGGGCGTGGAACCGTTCCTCATCTCCTCGACCCTCATCTGCTGCGTGGCCCAGCGCCTGGTGCGCCGCGTCTGCCCGGACTGCGTGGGACGCAAGGAGTTCCAGAGGAAAGACGTGGAAAATCTCCTCGGGACGGCAATCATCGCCGAGCTGTTCGGAAAGAGCCCGTCCGTGGAGGTCGCGGCCATCAAGGGGTGCGCGAAGTGCAAGGACACGGGATATCGCGGCCGCGTCGGCATCTACGAGGTGTTGGAAAATTCGCCGGCGCTTCAGCAGATGATCATCGCGCGCGCAAGCAAGACGGAGATGGAGCGGGTCGCGCGGGAGGAAGGAATGACCTCGATGACCCAGGACGGCATCCGGAAGATCCTTTCGTTCGAGACCACCATCGAGGAGCTTATCCGCGTCATGCAGGAATAAACGCCTATGGAACCGAACCAGCCGAAGACAAAGCGCACGCGACTTTCGCACGTCGACATTCTTCTGTTCACGAAGTACCTGTCCGTGCTGCTGAACTCCGGGCTCCCCATCAACGAGGCCCTCCAGATCATCGAGCGGTCGGCAAAGGGCGACTTCAAGAAGATCATCGACACGCTCTCGAATGCCGTGCGCACGGGCAAGACGCTCGCCGACGGGATGGCAGAATATCCGCGCTCGTTCTCGACGGTGTACGTCAACCTGATCCGCGCCGGGGAGTCGTCGGGAAGCCTCCAGAAAAACCTGGACCAGCTTTCGCTCCAGCTGCAGAAGGAGCACGAGCTCTCGTCGAAGATCCGCGGCGCCATGATGTACCCGGCGGTGATCCTGACCGCGGGAGTTCTCATTACCGCGGGAATCTTCGTCTTCATCCTCCCGAGCATCAACGGCATCTTCGCGTCGCTCGACGTAGAGCTCCCGCTGCCGACGCGCGTCATGCTCTGGATCTCGGACACCATCCAGGCGCACGGCACCGTCATTCTCCCGTCGGCCATCGTTGGCGCCTGGATCCTTTCGAGGATCCTGCGGCTCAAGGCCGTAAAGCCGCTGACGCACCGGATCATCCTGCGTCTTCCCGTCATCGGCGCTCTCTCCCAGAAATCAAACCTCGCGCGGTTCACGCGGCTCATGGGAACGCTTCTCCTGAGCGGGATCCCGATCCAGGAGGCGCTCGGCATCAGCGAGACCGTCCTCAGAAACGTCCGCTACCGCGAGTTGTTCCGACAGGTCCACGAGGAGGTCGTGCGCGGAAAGACGCTCTCCTCCCTGCTCGAGCTCCACCCGCGCCTCGTCCCGCCCATGGCGCTCCGCCTCATCCGCGTCGGCGAGGAGACCGGGACGCTCGGCGAGATGTTCACCTACCTCGCCAACTTCTACGAGGTGGAGGTGGACGACGCTACCCGCAACCTTCCCGCCCTGCTCGAGCCGCTTCTCATCGTCGGCATCGGCGCCATGGTGGCCGGACTCGCGCTCGCCATCCTTACTCCCATTTATAAGATCGTCGGATCGGTCTAAGTCCCATGCGCGTTCCCCGCGGATTCAGCATGCTGGAAATTCTCATCGTCGTCTCCCTCCTGACGGCACTGTTCGGCGTCGGGCTCTCCGCCTCCTCCACGCTCAAGAACGTCATCGCGGCGCGCGGGGCGAGGCAGGTGGAGTCGTTGCTGCTCACGGCGTCGGGAAAGGCGCGCAACGGCACGGGCGGGACCAGCTGGGGGCTGTACCTCTCCTATGACGCGACCACGCGGAAGGCAGCCAGCGCGACGGTGTTCTCGGGAACCAGCTACGCGGCGCGGGACGCGAGCAAGGACACGGTGTTCCCGCTCGACAAGAGCCTGCGTCTCTCCGCCGTCCTGCTGAGCGGGAGCGGAAGCTCGTCCGGCAACGACCACGAGGTCGTGTTCTCGGCGTTCTCGGGGACGACGGCGCAGTACGGCTCACTCACCGTCGACACCTACGACCGCTCGACGACCATCGACGTCTCGCCAAGCGGCACCGTCGCCCGTCCAACCCTATGACAAGCGACCATTCCAACCGCCGTGGATTCGTCCTCCTTGAGGTGCTGCTCGCCATTGGCACGCTCGCGTTCTTCCTGATGGCCGCGAGCGGACTCGCGTTCATCGCGAAGGTCGGGTCCGGGCGCACGCACCAGGCCGAGCTCGCCGCGTGGACC
>CAIMOJ010000002.1 GCA_903843045.1 Candidatus Uhrbacteria bacterium
CGCACACGTCCACGAGCGCCTTCGGGACCGATTCCGTGATCGGGCGAAGGCGCAACCCTTTTCCAGCCGCCAGAATGACCGCCTGCATATTAGTCGTCCGTATCGTTTTCCAGGAACGCATCGTTCAGCTCCGCGGTCTTGAGCGCGTTCACGATCTCGTCGATGTCGCCCTCCATGATCTTTGGGAGGTTGTGGAAGTTCTGGCCGATGCGGTGGTCGGTGAGGCGGTCCTGCGGGAAGTTGTACGTGCGAATCTTCTCGGACCGGTTGCCGTGCCCGATCTGGCCGCGCACCTTGTCCTCGCGCTCCTTGCGCACGCGCTCCTGCTCGAACGCGAACAGGCGGGCACGCAAAACCGTCATGGCGCGCTCCTTGTTCTGCGTCTGGCTGCGCTCGTCCTGGCACTGCACCATGATTCCCGTGGGGATGTGGATGATGCGGATGGCGGAGTACGTGGTGTTCACGCTCTGTCCGCCCGCGCCGCTCGAGGTCATCGTGTCGACGCGCAAATCCTTCGGGTCGATCTTCACGTCGACCTCCTCGGCTTCCGGCATGATGGCGACCGTCACCGTCGACGTGTGCACGCGGCCGGCCTTCTCCGTCTCCGGGACGCGCTGGACGCGGTGGACTCCGCTCTCGTACTTCATGCGGCTGTAGACGTTCTTTCCTTCCATCGAGAAGATAACCTCCTTGAATCCGCCGAGGTCGTTGCGGCTCGAGGAGATGAGATTGATCTTCCACCCCTGCGCGTCGGAGTATCGCGTGTACATCCGGAACAGCTCTCCCGCGAAGTGCGCGGACTCGTCCCCGCCGGCGCCGGCGCGGATTTCCACGATCGTGTTCTTCTTGTCGAGCGGGTCCGGCGGAACGAGGGCCAGCGTAAAGTCCTCCTCCAACTTGGGGAGGCGGCCCTTCACGAGCGCGATCTCGTCGAGCGCCATCTGCCGCATGTCCGGGTCGGCCTCGTTCGCCAACGCCGATTCCGCGCTCTTCAGGTCCGAGACGGCCTTCGCGTACTGGTCGCCGATGGCCACCGTCTCGCACACGTCGCCGAACTCCGTGTTCACCTCTCGCAATCTTGCCGTATTAGAAAGAACGCTCGAGTCACTCAATAGTGCCTCGAGCTCTTTCTGACGCGACTTCACCTTTGTGAGCTCGTCGATGAGATTCATGTACCTAGGAGGCTTTGACGGCCTTTTCCTTCTTTTTGGCGGTGCGCGCCTCGGTCTTGGCCTTCTTCGCGACCTTCGCGCCGGCAACGACCTTGGTCAGCTTGTCGCCGAACTTCTCGACGCGGCGGGCCGTGTCGATGATCTTCTGCTTGCCCGTGTAGAACGGGTGGCAGGCGGCGCACAATTCCACCGCGATCTCCGGAACCGTCGAGCCGATCTCGTACTTGGCCCCGCAGGCGCAGGAAATCTTCGCTTTCGGGAAGTATTGTGGGTGGATTGTTTTCTTCATATGAGGTGGGGGAATAACGAGCGGAAGTGTAGCAATGACGCGGGAATATGTCAATCTTTGAGGGTTATTGGGAGAAGGAGAGGGAATCGGCGATGGCGCGGACCGCCTCCTGCTGGCGTCCGAGGCCGGCCTGGACGAGCCCCTCGTTGGAGATCAGGATTCCGTTGATGTCCTTGTTCGGGTTCCAGGCTCCGTACTCGTCGATGTCCTCGTACGTTGCCCCGTACTCTTCGACGGACTTCGAGTAGGCATGGTAGATCGTGATCCCGTTCGGGTTGACGTGGGAGTCGCAGGAATCTTTCGCTTCGCACCATTTTTTCACGTCATTTTCGGTCGAAAATGCCCGAGCCTGGTCGCCCCAGTAGCCGCCGCGGCCCGGCTGGTCGCATGCCCATGTGTCGTAGACGGTAAGGAAGATCGTGTCGCCGGCCAAAAACGAGCGCTGGACGAGGCAGTCTGCCGGTCCGCCATTTGTCTCTGCCGAGTCGCCATATCCCCAACCATTCTCGTCGTGTGCCTCGACGGCTCCAAGCGACGTCGGAATTGAGAACGCGACCTTCGTCCTGTCGTCGTGCACCGTCGTCGTGTCGCCTGAGACGGTAGTCACCATCGATCCGTCCGGTCCGGTGGCAAAGGTGGTCGTTTCTTCCTGTGGCGCGACACTTGGCGTGTCCTGTCCACGGACCTCGGGAGGAACGTTAAGCGTCGGTTTTGCCGTGATGATCGGCCTTGTCTCTTCCGACTTCGACGAGGAAATGCATCCTGCGCCGACGAGCGCGACGGACGCCAGAATGGCCAGGATTGAGGCGGATTGCTTGATGTTCATACGTATGACTGTTAGATTAATCGCATTCTACAACGGCCTCACTCTTTTGTCGTTACTTCTGTGCCAACGCCGATCTCTCTTTTCGACTACCATCTTCCGCCCGAGCAAATCGCCCAGTTTTCGGTTTCCCCGCGCGATTCGTCGCGAATGTTGGTGTTGGATCGTGCGTCGGGGGAGCGTGCGCACAAGGTATTCCGGGAGATCGTCGACGAACTGGTCGCGGGCGATGTGCTGGTGATGAACAACACAAAAGTTTTCAAGGCACGGTTGAGCGGGACGGTTAGCATGCGCGGAAAGAAGATTGAGCTGGAGGTCTTTCTCCTGCGCGGGGAAGGGACGCGGTGGTCGGCGATGGTGCGGCCGGGGAAGAAGGTGGCCCTTGGGGATTGGATCGATTTGCGCGGCATGGTCGCGACCGTCGTCGATAAGCGCGAGGACGGGGTCGTGACGCTTGAGATGAACGCGAGCGTCGACGAGGTGATCGCGTTCGCGGACGCGCACGGCGAGATTCCGGTTCCGCCGTACGTCGACAAGGCGCCGGCGAAGCTTGACGAGTACCAGACCGTCTACGCGAAGACCGTTGGCTCGGTCGCGGCTCCGACCGCGGGATTTCACTTTACCGACGAGTTGATCGCGACCCTCAAGGCGAAGGGCATCCAGTTTGAGTTCGTCACGCTCCACGTCGGGATCGGCACGTTCCGCCCGGTGAAGACCGAGACGATCGAGGAACACGTGATGCACGCCGAGTTCGTGTCCGTCGACGCGGGGACGGCGGGAAGGATTAACGCCGCGAAGCGCGAAGGCCGTCGCATCGTCGCGGTCGGGACGACGACCGTCCGCGTCCTCGAGGGAAGCGGCGTCCCCGAGGGCGGATACTCCGGCGACGTGAACATGTTCATCACCCCCGGCTACCAGTTCAAAGTCGTCGACGCCCTCATCACCAACTTCCACCTCCCAAAGTCCACCCTCCTTGTTCTCGTCTCCGCGTTCGCGGGGAGGGACAACGCGATCGCGGCGTACGAGGAGGCCGTCCGCCTCGGGTATCGGTTCTTCTCGTTCGGGGACGCGATGTTTATCCGCTAAGATTGACCATTTCCCCAGCATCTAGTACACTCCCGGTCGTCAGCCTTAGGGCTGTTTAATCAAACAGAGGGACAAAAGCAGGTCGATTTCCTCCCCGTTTCTCGGGGCTCGATCTGTGCCCTCGGTGGACCTGTCTTTTCGACGGTCAATAAAAGGAAAATAACCCTATGGCAAAAATGCCAACACTCGTGGAGATGCTCCAGGCCGGCGTTCACTTTGGTCACCAGACGTCGCGCTGGCACCCGAAGATGAAGCCGTACATTTTCGGATCGCGCGGATCCATTCACATTGTCGACCTTGAGAAGACCCAGAAGATGCTTCCGGAGGCCCTGGAGTACGTTCGCTCCGTGGTGGCCCGCGGCGGCAACGTGCTGTTCGTCGGCACCAAGCGCCAGGCGCAGCCGATCGTTCGCAAGTACGCGGAGCAGTGCGGCATGCCGTTCGTGACCGAGCGCTGGCTCGGAGGAACGCTGACCAACTTCCCGCAGATCAAGGTGACGCTGAAGCGCCTCCGCTCGCTGAAGGACCAGCGCGAGAAGGGCGAGCTGAAGAAGTACACCAAGAAGGAGCAGATCGTTCTCGGCCGCGAGATCGAGGAGATGGAGCACAAGGTCGGTGGAATCCAGATGCTTGAGAAGCCGCCGGAAGCGATCTTCGTGGTGGACATCCGCACCGAGAAGACCGCGGTCATGGAGGCCAACACCACCGGCACGAAGGTCGTTGCCATGTGCGACACCAACGTGAACCCGAGCGGCGTGCACATGGTCATCCCGACCAACGACGACGCGGTGAAGGCAATCGAGATGATCACCCGCCTCGTGGCCGAGGCCGTGGCGGAAGGCAAGGAGGAAGCGATGCGCAACCTGAAGGCCGTCGAGGCCGCGAAGGTGGCCGCTTCTCCGGCGAAGGCGGCGTAGTTCCCAAACCAATCAATGAGATCTTTACGCATATGATCGATGCAAAGCTCGTCGCGCAGCTGCGCGAAATGACCGGCGCCGGAATGATGGACGCGAAGAAGGCCCTTGAGGAAGCCAGCGGCGATCTCACGGTCGCCGCGGAGAAGCTCCAGGAAAAGGGGCTTGCCAAGGCCGACAAGAAGGCCGAGCGCGAGACCAAGGAAGGGAAGGTGCACGCGTACCTGCACGGCAACGGCAAGCTTGGCGCGATGGTCGAGATTCTCTGCGAGACCGACTTCGTAGCCCGCAACGAGGCGTTCGGGGCGCTCTGCCACGACGTCGCCATGCACGTGGGAGCCGCCGACCCGCTCTACGTCCGCCGCGAGGACGTCCCGCAGGACCTGGTCGAGAAGCAGAAGGAACTGTTCCGCGCCGAGGTGGCCGAGCAGGCCAAACCGGCCGAGATCGTCGAGAAGATCGTCGAGGGCAAGCTGAACAAGTGGTTCGGCGAGACCTGCCTGATGGAGCAGACCTTCATCAAGGACGAGGACCTGACGGTAAGCGAGTACATCAAGGGAAAGGTCGCCACCATCGGCGAGAACATCCAGGTGGCCCGCTTCAGCCGGTTCATGATTTCCTAGGAAAGATAAGACAGGGCTCAATTGAGCCCTGTCTTCGTTTTTGAACATTGACAAAACACTGGTGCGTGTTAGATTGCTCGTCCGCTGGCATCCCGCTGGTGGTCTGGAGAATTCGATGCGCTTCGTTCTGCTTCTTTGTCTTTTCGGTTCCGGCTGCACGGACAACATCGCAGCAAAAAGCTGGGGTGGATCCACGACCATGGAAATCGCCGACTGCCAGAAGGTAGTCAACGTCACCTGGAAGGATGCCAACCTCTGGTGCCTCACCCGACCGTTCCACGAGGGAGACGTCGCCGAGACCTACTCCTTCAAGGAGGACAGTGCATACGGCGTTCTCAACGGCACGGTGACCATCAAGGAACATTGCGCCAAGTAGCCTGCCGGTCGAGCGCTCGTCGCTCCCGGCTCGGGCCGCTCACTCTGTGGGCGGTTCTTTTTGTTGGTTTATGGTATATTATGGTCGGATTTTCTACCGTGCCCCTCCATCACTCCGCAACTCCATCACTTCATCACTATCTTTCCCCTATGCTTCGCATCGCAATCAATGGCTTTGGCCGCATCGGCCGCAACGCTTTCAAAATCGGATTCGGACGGAAGGGGACGAAATTTGTCGCGATCAACGACCTGACCGAGCCGAAGATCCTCGCGCACCTTTTGAAATACGATTCCGTGATGCGCACCTGGCCGCACGAGGTTTCGTTCGACGAGCACAATCTGATCGTCGACGGGCAGATCATTCCGATCGTCGCGGAGACGGAGCCGACGAAGCTGCCGTGGAAGAAATTCAAGGTGGACGTGGTGATCGAGTCGACCGGTCGGTTCGCGGACAAGGAGAAGGCTTCGGCGCACCTCGTCGCAGGCGCGAAGAAGGTCGTGATCTCTGCGCCGGCGAAGGACGTGCCGACGTTTCTGATGGGCGTCAACCACAAGAGTGCGAAGGCGACGGACGCGATCGTGAATAACGCGTCGTGTACGACCAACTCGATCGCTCCCGTCGCGCAGATCATGCACGAGCTGTTCGGCGTGAAGAAGGCGATGATGACCACCGTCCATTCCGTGACCGCGGAGCAGAACATCGTGGATGGACTCCCGCCGAAGATGCATCCCGACATGCGCCGCGCCCGTGCCGCGCTCGTGAACATCGTGCCGACGTCGACCGGCGCGGCCAAGGCCGTGACCGAGGTCGTCCCCGAGCTCAAGGGCAAGTTCGACGGGCTCGCCATCCGCGTGCCGACGCTCGACGTGTCGCTGTCCGATTTCACCTTCGTGCTCAAGCGCAAGGTGACGGTCGAGGAAATCAACGACGCCTTCAAGAAGGCCGCCGCGTCGCCTCGCTACAAGGGAATCCTCGGCGTGTCCGACGTTCCGCTCGTCTCGTCCGACTTCATTGGCTCGACCTTCTCGTCGGTCGTCGACCTCGAGATGACGCGCGTCGTGGACGGAGATCTTGTGAAGGTTTTGGCGTGGTACGACAACGAGTGGGGGTACTCCGTGCGGCTGGTTGAGATGGCGGAGCACGTCGGGCAGCTCTAGGTCCTATGGAAACCCACAAGATCGTCATCATCGGCGCCGGCTTCGGCGGCCTGCGCACGGCGCTCGAGCTTGCCAAGCGCAAGGTGCGGCTTAAGGCGTTCGAGATCACGCTCATCGACCCGCGTCCCGAGCACCTGTACACGCCGCTGCTCTACGAGGTGTCGAGCGGGGATCTGGAATTGTCGTCGGACGCGTGCGTCGGCGAACTGCAGAGCGGCGCGTGCGTCCAGATTGACGCGGTTCGGAACATCATCAAGAAAAAGAACATTCGGTTCGTCCAGGCGACCGTCGCGACCGTCGACGCGGCCGAACAGACCCTGGTCCTGTCGAGCGGAGAGACGATTCCGTACGACGACCTCGTGGTCGCGGTCGGAGTCGAGAGCGCCACGTACGGAATCGCCGGCGCGGACGAGTTCGCGTTGCCCATGAAGACGCTCAAGGACGCGTTCGCCATCCGCGAGCGAATGTTCGAGTTCATCCGATCCTACAAAGACGGGAAGGAAAAGCGTCTTTCGATTCTGGTCGTGGGTGGTGGCGCGTCGGGAACCGAGTTCGCCTCGGAGACCGCGAATTTCTTTCACCGAATGGTCGACGAGGAGACGCTCCTGCGCCAGGACTACGACATTTCGCTCGTCGAGGCCGGCCCGGACATCCTCTCGATGTTCCCGGCGCCCGTTCGTCGCTGCGCCAGGGAACGCCTTCACGCGCTCGGCATCAACGTCCTCGCCGCCACGAAGCTCAAGTCCTTGGAGGCGAACGCGGTTACGCTCGAGCGCGGCGACGGGACGACGGTCCGTCATGAGGCCGACGTGATCGTGTGGACCGCGGGAGTAAAGTCGCTCGACGTCGTGAAGACGTGGGGTTTTCCGGTCGACGATCGCGGATACGTCAAGGTGACGCCGAACTTCCTCGTCGAGGGAACGAAGAACGTTTACGCCCTCGGCGACTGCGCCGCATTCACGCATCCGAAGACGAAGAGGCGCGTACCGGCGCTCGCCCAGGCCGCGGTGAAGGAAGCGGCCATCGTCGCGGAAAACATCGCGCGCACCCTCGAGCGAAAGCTCCCGATGTCCTGGACTCCGCCCGACCGCTGGGTCACCGTCGTCCCCATGGGGGGCGCGTACGCCATCGCCGACTTCGGCTGGTTCCATCTGACGGGCGTCCTCGGCTATCTCATCCGCAAGGTCGCGGACCTGCAGTATTTTCTATCGATTCTTCCCGTTGGCGAGGCATGGAAGCTCTGGTCCTCGGGCGCGAAGGTGTATCGGAAGAACGATTAGATTTCCCAGGGACTTTAGTCCCGTCGGGATCTGGACGATTCGGGGAGTCCGTGCTATGGTCGCGGCCTCCCTTTTGGTTTGGGAGACACAGGAGCATCTCATGGATTCAACTCGACCGTTTCGTTTCGGCATTCTCGGACCCGGCGGCATCGCGCAATCGGCGCATGGGCCGGCGCTGAAGGCGCTCGCGACGGAAGGCGTCGCGAAACTTTGGAGCGTCTGCGGGCGCCACATCGACCGCGTGGAAGAGTTTGCGCACGACTTCGGCGCGACGGCACCGCACGCGGTCCACAACAACATGGACGCCTTTCTCGCCGATCCCGAGCTCGACGCCGTGATCGTCTGCACGCGCGATGCTCTCCATGCCAAGCACGCCGTGGCGGCGATGCGGGCAGGGAAGCACATCTTTGTAGAAAAGCCGATGGCGACGACCGAGTCGGATGCCTTTCACATGGTTCACGTCGCGGAACAGACAGAAAGGGCGATTGGCGTCGGGTACCACATGCGGTACCACCCGGGGCACCGGGCGCTGCGGGTCCTGATCGGGTCCGGGACGCTTGGAGAGATCAGCCAGATCGAGCTCGATTGGTCGACGCTCTCAATGCCCGCCGACGGGTGGCGAGCAAGCGGGGCCAATTCCCGTTGGTTTGCCCTTGCTGCGCTCGGGACGCACGCGCTCGACCTTGCCGCGTGGCTTGCCGGGCAGCCGATCCGCAGTATGCTTGCGGAGTCGGAGAGTGTCCGGCGGGGAATCATGGCGGACGAGCGCGTACGGATCGCGGCCTTGCACGGGGACGGGACCCAGAGCCGTATTTCCGTCTCCGTCGTCGATCCTCCGCAAAAGCTTCTCATCGTCCATTGCGAAGCCGGGACCGTTCGTTGCTTCGACACACTGGGAAGTCGTGGAACCGGGACCATCATCCTGCCGAATGGCAATCTACTCCCATTCGTGCCACCGAACCCCTACGTCGAGCAACTCCGCGCCTACGTCGAGGCGGTCCGCGACAACCGCAAGCCCGAGGTCAACGGTGACGTCGGTCTCCAGAACGTCCGCTGGCTCGAGATGGCCGACGTGCAGATGACCCGTCGGTAGCTGCCAGCCCTACGCGAACTCACCGTGGTTCGCGTCTTTTTTTTGTGATACAATCCTCCCGATATGCGTTTGCGAACGTTGCGCAGTGGTGTGGATCTTTCCGGGAAGCGGGTGTTGCTTCGAATTGACGCGAACGTCCCGGTTGCAAAGGGGAAAGTCGTCGACGGGCCGTACGGGAAGGTGGCGCGGGCGGCTGTGGATATCGAGTGGCTGAGACAGCGCGGGGCAAAGGTCGTCGTGATGACGCACCTCGGGCGGCCGAATGGGAGGAAGATCAGCGCGTATACCGTTCGTCCCGTCGCCCGGCGGCTGTCGGAGCTTTTGTCGATCGACGTTCCGGTCGCGCGCGACATTGCCGGGCCGTTCGCGCAGAAGCTTGTGCGTTCGATGAAGGACGGCGACGTCGTTCTGCTTGAGAACGTCCGCTTTGACGCGGGCGAGGAGCGGAACTCGACGGCGCTCGCTCACGCGCTTGCCCAGCTTGGCGACCTGTACATGAACGACGCGTTCGCGGTGTCGCATCGCGCGCACGCCTCCGTCGACGCCATTACCTCTGAGCTTCCAGGCTACGCGGGGCCGCAGCTTGTGTCCGAGGTGGAAGTTCTCGCGAAGGTTTTGGCGCATCCGAGGCACCCGTTCGTGGTGGTCATGGGCGGCCTGAAGATGGCGGATAAGATTCCGGTGATGCGCCGCCTGCTCCCCGAGGCCGACCGCGTGCTCGTCGGCGGGGCGCTTGCCCACGCGTTCTTCGCGGCGGACGGGATCGAGATCGGCAAGTCCGCGGTGGACAAGGACGGCGTGAAGGACGCGGAGCAGCTGCTGAAGAAATTCCGCGAGAAGATCTGGCTGCCCACGGACATGGTCGTGGCGCAGAGCCTGCGGAAGGACGCGACCTGCCGGACGGTGACGGTCGACACGGTTCGCAAGACCGACCGGATCGTCGACCTTGGCCCCGACACGATTCGACGATTTTCCGAGGAAATCAAGGGAACCAAGATGGTCGTATGGAACGGCCCGCTCGGCTACTGCGAGGTGGACGCGTTCTCGAAGGGGACAACCGCCGTCGCCCGCGCCATCGCCGCGAACAAGAAGGCGATCACGATCGTCGGCGGAGGCGACACGATTCCCGCCGTCGAAGCCGCCGGAGTCGCCGACCAGTTCACGCTCCTTTCGACCGGCGGGGGCGCGATGCTGGAGTTTCTCGCTGGGGAGAAGATGCCGGGAGTCGAAGCATTGGAGGCATAAAGTTCGAAATTCGAAGCACGAAGTTCGAAAAAAGATTGAAAGGTTTAAAATTTCAAGCCTTAAAACTTATTACCTTTTTTCGAACTTCGTGCTTCGAACTTCGAGTTTTTCTATGAAAATCGAATCCATCCACGCCCACGAGATTCTTGATTCCCGCGGCAACCCGACGCTCGAGGTGACCGTTCTTCTCGACAACGGCGTTTCCGGATCCGCGTCCGTTCCGAGCGGCGCGTCGACGGGGTCGCACGAGGCGCTCGAGCTGCGCGACGGCGACGCGAAGCGATATGGCGGGAAGGGCGTGCTCAAGGCCGTGAAGAACGTGCACGCGAAGATCGCGCCCGTCCTCATCGGCATGGACGTGTCTGCCCAGCGCGAGCTTGATTCGCGGATGATCTTTCTCGACGGCACGGCGAACAAGTCAAAACTCGGCGCGAACGCCATCCTCGGCGTCTCGCTCGCCTGCGCCCGAGCCGCGGCCAACGCCAGCGGCCTGCCGCTGTACGCGTATCTCCGCCGCGCGTTCGACCTGAAGGACAAGACCTACCGTCTCCCGACCCCGACGATGAACATCCTGAACGGCGGCGCGCACGCGGGCTGGATTCTCGATTTCCAGGAGTTCATGGTCGTTCCCCAGCAGAAGAAATTCCGCGAGCGCGTCCGCTGCGGCTCGGAGGTGTTCCATGCGCTCGGCCGTCTCCTGAAGAAGAGGGGATTCTCGACGCTCGTCGGCGACGAGGGCGGATTCGCGGTCAAGCTGGCCAAGAACGAGGAGGCGCTCAAGACGATCGTCCAGGCGATCAAGGACGCGGGATACGTGCCGGGCAAGGACGTGATGCTGGCGATGGACCCGGCGACGTCCGAGTTTTATGACGCCAAGACGAAGCGCTACGTCCTGAAGGTCGACGGCGTTTCGCTCACGTCCGACCAGATGATCGCGATGTGGGACAAACTTTCCAAGAAGTATCCGATCGTCTCTCTCGAGGACGGCCTTGCCGAGGACGACTGGGAAGGATGGAAGAAACTCACCGACCGTCTCGGCGACAGGCTTGCGCTCGTCGGCGACGACTTCTTCGTGACGAACGCCGAGCGCCTCCGGCAGGGAATCGAGGAAGGCTGTGCGAACGCGATCCTCATCAAGGTGAACCAGATCGGCTCGCTGTCCGAGACGATGGACGCGATCGTGCTCGCCCAGGAGAGCGGCTACGCGGTGTCCGTCTCCCACCGCTCGGGCGAGACGACCGACACGACCATCGCCGACCTCGCCGTCGCCGTGAACGCCGAGTTCATCAAGGCCGGATCGCTGTCGCGTTCCGAGCGTTTGGCGAAGTACAACCGTCTGATGGAGATCGAGGAGGAAGTGGCGTAACGGTATGCGCGAAGGGCTCGCCGAGGGATCCCAGGAAGCGATCGGACGTTCCGTTGAGGAACGCCGGTCGTTTTTTTCGGAGCGCGTGGGTCGGTATGAGCGAGGCCTGCTCGTCCGCGAAAGTATCGTGCGGCTCGACCAGGAGCGTGCGGTTGCAGACTCGCTGCGCGCGGGGCGGCCGGTGGTGATCCGCGGCGTCTGGCGCGCGGGCAAGACGAGCCTCGGGCACGCGTTGAGGCGAAATTTTCCGGGCCCGTTCGTCCACGAGGACGTCGGCCCGTACGGGACGGAACTATCCGCGGAGAGCTTTCGCGCGTCGCTTGCGGAAACCGTCGACGAACGGCCGGGCGACGAGCGCACGATCGTCATCGATGAGGCGATCGCCCTGGCGGATCGTCCCGACCTCCTCGGCGTCATCGACGACCTTCGCGCTCCCGGCGTCCGCCTCGCGGTGGTCGCGCACTGGACGCGCAACACCGACCAGGCGATGCGACGCGCATTCGACGGGTACGACGCGCACTTCGTGCGCTTGCTCACCAGGGACGAGGTTCGCCTTGTCGCCCTCCGCCCGTTCGTCGGAACCCCCGTCACGTTCACGGACGCTGCCGTCGACCGCCTCGCCGACCTGTCCGGAGGCCGCGCGCTCGAGGTCCAGCTCCTCTGCTCGGCGCTTCTCGACCCGTCCAAGCCGTTCTGGCGCGACGACGCGACGTTCGACGCGTCCGACGTCGACAGGCTTTCCGGGAATGAGATCGCCATGCGCCAACTGGCTGACGAGGGACTGTCCCACTACCGCAAGGTCTACGACTCCGCGTTCGACGAAGAAGACCGCGCGCTGTTCCGCTCGATCGCGGAAAACGGCGGGGCCGCGGCAGGCGATGCGGACCCGGCTCGGGTCCGGCCGTTGCTCGATATCGCGTATCTTCGGAGCGAGAGCGACGGGTCGTATCGTACGAACGGGGAACTGTTCGAACGCTTCGTGCGGTCGCGCGTTCAAAATTCTTGACATCAAAATAAAACGCGGTAGGATTGCGCCCTGCCGCTTTTGTTTTTATTGGCAGAAGGAGACGTGCGTTGAAAACTTCTGATGCGGTTCGCCCGGACCTTCCCGGCGTCGTCGGATACCTGATGGAGAAGCGCTTGCATCCCGAACGGTACAAGACGGAGTTTCTTTGCTGGGAGCAGCTGGTCGCGGAGCCTCGCTGGCGCCGGGCAAAGCCGCTCCTGAAGGTGGATTCCAACCTGGTTTCCTCCGTCGTCGAGTGTCTGAATGAGAAGGACATGACGCTCCGCCACAACGCGGACGCGCAGATGTGTCTCGGCAAGGTGCGTCAGTTCCGCGGAGATTACGACGGGGCGATCGCGGTGTTCCAGCGGATGTTCGAGTGGGACGAGAGCTTGCCGGCCCTGTACAACGTCGGTCTGTGCCAGCTTGCGCTCGGAAACGCGGACGAGGCGCGTTCCGCGTTCAAACAGGTTCTCTCCAAGAGCCCGCACGACGAGCGCGCGCTCAGGGCACTCGCCGAACTCCCTCCCTGAAGGCGGTCACTCCCGCCTTTTTTCTTTTGCCCGGATCGCATACAATGGCCACGCTATGGATATCCCCAACCGCCCAAGGCCCGCCGTGCTCATGATTCTTGACGGTTTCGGCGTCGCGCCTGATTCCGACGGCAACGCCGTCACCCGCGCGAACATGCCGCGGTGGAAGCAGCTCATCAAGACATATCCGACCATGACCATCCGCGCCTCGGGCGAGGAGGTGGGGTTGAGCTGGGGCGAGATGGGGAACTCGGAGGTCGGGCACCTCGCGATCGGGGCCGGGCGGGTGTATTACCAGACGTTTCCGCGCATCAACCGCGACATCGTCGCCGGCGATTTTTTCAAGAACGCCGCGTTCCTGAAGGCGGCCGAGCACGTGAAGAAGAACGGGTCGACCCTCCACCTGATCGGCCTCGTGAGTGGCGGAAGGGTGCATGCGATGGACGAGCATTGTCACGCGCTTTTGGAGTTTGCCAAACGCGAGGGAATCGCGAACGTCGCCGTGCACGCGATCCTCGACGGGCGCGACACGATCTACAACGCGGGGATCGACTTCGTGACAACGCTGCTCGCGAAAATGAAGGAGACGGGCGTCGGGAAGATCGCCACCATGAGCGGACGGTTCTACGCGATGGACCGCGACAACCGGTGGGACCGCGAGGAGATGGCATATAATGCGATGGTGAAGGGGACGGGCGAGAAGGCGACGGACCCGGTCGATGCGATCAAGGCGAGCTACGCGAAGGAGGTGTACGACGAGCAGTTCGTGCCGACGGTGATCGTCGACGCGGCGGGCGCGCCGGTCGCGACGATCCAGGACAACGACGCCGCGATCTTCTTCAACTTTCGTCCCGACCGCGCCCGCGAGCTGACCAAGGCGTTCGTGTTGCCGGACTTCGTTCGGTTTCCGCGACAGCCCGTCAAGAACCTGCTGTTCGTGACGATGGTCGAGTACGAGGAGGGGATGCCGGCCGAGGTCGCGTATCCGCCGGTCAAGATCCAGAAGACGCTCGCGCAGGTCGTTTCCGACGCCGGGCTGAAGCAGCTGCACATTGCCGAGACCGAGAAGTACGCGCACGTCACCTTCTTCATGAACGGGACGTACGAGAAGCCGTTCCCGGGCGAGGACCGCATCCTGATCCCGTCGCCGCACGTCGCCTCCTACGACCTTGCCCCGGCCATGAGCGCCGTGGAGCTTTCCGACCGCGTCGTGAAGGAGATCCAGTCGGACAAATACGACCTGGTCATCATGAACTTCGCGAACGCGGACATGGTCGCGCACACGGGAAGCTTCGACGCGACGGTGAAGGCGCACGAGGCGCTCGATGCCGCCGTCGGGAAGGTCGTGGACGCGACGCTTGGGAAGGGCGGGGTCGTATTCATCACCGCGGACCACGGCAACTCCGAGGAGCTCAAGAACCTCCGCACCGGCGACATCGACAAGGAGCACGCCACGAACCCGGTCCCGTTCGTGATCGTCGGCAAGCAGTTCGAGGGAATTCCGTCGCTCGCCGGCGAGGTTCCGGACGGCGACCTGTCGCTGATGTCCCCCGTGGGGATGCTCGCGGACGTCGCGCCGACGATCCTGTCCGTCCTTGGCATCCCGCAGCCGGAGGAGATGAGCGGCGCGCCGCTGGTGTAATATCTTCCAACCACGCGCGACGCCCACCCCTGACCCCTCCTCCCTATGAGGAGGGGGAAACGAGAAGAGTGTGACCGATTTCGAACGCATCCTGAAAATGCTCAAGACCCGCTTTCCGAACCCGGGCGCGATGGAGCTTGGCGACCCGTATCGGACAGTCGTCGGCGTCGTCCTTTCGGCGCGGACGAGGGACGAGCAGGTGCTCAGGTTGCTGCCGGGACTGTTCGCGGCGTTTCCGACGATGGAGGATCTGTCCGTTGCAACCGTCGCGGAGATCGACAAACGGATCAGTACGATCGGGATGTATCACCAGAAGGCCAAGCACCTTTCGCAACTCGCCAAGCTCTGCGTCGAGCGACACGGCGGCCTCGTCCCGTCCACGATGGGGGAACTCGTCGAGCTCCCCGGCGTAGGGCGCAAGACCGCGAGCGTCGTGTTGGCATGCTGCTTCGGCACGCCATCCATCGCGGTCGATACCCATGTTCACCGGGTCACAAATCGGCTAGGATGGGTGAAGACGAAGATGCCGCAGCAAACCGAGACTGCCCTGCTGAAGATCGTCCCGACCAAGGTGATGCGGCTCACCAACCAGGTGTTCGTGAAGCTCGGCCGCTACGTCTGTCTCCCGGGAAAGCCGCGCTGCTGGATGTGTCCGGTGCAGAAGGACTGTGCGTTTAAGAAACAGAACCTCGTTGCACCCAAGGACGCGGATGAGGTTGTCGCGGACATTGCCAGACGAGAAGACAGTTTAGAAAAACAACGACTCGCCGTCGCCTATGGAAAACATCGATCATAAGATCTCGCACGCCGTAGCGGACTTCACCAAGCGGTCGAAGTTCCTGTCGAAGCTCGCCGTCCTCGGGGCCGTTGAGATCATTTGGCTGATGGCCGGGATGCTTGTCGTCGTAACGATGGCAACGCTTGGCGGTCCGCGATGGCCAACGAGCTGGGGGACGGTCACGCTCCTGCTTGACGGAATGCTCGTCCCGTGGGGAATCACGATGCTGATAGAATATTCCATTGGTCGGGCGCGTCCGTTTCAGCGCGAGGGTCGCAAGGCCCTCATCGACATGGCGATCGTCACGCCGTCCTTTCCGTCCGGCCACGCGACGATGACCTTCGCCATGTGCGCGATCATTGCCCAGATGCGTCCGGAAATGCTCTGTGTCTTTCTTGCGCTGGCCATTGTCGTCGTCGTTTCCCGCGTCGCGGCAGGCGTCCACTTCGTCTCCGACATCCTTGTCGGGGCCGCCATTGGCTGGTTTGTGGGCGGTTATGCCTTCCTGTCCCTGATCTCTTACCTGAACTAGTATGAGCAAGAAGATCGTCTGCGTCTCCGGAGGCTTCGACCCGATTCACGTCGGCCATGTCCGCATGATTCGCGAGGCGGCCGCACTTGGCGATGAGCTGGTCGTCATCATCAACAATGACAACTGGCTGACGAAGAAGAAGGGGTTCGTGTTCATGCCGCAGGACCAGCGCCGCGAGATCATCGAGGCGATCAAGGGGGTAACGCGCGTCGTATTCACGTCCCACGATCCGGACTTCGAGGACCGCAGCGTGTGCCGCGAGCTCCGCGAGATCCGCCCGGACATTTTCGCGCAGGGCGGCGACCGCGACCTGAAGGACGCGCTCGACCCGAATTCGTCGCAGAATCCCGAGGCAAAGCTGTGCGCGGAGCTCGGCATCGAGATCGTGTACGGCGTCGGCAGGGGAGGAAAGGTCCAGTCGAGCTCCTGGCTCACGGCCGAGGACCGCGGCGAGCGCGAGTGCTTCTGCGGATCGGGGAAAAAATACGTGGAGTGCCACGGGAAATAATATGCTGAAGATCATTGCCATCGTCGTCGGAATCCTGATCGTCGTTTCCGCCGCGTTCGCGGGAGACTTCGCGTACGAGTCCTACTTCCAATCGCCCGCCAAGGACGCGGCGACGGTTCCGTTCGTCGTGGAGAAGGACCAGAACGCCGGGATGGTCGCGTACAACCTGCATGACAAGGGACTCATCGACAGTGCGTTTCTGTTCCGTCAGTACGTGAAATTCTCGTCGACGGAAGCGTCGATCGAGCCGGGAACGTTTGAGCTGAGGAAGGGGATGAACTTCGCGGGGATCGTTCGCATTCTTTCCCAGGCGTCGGTCGCCGAGGTGCGGGTCACGATCCCGGAAGGGTTCACGATAAAGCAGATTGGAGAGCGTGTGATCGCGGCGTTGCCGAATATTTCAAAGAACGACTGGGACGCGTCGGTCGCGTCGGATTCGCCAGTCGGGACCGTCAGCGCGTTCGTCAGCCAGAACAAGCCGGCGGGCGTCGACCTGGAAGGATACCTGTTTCCGGACACGTATCGCTTCTACGCGACCGCGACCGCCGAGGACGTCGTGGCGAAGATGCTCGGCGAGATGAGCGACAAGCTGAGCGAATCGCTCGTGAAGGACGCGAACGGGATGTCTCTTCCCGGCGCCATGACCCCGCACGAGATCCTCACCCTCGCCTCCATCGTGGAGCGCGAGGTGCGCGACCCCAAGGACATGAAGGACGTTGCCGACATCTTCCTCAAGCGCCTCAAGATGGGCATGCCGCTCCAGGCCGACTCCACGATTGCGTACTACCTCGGCAAGACGTCGGCCGAGATGACCACGGACGATCTCAAAAAGGACGAGCCGTTCAACACCTACACCCGCGCTGGCCTCCCGCCGGGCCCAATCTCGAACCCGGGCATGAACGCCATCGACGCCGTGACGCATCCGACTTCCAACCCCTATCTCTATTTCCTAACGACGTCCGACGGGACGGTGGTGTATGCCGCGACGTTCGACGAGCACATTGCGAACAAGAATCGGTATCTTCGGTAACGTCGTCTTGCTTCTGCTGATGGCGACCCCAGCGTTTGCCGCGACACGCTACGACGCATTCTCGTCCGTCATCGACGTTCGCCCGGACGCGTCGCTCGAGGTCGTTGAGACGATCACGGGCTCCTTTGACGCGCCGCGCCATGGGATCTATCGGAAGATACCGTACCAGTATCGCACGGCGGCCGGGACGGACGAGACGATTGGGATAACCGTCGAGGAAGTCGACCTGTTCGGAAAGCCCGTTCCGTACGACGTCTCGTTTCAGAACGGGGAGGAGACATTGAAAATAGGCGACGCGGGCAGGACGGTTTCGTCCGTCTTCGAGTACAAGATTCGCTATCGCGTCGACCGCGCAATTTTATATCACGCGGACAAGGACGAGCTGTACTGGAACGTGTCGGGGTCGGACTGGGAAGACTCGTTCTCGGTCGTGAACGCCACGGTTTACGTGCCGGGCGTCGCGGCGGAATCGCTCGACGTTTCGTGCTACACCGGGGCGAACGGATCGACGACCATGGACTGCGACAAGCGGATCGGCGACGGAAATGTGACGGTCGTCGCGGACGATTTCCTGACCGTCTCCGTGTCGTTTCCAAAGGGGATCGTTGCGGAACCGACGCAGATTGATCGCGCACGACAGCTGGTCGCGGACAACGCGGGGATCTTCTCTCTCCTTGTCCCGATCTCCGTGCTCGTCTTCCTGTTTTCCCGCTGGCGCAAGAACGGCAAGGACGCGAAGGGCCGCGGAACGATCATCGCCGAGTACGAGCCGCCGGACAATCTGCGACCGACCGAAGTCGGAACGCTCGTGGACGCGACGGTTCATGACCGTGACGTTTCCGCGGCGATCGTCGACCTGGCGGTCCGCGGGTATCTGCAGATCATCGAGGACGAGACGAAGGTGCTGTTCGTGACGAGCAAGAGCTATCGTCTGAGGCGATTGAAACCCGACGACGCGACGCTCAAGCCGTTCGAGGTCACGCTGATGCTGGGGCTGTTCGGAAGCGACGAGGAGGTGAGGCTGATGGACCGGCGGTCGTCGATGGTCGTCGCGAAGAAGAAGATCGAGAAGGACGTCTACCAAGAGATGGCGACGCTCGGGTATTACGCGAAGAACCCGACGGTCGTCCGCACGACGTACCTCGGGTTCGCGCTGCTCGCCGTTCTCGTTACGTTCGTCGGCGGAAGAATCGTCGCGAGCCAGATTTCCGGCGGCGTCTTCGTTCTCGTCGCGGGGTTCGCTATCGCGGCGATCATCGGCCTGTTCGGGATGGTCATGCCGAAGAAGACCGAGGCCGGCGCCATCGCGTGCGAGAAGGCGCTCGGGTTCAAGCTCTATTTGGAAACGGCGGAGAAGTACCGGATCCAGTGGCAGGAAAAGGAAAAGATCTTCGAGAAGTTCCTCCCGTACGCCATGGTCTTCGGCGTCGCGGACAAGTGGAGCAAGGCGCTCGCCGACGTGGCCAGGGAACAGCCGGGCTGGTTCGTGGGAAACTACGCCGCGTTCAGCGCCGTCGACTTCTCGCACCGCGTCAACTCGTTCGCGTCCGCGGTCGCCGCCCCGAAGTCGTCTGGTGGCAGCGGAGGAAGCGGATTCTCTGGAGGTGGGTTTGGAGGCGGCGGGGGAGGGAGCTGGTAGGTTGCACATGCCGGGCCGTCCATCGACGGCCCGTTTGTTTTGGTCGGCCATCCGTTGACGTGCGCGTCAAAAGGCGCTAGTCTCTGCGTCTGGAGGCAGGATGCGCATTTTCGACCGCTCGTTTGACTTGACGGATGTGGATGCCGCGTTGTTCGCGGCGGTGCTCGCGAAGCAGGATCGGCTGGCAATTCCCATTGCGCAGGTCGATCCGGACGGAATCGGGTCCGCGATGGGACTTGCGGCGATCGCGCGGCACCTTGGCGTCGAGAGCGACGTCATGTACGCGGGGTCGTTTGGACATCCGCAGACGCGGATGCTGTGGGAGACGTTCGGGCTCGGGGACCGTATCACGCGGTTCTCGGGGATCGCTCCGGAATCGTCGGTGGCACTCGTGGACTCGTCGCAGACGAAGGACGCGCGGTTCGGCGGGGTCGAGCTTTCCCCGGCGATCATCATCGACCATCATGGCGCCGCGCTGCGGGATCTGACGGGCGACCGGTTTCATTACGTCGCCCCGTGCGGGGCCGCGTCGTCGATCGTGGCGCTTCTCGGCATGATGCTCAGCGTCCCGTTCGATTCGGAAACGTGCACGCTGCTTGCGCTCGGCATCCAGACGGACACGTTCGGCCTCACGGGCATCTCGACCGGCCCGATGGACCGCGCGATGTTTGCCTCGCTCATGGAGACCGGCGACCAGGGCGCGCTGTACCGCCTCTCGCGGTTCTCGATGAGTGAGCGCGCCTTTTCCATCGTCCAGCGCCTGCTCACGCACAAGGCGATCCACGGTCACGGCGTGCTCGTGGCTCAGCCCGCGACGCTGCTCGACGAGTCCGAGGGAGAGTACCTGGCGTTCGCGGCGGACCTGCTGAGCGGACACAAGGACGCCAGGCTCGTGCTCGTGCTCGGCGTCGCGGGCGACACCATTCGCGTTTGCGCCCGCACGCGCGAGCCGTCGTTTCCGCTCGGCGAGGTGCTGCACCAGCTGTTTGGGGAGGGGTCCGGCGCGAAGCCTGGCTCCGGCGGCGCCTGCGTCATCCTTCCGTACGTCCTCCGAGGAAGCCGTCGTCGCGACGACAAGTTCCGCGTGTTCCTCGAGCAGCTCGAGGAACGAATCGCCGCGCTCGAGCTCCCCTGATCCCCGCCCCGCGGGGATTTTTTTTCCTGCCGGAGCGACCCAGCCAGGACGTGAAAAATTTGCGGGTGCATCGGCACGGGCGAGGATTGCCTGAGTGCGGCAGCGCATCCGGGATTTTGTCTCGGCGATGCAAGCGAGTTCCGCAGCCGAGCCAATTTTTTACGTTCTGGCGTAGGAGCGGATGGCCGGGCGGTAGCGGCTTTCTTTGGTTACTTTCTTTTCCGCCCAAAAGAAAGTAACGCTCCGTGGGTGGCGACCCACAAAAAACTACTTCAACAATCCAAACTTCCGCAGCGCGGTTTCCAGAATCTTTCGCTTATACTCCCACGACCGCTCGACCATCTCCTCCG
>CAIMOJ010000003.1 GCA_903843045.1 Candidatus Uhrbacteria bacterium
ACCTCTTCCAGGATGTCCCACACCTCCGGGCGGTCGGTCTCGATGAACCGGTTGGCCGAGCGGATGTTGTGGACGTACTCGCGCTCGATGAGCTTGGCGATGATGAACGGGCGGAACAGCTCGAGCGCCATCTTCTTCGGGATGCCGCACTGGTCGAGCTTGAGGTGCGGGCCGACCACGATGACGGAGCGTCCGGAGTAGTCGATGCGCTTTCCGAGCAGGTTCTGGCGGAACCGTCCCTGCTTTCCCTTCAGCTGGTCGGCGAGCGACTTCAGCTGGCGCTTCTTTCCGGTGGCGGCGATGACCGTCTTCGCGGAGCGCGCGCTGTTGTCGATGAGCGCGTCCACGGCCTCCTGGAGCATGCGCTTCTCGTTGCGGGAAATGACTTCCGGCGCGTTGAGCTCCTTCAGGCGGCGCAGGCGGTTGTTTCGGTTGATGACGCGGCGGTACAGGTCGTTCAAATCGGACGTGGCGAAGCGGCCGCCGTCGAGGGCGACCATCGGGCGCAGGTCCGGCGGAATCACCGGCAGGGCCTCGAGCATCATCCACCACGGCTCGAGCTTGTTGATGTGGAGCGACTTCATCAGCTTCAGGCGGCGCATCAGGCGGTCGCGCTTGGCGGCCGGGGCGTCTTGCATGTCCTCCTCGATCTTGGCCATGGTGGCCTCGAGATTCACGCGGCGGAGCATCTCCTGCACGGCCTCGGCGCCGATGCCGGCCTCGAAGATGTGGCCGTACTTGAGCGACCAGTCATGGAACGTCTCCTCGGCGATGATCTTCAGCGGCTTGAGCTCCTTCAGCTCCTTCTCCACCATGTCGAAGTCCTCCTCGAGCTCGGCGAGCTTCTTGTCGCGGATCTCCTCGAGGTGGCCCGTCTCCGTCTTGATCTTCTTCTCGTCGTTCGCGAACTTCTCGCCGAGGCGGTCCATGTCGCGCTTGAATTCGCCCTCGATCATCTTGGTCTTGCTCTTGTACTCCTGCTTCACCTGCTCCTGCGTGAGCGCCTTCGCCTCCTCATTCACGTCGGTGACGATGAAGCTGGCGAAGTAGATGACCTTCTCAAGCGACTGCACCGAGAGGTCGAGCACCGTTCCGATCTTGGACGGAACGCCGCGGAGGAACCAGATGTGCGACACCGGGGCGGCGAGCTCGATGTGGCCCATGCGCTCGCGGCGGACGATGCTGTGTGTGACCTCCACGCCGCACTTGTCGCAGACGATTCCCTTGAAGCGGATCTTCTTGTACTTGCCGCAGTAGCATTCCCAGTCCTTGGACGGCCCGAAGATTTCCTCGGCGAACAGCCCGCCCTTCTCCGGCTTCTGGGTTCGGTAGTTGATGGTTTCCGGCTTCTCAACCTCGCCGTGGCTCCAGCTGCGGATGGTGTCCGGGCTGGCCACGCGGAGGCGGATGGCGTCGAAGTCGGTGATCTTCAATGTGTCTTGCTTTTGAAACATATAGGTCGTTGTTGGTCCAAGAGGACCTATTTATTTCGAGATCTTCTTTTCTCCGGAAAGTTCGACTTTCTTTCCGTCCCGCATGAGCTCAACGTCCAGACACAGACCCTTGAGTTCGCGGATGAGCACGTTGAATGATTCCGGGATGTTGACCTTGCGGATCGGCTCGCCCTTGATGATGGACTCGTAGGCCTTCGAGCGGCCCGGCACGTCGTCGGACTTGATCGTGAGGATCTCCTGCAGCATGTGCGCGGCGCCGTACGCCTCGAGCGCCCACACTTCCATTTCTCCGAAGCGCTGGCCTCCGAACTGCGCGCGTCCCCCGAGCGGCTGCTGGGTGATGAGCGAGTACGGGCCGATGGAGCGCTGGTGAATCTTGTCCTCGACCATGTGCGAGAGCTTCAGGACGTACATGTAGCCGACCGTGATCGGGTGGCCGTACTTCTCGCCCGTGTGACCGTCGCAGAGCGTCGACTGGGCGCTCTTCGGGAATCCGGCGCGTTCGAGCTCGCCATGGATCTGTTCCTCGGTGACTCCGTTCAGGACCGGCGTCGCCGCGCGGTAGCCGAGCGCGTTGGCCGCGAGTCCGAGGTGAACTTCCAGGATCTGTCCGAGGTTCATGCGGGACACGACGCCGAGCGGGGTCAGGATGACGTCCACCGGGGTGCCGTCCGGAAGGAACGGCATGTCCTCGATCGGAACGAGCTTGGAGATGACGCCCTTGTTTCCGTGGCGTCCGGCGACCTTGTCGCCCACCTGGATCTTGCGCATGTCGGCGACGGACACCTGGATCTGGCGGATGACGCCCGGGTTCAGCTTGTCACCGGCCTCGCGGGAGAACACCTTGATGTCCACCACCTTGCCGTGCTCGCCGTGCTCGAGGTAGAGCGAGGAGTCGCGCACGTCGCGGGCCTTCTCTCCGAAGATCGCGCGAAGCAGCTTCTCTTCCGCGGAAAGCTCGGTCTCGCCCTTCGGCGTGATCTTTCCGACGAGAATGTCGCCCGACTTCACTTCCGCGCCGATGCGGATGACTCCCTCGGAATCGAGATTTTTCAATTTGTCCTCGGACACGTTCGGGATGTCGCTCGTGACCACTTCCGGCCCGAGCTTGGTGTCGCGCACGTCGATCATGTAGTTCTCGATGTGGACCGACGTATAGCGGTCGTCATGAACCAACCGCTCGCTCATGATGACGGCGTCCTCGAAGTTGTAGCCCTCCCAGCTCATGAAGGCCACGAGCACGTTCTGCCCGAGCGCCATCTCGCCCTTGTCGACGGCCGAGGAGTCGGCCACGACGTCGCCGCGCTTCACCTTGTCGCCCGGCATCACCACCGGCCTCTGGTTGATGGAGGTGGAGTTGTTGGAGCGAAGGAATTTCTTGAGCTCGTAGTCGAATACGTTCTTCTTTGCGTCCGTAATTTGAATCTGGCCGCCGTCAACCTTGGAGATGACGCCGTCCTGCTCGGCCACGATGACGTGCCCGGAGTCCTTTGCCGCGCGGTACTCGATGCCGGTCCCGATGATCGGCGCGTCCGGCTTGATGGTCGGAACGGCCTGGCGCTGCATGTTCGTTCCCATGAGGGCGCGCGTGGCGTCGTCATGCTCGAGGAACGGAATCAGCGCGGTTCCGATGGAGATGATCTGGCGGCTGGAGACGTCCATGTAGTCGACCTCGCTCTGGTTGATGACCTTCGGCTCGCCGTACTTGCGGCCGCCAACCATCTCGTCCACGAGGTATCCGTCCTTGTCCACCGCGACCGTGGCCGGGATGGTAACGGATCGCTCCTCCTTGAAGGCATTGATGTACTCGACCTCGTCGGTGATGCGCGCGACCGTCTTTCCTCCCTTCTGTTCCTTCACCACCTTGCGGTACGGGGTCTCGATGAACCCGTAGTCGTTGATGACGGCATACGAGGAAAGGTGGGCGACGAGCCCGATGTTCGGTCCTTCCGGCGTGGCGATCGGACAGATGCGGCCGTAGTGCGTCGGGTGCACGTCGCGCACCTCGAAGCCGGCGCGCTCGCGGCTGAGACCGCCAGGTCCCATCGCGGAGAGGCGTCGCTTGTGCTCAAGCTCGGAGAGCGGGTTGGTCTGGTCCATGAACTGCGAAAGCTGGGAGCTCATGAAGAACTCGCGCACCGCGCCGATGACCGGGCGGGCGTTGATGAGGCGGCCCGGGGTGAGCGTCTCCATGTCGAGCGTGCTCATGCGGTCCTTGATGATGCGCTCCATGCGGGCGAGTCCCACGCGGAAGCGGCCCTGGATCAGCTCTCCGACGGCGCGCACGCGGCGGTTGCCGAGGTGGTCGACGTCGTCCGGTTCCTCCTGCGTGATGTTCAGGCGGATGACCTCCTTCACGATGTGCACGAGGTCCTCCTTGGTGATGATGCGGTTTTCCTCCGGGGCCACGGCCGCGTCGGTGATGTCGAGGTTGAAGCGCAGGTTGAACTTGTAGCGCCCCACCTTGCCGAGGTCGTATCGGTCGAAGTTGAAGAACATCGAGTGGATGAGCCCGCGTGCGTTGTCCGACGTGGCGAGGTCGCCCGGGCGGATGCGCTTGTACACCTCGATGAGTCCCTCGGCCTCGTCCTTTGCCGCGTCCTTGGCGATCGTCGCCTCGATGTAGCGGTTGGTGGGGTGCGTGTCCACTTCCTTGAACAGCTCGATGATCTCCTCGTCGGTCTTGTATCCGAACGCGCGCATGAGCGAGGTGACGGCCACCTTGCGCTTGCGGTCGATCTTCACCCAGATGACGTTCTTCGGGTCGGTCTCGAACTCGAGCCACGCGCCGCGGTTCGGGATGATCTTTGCGCCGTAGTAGCGTCGGCCGCGGTACACGTCGGCCGTGAAAAAGGCTCCGGCGGAGCGCACGAGCTGCGCCACGATGACGCGCTCGATGCCGTTGATGATAAAGGTTCCGCGCGGGGTCATGATCGGCAGGTCGCCGAGGTAGATCTCCTGCTCCTTGGTGACGTTGGTGCGGCGGTTCACGAGCTTGGTGCGGACGCGAAGCGGCGCCTCGTACGTGACGTTCTTCTCGCGGGAGTCCTTCTCGTTGAACTTCGGCTCGTCGAGGAAATACTGCTCGAACGAAAGCTCGAGGTCGCGGCCGATGAAGTCCTTGATCGGGGAAACCTCGTGGAACAGCTCCTTCAGGCCGTCCTCGAAGAACCAGCGGTACGACCGAAGCTGGACCTCGATGAGGTCCGGCAGCTCCATGGCGTCCGGCACCGATCCCGGAAAGTACTTGCGATCCTTCTCCGTCTGATAATTGCGTCGGTAAATCATAGGCGGCTGCGAATAACGTATGAGCTACTTATCTTACAAATTGCTACGTATTGCTGCGAATATTCAGGTTTTTTACCGTATTCGTTGCAATGCGTAGCAATTTGTGTGATTGGCAGCCCATTCGTTGTTCGCGTCATTAGTAGAAACAAAAACGTCACTCATTTTCTGAGTGATGCTTATTAATTGTTTGTGCTGAAATGCGACATGGAGGGAGTTATGAAACTTCTTCTCTTCTGTCGGCACCCGGTAGACCATTCAGCGACAAACGGGGTGGAGTTGCATCGGGATGATATCAGTTTGGGGACGACGCGTCAAGAGTAAGACAAGAACCTTGTCAAGTGCTAAGCTTTTTGGCTAACCTTGGCACTTAAACGTTTGAACATGAATTTTACAAAATGGACCTCCAAAACCTTTTTTCGTCCAAAATACACACTTATCCACAATCCCCCGCAAAATCTGCAAGTGACGGCCACGGGTCGAAGAGACAAGACACCATTTCCGAGCGAGAGGAGAGAGATTTTTCCGGCGCCCGTAGGCACCAGGAACGCTCTTGACGTTGTTCTGCCTATATCCGTACCGTCCCTCGCAGATTCCGCGGGGGAATCAACGGATTCAGGATACTCCCGAGGAGGGGTTTGTTCAAGGGAAAAAGAAAACCGCCCGACGATTCGATCGCGGGCGGGAGAAAAGAGTCCTCGGTGTCGCGCGGTGCGACGGGAGGACGAGCCGGTCAGGGGTGCCAGCAGCTGTAGCAGTCGCGGTTGCCGAACCAACTGTCCAGCGCGACGGAGAACCTCGGGTCATCGCGCCCCTCGAGGGAAAGGAACGCCGCGAGCGCCATTCCGTTGCCATAGGCATCGACCCATCCGGACTTCCCAAGCATGAGCGCCGGACCGTTTTCCACGAGGTCCATGGAGAGCTCCTCGGGATCGGGTCCGCACTCGGGGAGTGCCAGCGGCCGATCCGGGTTCGGCCAGTTCGGATCCGAGAATGCCACGTCGGGGTGTCTTCGGAACCGGTACGCCGCCTTCCGTCCCGGCGCGTAGCGGAGTCGGAACTCGCCGTCGACGTAACGAAGCTCCAGATCGTCCATGCCGGGGCACGGATTCCACCGGGAGCTCGCGCAAGCCAGCACCATATGGAGCGTGAGGCCATAATCGGCAGCCGGCAGGCCGACGAGAAGCATTGGGAGACGTTTCGTCGTCATTGTCTGATTCCTCCGTCCTGCCAGCGACGATGCATTTCGTCGTGGGCGGGAAAAAAGAGGGGAAGGGTTCCCCAGGACGATGTCATGCGAACAGGCGGCCTTCGGACTTCCAGAGATCGGTCGCGTACGCGGGAACCTTGCTTCCGCAGTACTGGACGTAGATCTGCCACTCGACGCCGTCGACCAGCAGGTGCATCGCGCTGATGCTTTGGTGACGCATCCGAGGACGGACGGTCATCAGGCCGGCGACGATTTCGACGGTCTCGTCGAACGCGAATTGGCTGGTCCTCGGAGCGTACTGGATCCGGAACGGACCGTACTCGAGCGTCGGATGCTTCCGCGATCCGAACCGTCCGGCGAACGGCTTCTTGTCGCCGGGCTTGGCGATGAAATCGGCAATGGACATGCTGATATCCTCCAGGGTTTTGACGTGGGCGTGACGGGAGCGTAGAGCCGCTCACTCCGGCGGAATCACCGGGCAGGCGGCGTAGAGGTCGGCGTCGGCGCGGGTCTTCTTGGTGGTGACGCGGACGACGCGGTGCGGGACGGGCGTGGGGACTTCCCAGGACTTGTCGAAGCGATGGAAGACATGGACCACCGTCTCGCTGTTCGACCGGCGGGCGACGAGCGCGTTGTTGCGGCGGCGGAAGACGATCCCGTAACGGGTGAACTCCGCGTTCTCCCCGCCGAGCACCACGCGGACCACTTCTGTCTTGTGGCTGTCGACGCCGATGTCCTCCACGACCACGAACGTCTCGCCGACCAGGTCGGCGCCGTCGGGACGGAACTCCCGGATGGTCGCGGCGGCGGCCTTCTTTGTCGAGCGCAGGCTGAGCGTGAACGCGTGCCGGCTCGTGCGCACGGTGGCGATGTCGCCGAGGAACAGCGCGACCTCGTGACCGTCGTCCGTACGAACCAGGACGGACCCGTCCTCGCGGATCATGGTGGAGAACTGGAACCGCGCGTGCGCGAGTTCCTGCTCGTCGAGCGTAAGAATCTCGCACGTCCGCTGGTTGCAGACGACGAGATACAGGGTGTGAAGTTCCATGGAAATCCTTGTTCCCGATCGCGACGGGTTGTCGCGGGCGGGAGAAAAGAGTCCTCGGGCGGTCTCGGGTGAGACGGCGGGAGGACAGGCGGCGTCAGGCGGACGGCGGCTTGAGCGAATCCTCGTAGGCGATCGCGTCCAGCTGGGTTGCCTTCGTCGTGACGAGGACCCGGCGGTTGTGCTCGCCGTGGGCGAGGAACTGCTCGTCGTAGTTGTGGAACACGTGCTGGCACAGCCCGGAGCCGATCCTCAGGACGCTCAGCTGCTTGGCGCGCCATCGGAACGAGAGGCCGGCCCGCTCGAAGTCCGACTCCGCGCCGGGCCAGAACACCTGGACGGTCTCGACGGGACGATTCGGCTCGTCGAGAGTCTCGATCACGACGTAGATGACGGTAACGAACGGCTTGGGTGCTGGAATCATGTTTTCCTCAGGACGCGGAGGCGTCGGTTGGCGTTGGGGTTGAGAGATACTTTCTTGCGCGGCCTTCCGTGCTGAACGCGCTGACTTGGAACGGGACGCCGGACGCGTTTCGGATCTCGACCTCCTGGCCGTAGAGCTCGAGCGACTGGCATCCGCGGCCGCAGACGGTGAGGGTCTTGTTGAGCCAGGAGAACGTGAGGCCGCTCCGGCTGAAATTGGACCGCTTGTCCGGATGGAACATGTGCCACACGTGCGGCGGCTCGGTGCCGTCGACGCGCCTCGTGACAACCCAGATGACGCTTGCAAACGTTTTGTCGTTCATTCGATCCTCTCTTCCGTCCGTGACGCGATGGTGCGTCGTGGACGGGAGTAAAGATGGATCCGAAGTCGCGGGGCGACGACGGATCCAGGAGCGGTCAGGCCGTCGGGGCGACGACCGTTTCGGGGGAGGAAGCCTCCTCCTCGGCAACCGCCAGCGGGGGTGGCGGTTTGGTGTAGCACTCCAGGGCGAGGTTCCAAAGCCTCGCGAAGTCATCCGGGCCGATCGTCTCGACGACGTCACGGCACCGGTCCGCGCGGTCCATGTCCGCCCAGTTGATCTCGTTGGAGAGATCCTGGTTGATCTGGTCCGCCGTCTCGGGAGTTCCGTTGCAGTCCGCATATCGCTGCGGCCACTGGTTTGCGAACTGCTTCCTTACGCGCTCGGGATTCGGCTCGATGATCGCGCGGATGATCTCGATCCCGTCCTGTCCCGACGCGCGCCTGCCTCCGGATCCGGAATCGTCCGTGGAGACGACGCGCGACTTCCAGGCCGGGATGTCCGGGGACTGAAAGAGATGGACCGGGATTTCCGGCTGGACGACCGTTTCGGCGACGACGCCATTCTCGTCGCAGTGCGCGGCGAGGCGGTGTCCGTGGACGTCGCCGAGCGTGACAACCTCCCGCCCGAACCGGAACCCGCGCTGCTCGCGGAGCTCTCGGATCTCTGCGCTGGATCGCACGACGCGCTCGGGATCCCTCAGGGAGACCACGAGGTCGAAGAGACGCGGCTCCTCGAGAGCGAACGCGCTGCATCCCGTCACGCGAAAGGCCGTCGCGGTCTCTTGGGCGAGAAGCCACTTGGTCCGCTTTTCGGCCCGGTACGCCGCGTCCGGCTGGATCGAGATCCCCCCGAGCGCGTCGAACGCGCCGACGGCCTTCTCCGCGCGCGCCTTGGGCGCGGAGGACGCGAACAGCGTTGCCTCCATGCGAGGCACGGGAGACGGCGACATGACGCGCGACGATCGGCCGGGCCGAGAGCGCGGCAGTTCCGCGTACGCCGCGGGAACGGGAAGCAGAGCCGTTCCCTTCTGCGCCTCCGGAAGCACCGGGAAGCATGGCATGAGCGCCATGGCCACGGGTTCCAGAACCGGGAGGGCCGGCATCAGCGCCTTTGCAACGGGCACCTGGCCGGGCATCAGGGCCTTCGTCATCGGGACGTGTGCCGGCAGGGCCGGCATCAGGGCCTTTGCGATCGGCGCCTGCGCGGGCCGGGCTGGCAGCAGTGCCTTCTTGTCGTCTGGATCGCTCATGGCGATTCCTCCTTGTGTGTGTGGGTGGGTGTCGGAAAGTCGATGGGGAAAATCCCCGTCTCGACCGTCGAATCGCTTCGACGAACGGGATGGGGACCGAGCCGGAGAAGGTTCTCCGGCTCGGCAGCTGGCTTCACGGAAGCCAGTCCTCGCGCGCGGCGCCCCGTTGTCAGCGCGCTAGAGCGTCGGCTGGCTTTCGTCCTCGGTGACCGCGACGCCGTGGACGTTGGCCCACCAATCGCGGTACGACTTGATCATCTGTGCCGGATGGTCCTCGAGACATTCGAGATACGCGTAGTACGCCTCGTCCCACTCGTAGCTGGCGCCGAGGTTGAGCTCGTCCCCGTGGTCATCGTGCGGACGGATGTACTCGTCGTGGAACCACTCGTCGTGGTCCGGATCGCGCTCCGGGCCGTCGTTGTACGGGTTGCTCGCGTACCGATCCTCCAGGTGGTTCAATCGGTCGCGCGCGAACCCCTCCTGGATCTCGCGCTCGTAGTCGTGCTCGGGGTCGCGGAACTCGGCCTCGAGATCGAACTCCTCGTACTCGTCGTGCTGGTCGCAGGGAAGGCACCACGGCCATCCGGGCGCACTGTTCCAGTCTCTGATGGTTGCTTCGTCCTCCTCCCTCTGGCGACGCACTTCACGCTCGTTCAGCTGGCGGAGAGAAACTCGTTTCGACATGTGCACTCCGTGTGCGGTGTTTGGTGCTTCTTCTGACAATGATGGGGGCCGCGCCGGAGAGGATTCTCCGGCTCGGCAGTTGCTCAGCGGCTCGTTGCCGGATCGAACCCGAACCGCTTTCGCAGCCAGGCGACGAAGGTCGCGAACTTGAGCCTGACCCAGGCCGCGATTCCTTCCACGTACGACATGAACCGCCGTCCGACCTCGAGCCACGTGATCGTGGCGACGAACCCGACGACCTCGTCGTCGATCATGATCGGAAGGTTCGGCAGCTCCACGTAGCCGCCCGTCAGAACCAGGATGAGCACGAGCCAGAACCAGTGGCGCTCTCCGACCCACGTTTCGCACCGATCGATGATTCCCTTCTTGACCTTCGTCTGCAACGTTTCCTTTTCCTTGGACATGTATTCCTCCGCCCGAGGATGCCAGCTGTCTGGCACCGTCAGGTAGAGGGCCGCGTCGAAGAGGGTTCTTCGGCGCGGCAGGGTCTCTGCGGTTCCGGAACGGGTCCGGAACGACTAGCCGATCGCGGCGAGCGCGCGATCCTTCCATTCGCCAACGTGGACGATCCTTCGCATCGCGAGGCGCTTTGCCTCGAGCCAGTCGATGCGCCCGTTGGCCCAGTCGCGCGCGGCCTTGATGCTGCCCGCGCCGAACAGGTAGAGCGCGTGGCCGTGGTTCGGCGAGTCCACCGCGTAGACCCGCTTCCCTCCGCACACTCCGATGAACAACAGGCGCTCACCGATCCCGACCTCGACGTCCTTGGACTCGTCGAAGGTCTTCGGGTCGAAGCACGCGCCCGCGACCGCCTTCCTGATCCGCTCGCGACTGTGATCGAGCACCTTCTGACGCTCGACCCGCGCGCGGATGCGCGTGTCCGTGTTCACGCCGTCGAAGTAACAGCCGACGATCGCGTCGAGCATCGTCTGCCAGTTGCCCAGGGTCACCCCGACGGAGAAACCGATGTCGCGGTGCTTCCTCCACCCCTGGTCGAACGGACGCTCCTTCGGGAAGGTGATCTTCCCGTTGGTGACCGACCCGTCCTCCTGCTTCCAGAAGGCGAACTCCTCCTCGAGCAGGAAGGTGTCGCCGGTCGACCATGCCTTCGCGGAGGCAAACGTCATGCCGGGGCCATTCGGGCTGAGCGCGCCCGCGCGGACCGACGTGGGATACTCGTCGCCCACCTCCGTGCCGATCGCCGCGTCGAAGTCGATCCCGGATCCGAGCAGCCACCACATCGAGACCTTCGCATGGGTGACCGTGGCGCGACGGCTGAACGCGGCGATGGAGGCGTGCACGATCACCTGCATGTCATTGTCCGCCACCTCGACGGAGTTGTTGCCGCACGTGATGCGTACGGTCGTTACCTGATACGGGTACAGGAACCCCGGTACCGCCACCCCGACGAGATCGTCGCCCACGTAGACGTACGAGATGCCGTCGTCTCCTAGGAGAACGTCGATCCGACGCGTCCGGCGACACACCGCGGTCACCGAGACAAACGAGTAGGTGTCGTACGGGATCGTCTCCGCCGGCAGGTTCCACGAACGTCCGTCGGACAACTCGAGTGACGCATACTCCACGGATTCGGGGTACGAATATCCGTTCCGCGGCCATCCGACGATCTCGTCGCCGACCTGGAGGCGATCCTCCTCGAACTCGTCCTTCACGATCCGCACGGGAATCGCGGACACGACCGAACGAACGACCGTGACGCGCTTCGTCACGCGAGACTTTCTGTTTTCTTCCATTTTTTGAACTCCTGGATGGTGTACTGCTTTGGCCGTGTTCTCCGGTTTGAGAGCCGCCAAAGGCCATAATATAGCAGAAAAAACCGGTTTTGTCAACCGTCGATCCCCATTCTCCGCCAACCTACGGCTTATTTCGACCGATTTGCAATTTAATGGTAGAATGGGGCGATTCTACGCTTGTTTTCTGAACCTTCTATGAGCCGCAAACCAAAATCCTCCCACAAGTCCGGTTCCTCCCATTCCAAGCCCCGCGCCGAGCTCGACCCGGAGACCCGCCGCGGCATCACGGCCGTCGTTCTCTTCGCCGTCTCGGCCCTGCTGTTTCTCTCGTTCTTCCACATCGCCGGCGCGCTCGGCGAATTCATCGCGAAGTACGTCGCGCTTACGTTCGGATGGGACAAGTTCCTCGTCCCGGTCCTTTTGATTCTCGTCGGCGCGACGGGAATGTTCCCCGACCGCGGCCGCCTCTCCACGTGGAACCACCTTGGGATCCTCTTTTTCTTTCTGTCCTTCAACGCGCTCCTGAACCTCCTGCTCGTGAACCGACCGGAACCGTTTACGACGGACATCTCGGTCGCGGGAGGAATGGTCGGGCAGTTCCTCGGGACGATCCTTCCGAACGTGATGGGATTCTGGGGCGCGGTCGTGGTCGTTTCGGCACTGCTGTTCGTGGCGGTCATGCTCGTGTTCAACACGTCGCTGCGCGACCTCATCGGATTCCACACGCACCTCACGGGACGGTTCGGCGAGATGATCCATCGCGGACAGATGAGAAAGACCATCGAGCCGAGAACGATCGAGATCAAGACCCCGGTGAATTTCGTCGAGGAACCCGATCCGATCGAGGAAGACGAGGACGAGGAAGCAATGATCGAGATCGACGAGGAGCCAGAGGCCGCCCCGATCTTCACCGCGAAGCCGCTCGTCGAGGCCGAGCGCGCAAAGCCCGAGAAGGCGCTCACCATCAAGCGCATCCGCAAGGTGGCCATCCCGCTCGACCTGCTCGAGTACCGCGTCAACAACGCCAACTCCGGAGACCTTGAGCGCAACATCGAGATCATCTCGCGCACCTTCGAGCAGTTCGGAATCCCGGTCGAAATGAGCGACACCGCAACGGGACCGACGGTTACGCAATATACACTCAGGCCGGCGCAGGGGATCAAGCTCTCGCGCATCATCGGCCTGCAGAACGACCTCGCCCTCGCGCTCGCCGCCCATCCGATCCGCATCGAGGCGCCGATCCCGGGCAAGTCGCTCGTGGGCATCGAGGTGCCGAACCAGACGATCGCGACGGTATCGCTCCGAGACCTCATGGAATCCAAGCCGTTCAAGTCCCGCTCCAACAACACCGCGATCCCGCTCGGCAAGGACGTGTCCGGTGCCACCTGGACCGCGTCGCTCGAGAAGATGCCGCACCTGCTCGTGGCCGGTTCGACCGGTTCCGGAAAGTCCGTCTGTCTCAACACGATCATCGTTTCCCTGCTGTACGAGAACGGCCCCGACGAGCTCAAGCTCATCATGGTCGACCCGAAGCGCGTGGAAATGAAGATGTACGAGGGGATCCCGCACCTGCTCATTCCGCCGATCACGAAGGCGGAGGACGCCATCAACGCGCTCAAGTGGACGGTGCGCGAGATGGAACGCCGGCTCGACGTGCTTGCCAAGTTCGGCGCGCGCGACATCACGAGCTACAACGAGAGGGCCGAGGAGAAGATGCCGAAGATCGTGGTGATCATCGACGAGCTCGCCGACCTCATGGCGTCGAGCGGCCGCGAGGTGGAGGGAACGATCGTGCGCGTGGCCCAGATGGCGCGCGCCGTCGGCATCCACCTGATCATTGCCACCCAGCGCCCGAGCGTCGACGTCATCACCGGCGTCATCAAGGCCAACTTCCCGGCGCGCATCGCCTTCGCCGTCGCTTCGCAGACCGACTCCCGCACGATCCTCGACTGCGCCGGCGCCGAAAAGCTGCTCGGCCGCGGAGACATGCTGTACACGAGCGCCGAACTGAGCAAGCCGAAGCGTCTCCAGGGCGCGTACCTCTCGGACGACGAGATCGACCGCGTGGTCGCCTTCCTGAAGAAGGAAGGGATCCCGGATTACAACTACGCCATCACCGAGACCGCGCGAACGGGCACCGTTCTCGACGACGGCGACCAGGACGAGCCGCTCCTCGACGAGGCCATCCAGGCCCTCATCCAGCAGGGCCGCGCGTCGACATCCCTCCTGCAGCGCCGCCTCAAGATCGGCTACGGCCGAGCCGCCCGCATCATGGACCTCCTTGAGGAACGAGGCGTCATCGGCCCCGGCGAGGGCGCCAAACCCCGCGAAGTGCTCGTCACCTCCTGGCCCCCCGCCGGCGACCTAGCCGCCGAATCCATCCCCACGGCCGACCAAGACTACTCCGAAGCCGGCCTCCCCGAGCACCCGTCATTTGCCGAACCGGCAGAAACCGAGCAAACTGATGAGGACGAAGCCACGTTCTAACCATTCGTAGCAATCCGCAGCAATTCGTAAGATAGGCAGCTCATACGTTATTTGCAGCCCCATGGCCTTCGTCATCCGCAAACTCAATGTCTCCCGCACCCTGGGAGAGGAGATCCGCGAGCTCCGCCGCGCGACAGGCTTCACGCTGTCCGAGCTCGAGGAGCGCACGAAGGTCCGCAGGAGCTTCCTCGACGCGTTCGAGCGCGATGACTTCTCGGCACTCCCCGAGACGCTCTACGCCCGCAACTACCTCCGCATCTACCTCCGCGCGCTCGGCGCATCGGACCCCGACTACTTCATGAAGCGCTGGGAAGAGGCCCGCGGCACCTGCGACTTCAAGGGCGCGTCCGTGATGCCGCGACAGCGCGTCCGCCGCGGCGCATTCATCGTCGCCAGCCGGTTCGTAAAGGTGGCCGGAGTCGCCGCCATCCTCATCGCGGTCACCGGCTACATCGGCACGGAGGTTCGCGCCATCACGTCCGCTCCCCCGCTCGCCATCTACGGCCCGGAGGACGGCGCCGCGACGCGGAACGCGACGGTGGTCGTGCGCGGCGAGACCGATCCGGGCACGACGCTGAAGGTGAACGGGCAGAAGGTCCTGCTTAACTCGAACGGAAGCTTCGAGACGGACGTGTCCCTCGAGCGCGGGGTAAACGTGATCAAGATCGAGGGAGCAAAGAGATACTCGCAGTCGGCGACGCTGTACCGAAGGGTCGTGCTCGAGGCCGACAAGAGCACGGCCATGGGGCCGGGAAGGACGGAGAGGATTCCGTAGATTGGAAACGCGCGACGACTTTTTTACCTCGTTCCCCCTCCAGATAGGCAGGAGGGGTCAGGGGTGGTCGTCGCGCTTTTTGTTTGTCCATTTGCACAGGGGGGGGTGATGATACAATTTCCCTGCTATGAACATCCAACTCAACGGCAATCCGACATCGTTTTCGACGACCGACCTCCCCGCCCTCATCACGGGCGCCGAGAAGCACGGTGCCTCTCACTTTTCGCTCTGCCTGATGGTCGACCTGTTCCGCCATGGGCACAAAGTCCTCGTATTCAGCGCGTACCCGGCAGCAAAGGACGACTTCAAGGTCATGTTGACCGCGAAAGAACTCGAACGCGTCGAATCCGTCGAAGCGAGCGGTCCCGGAGCGGGAAAGCAGGCGGTTCTCGTCGGCTCGGAAGACGCGACCGCTCTTACGTCCGTCCTCGCCACGCTCGACGATCTGCAAGAACGCGTCGTCCTCATCAAGAATATCGAGCTCATTTCCATCGAAGCATTCGAAGCCGTGCGAGCTCTTCCTCTCGTCGTCTACTCCGGCGACGCGGATGCCTGCCCGTTTGCTGACGAGCTTGCCCAGGTCGACTTCAAGACAAAAATTTTCTTCTCCCCGTCGTCGAAATTTCCCGCCGACGATATGCCGGCGCTAGAGAAGTACCAAGGGTTCGCAGTCGGAAAGGACAAGAACGGATTCGTGACGCTGCAGGGAGAATCATCCTCGATCCACTAATTCGTCCTCAACCTAAAATCCCGGCCCTCACAGGGCCGGGATTTTAGGTTGGCGTGGCTAGGCGCGGGCGAGTTCGAGTTTGACGACTCGGACGGTCATGTCCGTCGAGAATTCCTCAGCCGACTCCGTGATGTCCTTGACCGCCTGGTCGATCTTCGCATCGAGCTTGTCGTGGACGAAATTGATCTTCGCGTCCAGCTTGTCGTGGACCGCGTCGATCTTCGCATTGAGCTTGTCGTGGACAAAGTCGATCTTCGCGCTGAGTTTGTTGAAGGATGAATCAAGCTTTGAACTAAGCCTCATCAAGCCATTCTCCGTACTTTCAACGTTTTCTTCCAATCGAATTATGTCATTTTGTAACCCATCCACCTTACTGTCGATCCCAACGAGCGCGTTCATCAAATCCTGATTCGTCGGCTGATTACTCATATCCTCCAATATGCGTTAATTAACCGAACGATCTTTACTCCGCCTCCCCGGCATCCGCCACGACGGCGACCATCGCTTCCCCGCTCTCGATCTTTTTCTCGATCGCCTTGCGAATGTCCTTCATCGCCTTCGGGTGTTCTTTCAGATAGGTCTTCGCGTTCTCGCGGCCGAGCCCGAGCTTCTCCTCGCCGAACGAGTACGAGTTGCCGCTCTTGCCGATGACTCCGGCCGGGACGCCCACGTCGAGGAGGTCGCCGGAGATGGAGATGCCCTCGTTGTACATGATGTCGAACTCGCAGGTGCGGAACGGCGGGGCCACCTTGTTCTTCACGATCTTCACCTTGGTTCGGTTGCCGATGATCTTCTCGGCCTGCTTGATCTGCGCGGAACGGCGGATTTCAATGCGGACGGAGGCGTAGAACTTCAGCGCGTTTCCGCCGGTGGTCGTTTCCGGGTTGCCGAACATGACGCCGATCTTCATGCGGATCTGGTTGATGAAGATGACCGTGCACTTGCTCTTGTTGATGATGCCGGCCAGCTTGCGGAGCGCCTGGGACATGAGGCGCGCCTGGAGGCCCATGTGGCTCTCGCCCATCTCGCCATCGATTTCGGCCTTCGGGGTGAGCGCGGCCACCGAGTCGACCACGATCACGTCGACCGCGTTCGAGCGGACGAGGGTCTCGACGATCTCGAGCGCCTGCTCGCCGTTGTCCGGCTGGGAGATGAACAGCTCGTTGATGTTCACGCCGATCTTGGCGGCATACTCCGGGTCCAGCGCGTGCTCAGCGTCCACGTAGGCCGCCAGGCCGCCCGTCTTCTGGATTTCCGAGACGATATGCTGGGCGAGCGTGGACTTACCCGAGGATTCCGGCCCGTAAATTTCGATGATGCGGCCGCGCGGCACGCCCATCACGCCGAGCGCGAGGTCGAGCGACAGGCAGCCCGTCGTGATCGCCTCCACCTGCATCGTCTTCGCGTCGCCGAGCCGCATGATCGACCCCTCGCCGAACCGCTGCTTGATCTGCGCGATCGCCTCCATCGCCGCCTTGCCGCGCGCGTCCGTCGCCGAAACCTCCTCCAACACTTGCTTGGCCATACAGTTTTTGATTATTCACCGGGATCAGTTTAGACAGGGTAGCATGATGCGCCCCTAACGACAAACTATCATAATTTGGCTGGGTTGTCGAGTATTTTGTCGGTTCTGGATAACAATCCTGTTCCAATTTCCATTGATCTCCGCGAATCACAGCGATGAAAATTCCGTCGGGATTTTCCAACAGTTTTTTCGTTGCAAAGACTTATCCACCGTGCTACTCTTTTTGCGCACGGTGCAACCCAAACCCAAGGAGGATCAGTGCGAGCAGAACGACGCGACAATGGCCTTCCCTTCACCCGCAGGCAGTCCGGAGACAAGTACCACAGGAGAATCCACGACGGAGACGAGGCGCGCAAGGACGCCTCGCGCGGCAACAAGCCGTTCGGCGTCCAGCTGCAGGAGCGCATCCATGACGTGCTCACCCGCGGCAACGTCGACCATGACTACTTCGCGAACGGCCATCCCTACGCCCGAAGCGAGCGCGTCGAGCTCAGGGTTCGCGGCCGCGACGACAAGGAGGTCGAGTTCCAGGTCACGCTGATCGACGCGGACAAGAAGCCGGGAAAGGTCACCGACCTCTTCCGCGCGGCCATCCAGCGGACCGACCAGACCGTCCCGCGCGTCTACCTCGTGATCCGCATGCGCGAACGCATGCGCGTGAACGAGCTCGCGGACCGCGTCTTCCACGCCATCCGCGATGTCATGGCAAC
>CAIMOJ010000004.1 GCA_903843045.1 Candidatus Uhrbacteria bacterium
GCGGTCTTCTTCTCCTGGATCGCACCGAGAACGGTGACGAGTCCGCGGATGTTGGCGGCGAGGACGTTGACGAATCCGGAAACCGGAGCGTTGAGCGTCCAGACCAGCTGGCCGTACAGCTCCTGCTTTCCAGGAAGCTTGGCAAGCGTCGTGACGGCGGCGGAATCGATGAGGTTGCCCTCGAGGATTCCTCCGACCATCTTCATCGGGGAGTTCTTTCGGAGCTTGAGGAAATCAGCCATCATCTTGGCGGCGCCCACCTCGTCGTTATACGCGACGGAGGTGAGGATGCTGCCCTCGATGTTGCTGATGTCCACGTTGAGTCCGGCCTCCTTGAGCGCGCGCTCGAGAAGCGACTTCTTGGCCACGAACGACTTGACCCCGGCGTCGCGCCCCTTGGCGCGGAGCGAATCGGCGTCTTCCATCGTGTACCCGCCAACGACGGTGAACACGGCGGACTTCATCTTGCGGAACTGGTCGGCGATCCCGGTGATAACCTCCTGTTTCTGCGCACGGGTCTTTGGCATAGCGATAATGTTTACGAGGTAACGATTGCTGTTACGTCGTGACGATGTTCGACCTTTAAAAAAATTCTCCGACCAAGGTCGCAGAGGAATTCATCGCGACACGGTGTCGCGAGAGCTGCCTCAGCGGGACTTATGTCCTCTTTATCGAGGGCAACCCGCTTTCTTTGGCTTGGTTGGCTGTAGAATAGCCGATCGGCGAGAAACGGTCAAGAACGAATGGGCCGGTAGGGCCGGGAAGGCTGGGATGGCCCTATTTTACGGCATACCCACGGCCCTACCCGCCCTCCCGGCCTTCCCGGCCCTTTATCCGACGACCGTTCCAACGAACGTCTTTCCGTCGATCAACGCGTTCAAATTCTTGAGATTCGTTCCGTTCAGCAACACCGCCTGGAGCTTCGCCGACTGCGCCAGCCTCGATGCCACCGGGTCGAACGGGACGTTCATGCCCGGGTCCCAGGCGTTGCCGACCATCTTGCGGAAATCCTTCCAGGAGATGTTCTCGATGGGCGTGGCGTCCGGGTTCGTGCGCGGGTCGGCGGTGTAGAGATAGTCGGTGTTGGAGAGGTTCAGGACCATCTTGGCGCCGATGCGCTTGGCGATGCGCGTCGCGACGTAGTCCGTCGACCATCCCGGCTTCCATCCGGCCGCGACCACCACGTGCTCCTTGAACCGCTTCGGAACGTCATCGGGATGCGTGTACATCTCGGGATGCGCGATGTCGCGGAAGACCGTTCGGATGAGGTGTCCATTCAGGCGCGTGGCGTGAATCCCGAGCCAGTCGAGGTCCTCGGGCGCCACCTTGGTCACTTCCTTCGCCGCGCGCTGGTACGTCCGGCACGTGCCTCCGCCGCCGACGACCACGACGAAGTTCCATCCCTTCTTCGCCTGCGAGACGATCGTCTTCTTAAAGTCCTTCAGGAACGCGACGTTGATTTCCCCATTCGGGACGACAATCGATCCTCCCACCGATAGCACGAGCGTGTGGTTTTTCACAGGTTAGGATTCTTCGGCATGACGAATAAGCGAGTTGGTCCCCATCGAGATCACCCAAAGGAAAAGTCCCGCGAGAAACGCCGGAACGAATCCCTCGACCGTGAATCCCTTTACGAGCGTAGAGACGAGTAGAATCATCAGCGCGTTGATGACGAACGTGAACAGTCCAAGCGTAATAATTGTGATCGGCAGCGTGAGGATCAGCAGGATCGGCCGAACGACCGCGTTGGCGAGGCCAAGCACGAGCGCCACGATGAGCGCCGTGTAGAACGAGCTCACGTGGAAGCCAGGGACGACGTTCGCGACGATGAGGAGGGCGATGGCGTTGATGATCCAGCGGAAGAGGAGTTTCATACGTTGTCGAATTTCTTTTTAATCTCGCTCACCTTGTTCTCAATCTCCATCAGTTTCTCCTTGCACGCGGCGGCCAGTTCCAGTCCGCGCTCGAACTTCTTGAGCCCCTCGTCGAGGTCGACTTCTCCGCGCTCGAACCATGCCGTGATCGATTCGAGTTCCTCGAATGCCTTTTCGACGTTGATCTTTGATTTTGCAGCCATAGTTGATCTAGATTAACCGTTGTTTTCCCTTCCCGTTCGTCCGCAACACCTGAGCGTCGGCCGTTCCTTGGGCCAATTGTACCGCGATTTCGGCGCCCACCTCAAGGGTCGCGGCGTCCGAGACAACCTTGCCGTTGACGGTCACGATCGAGTAGCCGCGGGCGAGGACGCGCTTTGGGTCGACCTGCCTTAGAACGCGCTCATAGGTCGAAAGTCGTTCTCGCAGAGTCGTCTTCCATGTTCCGAACGCGACGGTCAGCCGGTCTGCGCGGGACAGGAACCGCTGGCGCTCGCGGTCGAGAACGAGACCGACCGTTCGCGTCGCGCGGTCGACGGACAATTGCCGGCGCGCGATCGTCTCGGTGAGGCGTTCCTCCATGCGGCGGGTCATCATGGCGAGCTCGTACTCGACGTCGGTGCGGTTGGGCACGATGCGCTCGGCGGCGTTGCTCGGCGTCGAGGCGCGCACGTCGGCGACGAAATCGCACAGCGACTCGTCGCGCTCGTGGCCGACGCCGACGACGACCGGGATCTTCGACGAATAGACGGCGCGAGCGACGGACTCGTCGTTGAACGCGTGCAGGTCCTCGAGCGATCCGCCGCCGCGGGTGAGGACGAGGAGGTCGGGACGGGCGGGGATCCCACCGTAGACCTCACCCTGTCCCTCTCCTTTTGAAGGAGAGGGGAGCTTGTTGAAATAGTCGAAGGCGGCGAGGATCTCGGGGACGGCCTCGTTGCCTTGGACGCGGACGTGATAGAAATCGACCTCGACGCCGCCCCAGCGGTTGTTCAGAATCCGCAGAAAATCGCCGTATGCCGCCGCGTCGCGGCTCGTGATCAGCCCGATCCGCTGCGGAAACCTCGGCAACGATCGCTTGCGCGCGGCGTCGAACAGTCCCTCCCCCTCCAGCTTCTTCTTCAGCGCGTCATACGCCTTCTTCAGCGCGCCCTCTCCCACCGGCTCCATCCGCTGAACGTCAATCTGAAACGTGCTCCACCCCTTCACCGTCGGATACCCGAACACGCGCACGCGCATCCCGCTCTCGAACGCGCCGACGATCTTGAAGGTCGTCCCGAAGCACGCGACCTTCGTCTTCGCGTCCTTCTCATCCTTCAAATCAAAGATGATCCACTTCCCGTCCTTCACGGTATACCCGCCAAGCTCGCCCTCGACGACGATTTCCTGCGACGGGACATGCTCGCGGAGAACCGCGTTGACGATTTGGAGGTACTGGGAAACGGAGAGGACGTTTTCGGGCATATCTAGTTTACGAAAAAGAAAGGCTGGTAATACTTCGCCAGCAGCCACAACCCGATGCCGAGGATCATGTGCGACGCGAGCATCTCCATCCACACGCGCTTCCCCTCGCGCCGGCCGAACAGTCCGAGTCCGAGCGCCGGGAAGACCGTCGTTCCGGCCACGATCCAGCTGCCGAACGCGAAGATCAGCAACGAGACGATCGAGTACGGCGAGTGCGTGAACACGAGCCAGCCATTCTTGACGAACGCGACATAGACGAGGCCGAACAGCGAGCCGATCACGAGATGGATGAGAAGCGCCACGAGGAACACCTCGTGCTTCTCCAGCTTCTTTCCCCACATGGACTTCACGTCGAAGTACAGCGCGTTCGGCAGCTTGAAGCGGCTGATCGTCTCGAGGACGATCGCGGGAACCGAGAAGGCGAAGGCGACGAGCCCGCCGATGGCCGTGCCGAGGATATAGTCGTTCATAATGGGTACATTGCGATCACAACCTTCTTTCCGTTCTCCACGTCTCCCCCGTTCCAGTCATGCATCGCGGCCATCACCGTGTCGATCGAGTACACGTACGAGTCTCCGCGGCGCGTGCCGGGGTCATTGGTAATGAACTGGGTCTCGGTATAGCCGCGGATCACGATCATGTGGTACGGCGGGCCGTCGCCGGTAAAGTTTGGGTTGTGCAGATCGCGGCCCGCGGTCGGGACGATGACCGGGTGGCCGGATGCGACCTCGGCCTTGATGTTCTCGGCGGTGAGGTCGTTCATGGTCTGGACGTGCAGGGTCGGATACGCCTTCGACGCGAGGATCATCGTCTCGTCCGCGGTCGTGTCCTTGTAGGAGCCGAAGGTCGCGTTCTCGATCGCGACGAGGCGCTGCAGTTCCGCCTCCGCGACCGTCGGATCGATCTTCCCGGTGACGCCTTTGAAAAACGACGCGACCATGTAGATTGCCGTCTCTTCGCACGTTTCCTCGTGAACCTCGTCCCAGTTGGAAAACGGCGCCTGAGAGGTAAACGGGACGTCGAGGTTGAAGGACGAGGGGATCGAGGGATTCGAGGGTGTCGAAGGGGTCGGAAGCTCGGGAAGTTTGTCCGATTTCACAGGGACTTTAGTCCCGCCCGTAGGAGACGGCGGCGTCGAAACCGTCACGTCGACGGGAGTGCCGACCGCGGGCGAAGACTCGATGACCACGCCCTCCACCGTGTCCTTGTACGCGACCGCTGCCGGCAGCGTCGGTGCCGATGCCTCCCCGATCAAGTCGGAAATCCGAACCCGCTGCGTGTAAAACGCGGCGGCGATGGCGACAAGGACGACAATCGCGCCTACGGAGGTTCGGATGGCTCGTTTCATAGGCTAGCGAGTGATTAGGTCCGGCGGCGGCTTGGATCCCACGCTCGCGGACGGCTCGCAGCGATCGCCGCCGTGCGGGCACTCGTATCCCTTCGGGCACTGCGAATCGGCGTCGCACGCGCAATAGGACGCCTTTGCGTCGTTGCACGACATGCCGCCGTTTCCATCCGTGAAGAAGCACGGGACGCCGAACCCGCACACGTCGCGCACGCTCGGACTCTGGATGCACTCGCTCACCCGCTCCCACTTCGGCGTCCCGCCGGCCTCCGCGCACGCGGCCCACTCGGGGCCGTACGCGGCGTGGTCGCGCGCGAGCGGAAGATCCTCGACGTTCACCGGGGGCGCGTGGACCGTCGGCACGCGCAACGCGAACGACGCGATGCCCACGACGAGGGCAAGCGCGACGACGAAGAAGATCAGGATGTTTCGCTCGGAGGATTCCATAGGCTAGGGGACGATCGGGGCCGGCGTCGGCGCGGCAATCGGGACGGCCTGAACCGGAACGGGCGCTGCCTCAAGGCGCCCGGTCTTTCCCGGAAACGACGAATACTGCATGTTCCCCTTCGGCGCGACCTGTGACGCGAACGCGGCCGCGATGGCAAGGACAACGAGCAGGACGGCCAGGACCGCGACGATGATCTTTTCGTTTTTCATATTACGTATGCTTTACGAGCCAGTCCTTCACTACCCGCGTGGCGCGGACGTCGTCCTCGTTGTAATCCAGGATCTTGTCGAGCGTCTTCTTGTCGCCGGTCCGCATCCACTCCTCGAACCACAGCACCGAGTTCGCGCCCGACGCGTCGTCGCTGCGCCAGTGGAACCCGACGTAGGCGGCGATGTCCTTGAGCGAGTAGAAGGTGAGCGGGAACACGACGGTGCGGCGGATGACCTCGATCACGTCGATCATGTTCTCGCGCAGCGCGTCGCGGACAAGGTCGGAACAGCCGTACTTCGCGGCGAACCGGTTGATCACGTCGGTCTCGAAGTGGCCGTAGTGGTAGACGGGAACGTCGAGGTGGCTTTCCACGAACCCCACGAACTCCTTCCACATGGACGCCTCGTCCTCCGGTCTCTTCGCCAGGAACGGGGTGTACTTCTCCTTCCCCTTCTGGACGACGATCACGCCGAACAGATAGTCGAAGTCGCGCAGCGGGTTCGACTCGATGTCGAAGAAGATCTCGATCGACGACTCCGGAAAGTCGACGGACTTGCGCACGATGTGATGGGTGTCGCGGATGGCGATGGCCTGGTCGCGCATCATCTCGAGGCGGCCGGCCTGCAGGTCTGGGCACAGGCGTCGCAGGTCGTGGATCGATTTCGAGGCAAGCGCGTCGATCGTCTCGATCTTTGCGTCCTTCAGCCGCAGAACCTCCTCGTTCCACACGCGGTTGAGCGACGAAAGCTCGTTGCACGCGTTCGATTCCTTCACGCACTCCGAGAACCACGGCGACTGCTTGCACGCGCCCGTGACGAAGTGGACGGGCCGCTTCCCCGCAACGATCTCCTCGATGTCGTCGAGCGCCAGCTTGTACCGCGCCTCGAACTCCTCGATCTCGTACGGCAGCGTCGTCCCGTCGGGCGTGATGACGTATCCGCGCACCGGCTTCGTTCCCTGGACCTTCGCGAGCAGCTCGGCGTAAAAGCATCCCTGGAACTTGTACTCGTCGCGCACTTCCCTCCCGCGCTTGATGTCCGCCGCGACGTAATAATAGTCGCCAAGCGCCGACGAACCCTCCACGCGCTCCAAAACGTCGGGATGCCCGACCCAATGCCGGTCCACGAGAACCCCCTGATAGATCGTCGTCCGTCCCTCGCGCATAAACGCGAGCGTCTGCCGAAACGCGTCGTCCGGATCCTCGGCCGTCACCTCGGCCACGTCCACGCGGTCCGAAATCGCCGCGCGCTCGTGCGCGTCGACAAGCCCCTCCTCCATCAGCTTGTACAGCAGCGGGTCGTGCGGCTTCGGTTCCGCCGAATGCGCGTCAAAATACACCCAATTCGGGCATTTGATGAGCTGATAGAAGGAGGACTCGGTGATTTGGCGAGACATGGGTGGATTATACAGGAAAACGGGAGATTTGCCATTGACGGGATCCAGAAATTGCCGTATGGTTCCGCATCCCGCCGCAGGCCCCGAGCCTGTCGAAGGGAGGGACTTTCTTTCACAACAGAGGAGAAAGACATGGCAAAGAGGCTTCGAAAGATGGAAGGGTTCATCGGAGACACTCTCCCGGATATCTACCTGGCGATCGTCGCGACGTTCGTCGAGAATCCGCGCGGAACGATGTTCCTCGTTCCGCCGGTCTACGGCGAACGAGCGCGCGATGCCCTGATCGCCGCCGGATTTCCGGTGCGGCGGGTCGCATGCATGGCCGACAACGCCTACAAGATGTTCGCCTGGCGCGTCGGCCTCGGTTCGAAGGCGGCCGAGCGCAAGGAGCGATTCGAGATCGCCACCTGGATCCTGTACGGGACCGGTCCCGACGGATGCGAGGCGATTCCGGCGTTCTCGCCCGATACGTGGACCCCCATGGTGGTGCCGATGGTCGTTCCGAAGAACGTCACGGTCGAGATCCGCGTGGACACGTCGCAGGCCAGCGAGAACGACGCGACGATCGACCGCGTCCGCCAAAAACGCGAGGCCCTCGCGGCGTACGCGCCGATGCTTCGCACGCTCGCCCAACTGACGGGCAAGGCCGTCTGGTTCCACTCGCCGGACCACGGGGAAAGCGCGACGCTCGCGCCCATCACGGAGCCGGGGGACGCGATCCACCTGGTCACGAACATGGCCCCGCCCGGAACGCAGAACGTCCGGCAGATCCGCAAGCTGTTCGGCGTCCACGTGGCCGACGGCGACATCGTCACGGCCCACGGGCCGACGATCGGCAGGGGCGCGGTGCTGTACGACGGATACAAGGTGCCCGCAGTTCAGATCGTCGGCAGCACCTGGTATCTGCTCGTTCCAACTCTCACTGTCTACAAGCCGCTCGTGAGCGAGGCGATCTTCCGAAAGCTTCTGGCAGCCGGATGGAGCCATCACGCGGGATACGTCGAGTCGACCTACGACCCGGTTCCCCGCGACCAGCTCGCCAAGACGCTCTCCGCGTGGGGCGACGACATGCCTCGCATGCTCCGGGGGTTGGTCGACCAGGGCGAGCGGGACATCGTCCTCTACCAGGAGCACATCGCAAGGAGACAGCGCGAGACGACGATCTACCGTGGCGTCCTCGCCCAGCTGGAACGCAAGGGAGGAAAGACGGAAATCGTCCGTCGCGCCCTTTCGGACATCGCGGCCATCCGGAAGGAACCGCTGGTGGAACGGCTTGACGCGTTCAAGGACGGCCTGCACGTCCACACGCGACGCATCGTCGCCGAGGAGGACGGCGTCCGGTACGACCTGGGGTCGTTCGTAATCCGGATCGACTACGACCGCTCCGTCTCCGTATGGAACGAGGCGCCCACCCATCCGGAAGGGATCCAGCACCCGCACATCCCGAAGCACGGCGGCCCTTGCTTCGGCAACGCGAGCAACGCCATCGCGAAGGCGACGGGCACGTTCCAGTACCTGGACGCCATCCGCTACGTCATCCGCTGGCTCGCCGAAGGGTACCAGCACGACCTCGCCTCCACGAAGATCAACGAGTGGCCGACCGTTCAACCCGCGGAGGAATCCCATGCCAAGTAGCGAACCGTCGGACCTGAACCGGTCCCAACAGGACGCAATCTTCGATCCGGGAAACGCGCGCCCGGTGACGCTCATCGGCGCCGGGTCGGTGGGAAGCATGGCCGCGGGATGGCTCGCCGACATCGGCGTGTCCGACCTTGCCGTGTGGGACGCCGACGACGTGGCGTCCCACAACGTGCCCATGTCGCGGTACGAGCCGGAACAGATCGCGCGCAAAAAAGTGTCGGCGCTCGCCGAGCTCATTGCACGCAAGAGCGGGCTTACGATCGCGCAGGTTCCGCGCATGTACGCGGGCGAGCCGCTGCGTGGATCGATCGTGGCGTGCGTCGACCGGATGAGCGCCCGGCAGCTCATTTGGAAGCAGGTCCGAAAGAATCCGAACGTCGACATCCTCGTCGACACGCGGATCGCGGCGAAGTACGTCGAGGTCTGGGCCATCCGCCCGTGCGACCCGGACGACATCGCGGAGTATGAGAAGAACCTCCCGAACGACAGGGATGCGCTCACTCCTCAGTGCGGCATCCACGGGATCATCTATTCCACGGCCGTCGCGGCATCCGCCGTGTGCGATGACTTGACGGAATGGTGGACGACCGGTACCGTGCGCAGGCGTTTCGCCATGCTCGGCCTCAAGCAGATTCACTGAAAAACCCAGGAGAAGAAAATGGCTCAGAAGAGACAGATCCACGTCGTCATCGTTCCCACCACGGGCGCGCCCGTCACCAAGACGGTCGACATCGCCCGAACGGGAAAGGTCTCCGTCGAGGAGGTGCTCGCGTCCGCGGGCGTCTCGTCCGAGAAGAAGTCCCTGTCGGTGCTGCGCCCGACGTCCGTGACCGTGGGTCCGGACGACACGGTCAACCCCGGCGAGACCATCACGGTCACCGAACGCCCCCAGGGATCGTAGCCGATCCCCGCTTCCCGCGGCGAGATTCTCTCGCCGCTTTTTCTTTTTCCAAACCCGGCCGTATTGACAAACAGGCGATTTTCCGCCAAGATCCTTTCGCAAGGAGCTGCACGATGCCAACCCGAATCGATCCGGCGCACTGGAATGCCTTTCTCCTCTTTCTGAAGACGGTCGAACGCGGCGCAGTCATTCCCATCGCGTTCGACTCGATTCGCGACGTCATCTGGACGCAGCGCGCCGGCAAGTACGACAACCAGCAGTCGTCCGTTGTCTGTACCGCGATGGCGGACCCCGACATGCTCGACCTCGCGACGGAAAGCGGGTTCATCCTCGTGGCCTGTTCCGCCGATTTCCCGCAGCCGTCCCGGCAAAGCTTCGGCGCCCCGACGCTTTCGCTCAAGATCCTGGAGATGCCGAAGGACCCGGGCGCAAGCCGCACCTTCCCATTCGCCTACGACCTCTTCGCCGACGGACGCCACGACCTCGTGGCGATGTCGACCGCCGTCCCCGAGTACCTCCGCCTCGTCACCTGGCTCGTCGAGTCGTTTCCAGACCGCCACGACCATCGCACGATGGGACCCAAGAAGTGGGCGTTCGAAGACCTGCTCTCCGCCTGATCCGACCTATGGTCGGTTTTTCTTTTTTCCTGCCGGAAGGATTTTTTATGTGGCTTGCCGCCACACCGCGTCACTTTCTTTTTGCGGAAAAAGAAAGTGACCAAAGAAAGCCGCCGCCCGGTCTCCATGGCGGGATGGGACGTAAAACTTGGCCTCGGCTGCGGAACTCGCTAGCTGCGCCAGACGCGAACCCCTGACGCGCCGCTTCGCTCAGACAATCCTCGCCCGTGCTGATGCACCCGGCCAAGTTTTACGTCCCATCTCTCTCCGCCATTCCGACAGGGCGGGTTTTCCGGGCGGAGTTGCGAGGATTGCTTTTGGCTGAGGCCGTTTTTCCTCTCTCAACGTTTCCCCTCCTCCCTATGAGGAGGGGTCAGCCGTTCGAGGCTCTGAGGAGCCCTCAGGCTCTCGAAGAGGGGTGGTCGCCGAGCCGTAAATAAAACAAACTTCCATCCGGTCAACCGCCCTGCCGGAGCGACCCAGCCAGGGCGTGAAAAATTGGCGGGTGCATCAGCACGGGCGAGGATTGTCTGAGCGTACGAGCCCGCAGGCGAGAAGCGAGTTCCGCAGCCGAGCCAATTTTTTACGTCCTGGCGTAGGAGCGGATGGCCGGGCGGAGAGCCTTTCTTTGGTTACTTTCTTTGTGCTCCGACAAAGAAAGTGACGCGGGTGCAGGGCGCAGCGCCTGCGGAAAAACCTTCAATTCAAAACGCGGACACCCGCAAAGGCATCCGCGTTCACGATCCGATTATTTCTTCAACTCCTCAACCGTCACAACGTCCATCTTGTCGCCCTGGCGCAGCTGATCCACCACGTCCATCCCCTCGGTCACCCGACCGAAGATGGTGTACAGCTTCTGCATGCCGTGATCGGAGATCGGCGTGTCCCTCAGCATGATGAAGAACTGGGAGCCGTTGGTGTTCTTGCCGCTGTTGGCCATGGCCACGACGCCGCGGTCGTACTTGTACGAGTCCGTCAGCTCGTCCTCGAACTTGTAGCCCGGGCCGCCCGAGCCGGTGCCCGTCGGGTCGCCGCCCTGGATGACGAACCCCGGGACGTAGCGGTGGAACGTGAGGCCGTCGTAGTAGCCGCCCTTCGTCAGGTTGACGAAGTTGGAAACGGTCTTCGGCGCCGTGTCCGGATACAGAGAGAACACGATGTCTCCCTTTTCCGTGTGAACGCGGATCTGCTTGTTCTGAATCTCCGCGGCCGGGAGAACTCCCGGGAACGAGAACTTCTGTTTTTCAACCATAGTGGAACCGTCGATTACCTTTGCCGGGGGAGCCGTCGTCGCGGGAGTCGTCAAGACAGGCGCGGCCGTCGAGACGTTCGTCTCCGACGAGGACGTGCATCCGCCGCCGACGAGGACGAGCGAGATCAGGCCTGCGGCAAGGGGAATGGAGAGACGCATAGGAACATTAGTTAATCTTACGGGCCGCGGCCACCACCGGCGAGCTGAGCAGGCGGTGGTACGCGGTAATCTGCGACGCCGTTCCGCGAACCGTCACCGACGATGCCATGAGCATCGCCGACAGCGTGAAGATGATCGCCACGAGCACGCCAACGACCATGTTGACGCCAAGCGGGATGTGATTGCAATTCTTACATCCGGCAAGATATACCACGCGGGCCGTCGCGCGGGCCTCGGGAATCGCCTCGGGCTCCATCATGATGGGCTCCGACGTCTTTGGCAAGTCCATGACGTACACCGGCTCCGGCAGCGACGTGCGAGCGGGCGGGCGCCTGGCCGCGATGCTTCGTCGAACGACCTTCTTCGCGACCGTCTTTGCAACCTTCACGGGCACGACGACTTTTTTGGTTGGCATAGATCTTCGTCCTTAAAGAGCTTGATTGAATTTGAGAGGATTATACTACACATCCGTCTCCCATGGAAATCCCGCGCGTCCGAAATGTCCGTAGGCGGCAGTGCGCTGATAGATCGGTTTCAACAGGTCGAGGCGCTCGACGATCGCGTCGGGGCGAAAGTCGAATTGCGACTTGATCAGATTGGTAAAATCCATCTTGCTTCCGCGCGACTTGTCCGAGACGCCGTTTACCTCGAGGTGCGCGGGCTCGGCGCGGCCCGGAACGTAGACGACGGTGACCATCGCGGAGGTGGCGAGACCCTGAACGACGAGGGATCGCGCGGCGAGGCGGGCGAGATAGGCACCGCAGCGCTCGGGACGGGACGGATCTTTTCCCGAGATCGCGGAATCGCCGTGCGGGATCAATCCGCCGTACGTGTCGGACCCGAGCTTGTTGCCGCTCATGCCCGATGTCTGAGAAAAGCCGGACGCGGTAAACGCGCCAAGCGGATTCACGAGAATCTGCGGATGGTCGTTGCCCACGATCGGCGCGATAACGCGGTCGAGGATCGCAACCTGCACGTCGCGCGGCAGGATGTTCTCGATGTGCGCGGTCTGGACGGTGACGGCGGCCACGCGGTCGCGCTCCATCATCACCTGGACCTTTCCGTTCGGCAGGAGCCAAGAGAAATTCGGATCGGCGTTTCGCACGTCGTCGAGTCGTCGCGCAAGGTTATTGGCGTAGACGAACGCGCGCGGAAGCATCTCGCGCGTCTCCTTCGTCGCGTAGCCGTTCACGACGACCGAGTCGGATTGAACGCGCGGCGCGAACTTATCGGGGACGGTCACATGGATGTTCGCGAAGACTTCGACGTCATCGGCATGCCCGATGGACGCATAGGTACTTTTGACGAGCGATGCCACGTCAAAGTCCGCGTGCGAAGCAACCTCCCCGCCGATCATCACCATCCCATGCGACCCGAACACGCTCACGTTGACCCGAGCGTGCGAGTCGCGACGCAAAAACTCGTCCAGAATCGCGTCTGCGATCTGGTCGCACGTCTTGTCGGAATGCCCGGAGGTCACGGCCTCGGCGGCTTTGCGCATAGAGAAAACTCGTTTGCTCGTGGCCGGATGGTAGCAAAAAAACGGGTTCGTCGCAAAAGAAAATCCGATGACGAACTTATCCACACCCAATCAAAATTCCGCGAACCTAAAACACTTGCGTTCGGTTTTTGTTCGGTCTATAATACGAACATAAGCCGAACAGAAACTTATGGGACTTACGAAGAAACAATCTGAGATGCTTTCCTTCATTCGCTCGCAGATCGCGGCGAACGGGTATGCGCCGAGCTACCGGGAAATTGCCGAGCACTTCGGTCTCTCCTCCCCTGCCACCGTGCACCAGCACGTGCAGGCGCTAGCCGAGAAAGGGATGATCTCGCTCGGAGAGGACGGGACGGCCCGTTCGATCGAACTCGTCGAGAAGCAGGCGCTCGATCCGTTCTCCATCATGCTCCCGCTCGCCGGACTCATCACGGCCGGCGTGCCGATCGAGGCGGTCGAGGAACACGAGACGATCGCGGTCCCGGCGCAGTTCGTCGTCGACGGATTGAACTCGTACGTCCTCAAGGTAAAGGGCGAGTCCATGATCGAGGAAGGAATCTTCGACGGCGACTACGTGGTCGTGGAGCGCAACCCGAGCCCGCGCGACGGCGAAGTGGTCGTGGCCCTGCTCGACAACGCGTACGCGACGCTCAAGCGGTTCTACCGCGAGCACAACCGCATCCGCCTCCAGCCGGCCAACTCCACCATGTCCCCCATTTACGTGAAGGATTGCATCATCCAAGGAGTCGTCCGCGCGGTCATCCGCAAGTTCGGGACGGTGTAGTTGCGAATAACGAATTACTTACTTATTACACATATGTAACGTATTGCAACGAATGTAGAAATCGTTGGAACGTTACATCGGATAGTTTGAAGCCCACTGGCGAGGTGCGAAGGGATCACGGATCTCGTCGGCGGACTTCAGATTATCCAAAATTAATTCGTAACGCATGATCCCCACGCCACTATGTCCACCATCGCCCTCCGCCATCATGCGTTCACGTTCGCCTTTCTCCCGGTCCGCCGCGTCCGTCGATTTGAATCTGCGATGAAGTCACTGAGGCTCCGCGCAAGCCGGAGACAGATTAAAAAGGTCATTCGCGCAATGTTTACGTAGCAATCCGTAGCAATTTGTGTGATGTGTAGCTCATTCGTTATTCGCAGCCCTATGCACGCCCTCATCGACGACGCCGTGGACGTAATCGTCTCTTTCGACCAGAACCGCGTTATCCCAAAGCGCATGCGCTGGGACAATCGCATTTATAACCTCAAGGCGGTCAATCTCATCCATACCGCCCGCGAAGGGGCCAAGCGCGTCTTCTACTTCTCCGTCTCGGACCTCACCAATTCCTTCAAGCTAAGGCTCGACACGGAATCGCTCGAATGGCGTCTGGTCGAGACATACACGGCATGAACCGCATCATCCTCCATATCGACATGAACTCCTACTTTGCCTCCGTGGAGCAGCAGGCGAACCCGTTTTTGCGCGGGAAGGCGATCGGAGTGACCGGGAAACGAAAGGAGCGGTCCGTCGTCGCGGCCGCGTCGCGCGAGGCGAAGAAGCTAGGCGTAAAAACGGCCATGTCCACGTGGGAGGCGAAGCGGATTCTGCCGTCGATCATTCTGGTCGCGGGAGATCCGGAAAAGTATGGCGACATTACGCGGCGGTTCAACGCGATCTTTCGCGACTATACGCCGCTCGTGGAGCAGTTCAGCGTAGATGAAAGCTTTCTCGACGTGACCGACGTCGCGCAGGATTATCTTGGCGCAACCGCCATCGCGCTTGCGATTCGCGAGCGACTTCGCACGGAGTGCGGTGATTTCATTACCGCGTCCATCGGCATCGCGCCGAACAAACTCCTCGCCAAGCTCGCGTCCGAGACGGTCAAGCCGAGCGGACTCACGGTCGTTCGTCCCCATGAAGCAATCGCCCTCCTCGACCGATGCGCGCTCCAGGATCTCTGCGGCATCGGCCCGCGCATCGCGGATCGTCTCGGCGACCTCGGCATCCGCTCGTTCGCCCAGCTCCGCCAGTTCCCTCTCGACACGCTCGCCGCCGAATTCAAGTCGTACGGCCTCTGGCTCCACAACGCCGCACACGGAATCGGCGACGACACGGTCTCGCCGGACGCCGAGGACCCGAAGTCCGTCGGTCACTCTTACACGCTTCCAGCGGACACAAGCGACCCGACCGTCGTCCAGCGCCACCTCCTCGCCCTCTGCGACAAGGTTGCCTGGCGTTTGCGCCGCGACGGGTTTGCCGCGCGCTGCGTCACGGCCTACGTCCGTTTCGGCGATTTTTCCGGCGCGGGAAAACAGCATCGATTTCAGGAGCCAACGAACAACGGACTGGAACTTTTTAAGATCGCATGGGGCCTCATCCGTCAAAACGGATCCGATGTCTCCCTAAAGCAGATCCGCCTCGTCGGCATCTCCGCGAGCGGGCTCATCACCGGCTCAAGGCCAACTTCCCTCTTTCGAAAGGACCGCAACGTCGTCTCAACTCTCCACGCCCTCGACAAGCTCCAAACCCGCTTCGGCGACCGCGCCTGGACCCGCGCCTCGCTGCTTTCGACGAACGTCCTCGAGAGAACGAGCGGATTCCACTACGATCACGAGCTGTAGGGTATTGACCTTTGGACAATTCTCTGGCCTAATGTCCCCACCTTCGGAGACACCATGCACACAACTCTCAGTCTGCTCGACGCCTTGAATCCAATTATCACGCACCTCCATGCGTTCATCGAACAGTTTCACCCCTACGGGACGAACAGCAACGCGTACAGGGGGATGAAGGAACAGTCGTACCGGGTCAACTTCTTGGCCTTGCACGAGGAAGCACGGAGGATGTCGCTGCGCGACACCGAGTGCCCGATGTTCGCCGACTACTCTGTGACGAAGGCGAAGCTCCATTCCCTGTCAGGCGTGGGCGAGATGTGGAACGAGGCAGAGCTATTGCCGACCTATTTCCGAAAGTCCACCATCAAGGGCGCTCGCAACTTCGTGGGCCCGCAGCCCCCGCGCGCCTTCTTTCGCCTATGCGCCGTCCAGCGCTACGACCCGGAGCGCAACAGGACGGCCCTTCTCAAGGCACGCGAGATCGCCTTCTTCGCGGCCCAGTACCAAAAGAGCCTCCCATTCGCGGACGGACGCTCTCTCCGATTCCCCGCATGGACGAAGGACGGCCACATGGTACGCTACGCCCCGCCAGTCCTCGGTGACGAACCGCGCCCCGCGTCCCTGAGCTTCGTGGATCCCAACACCCCGCTCGCCGAAAACGAATCCTGGCTCCTTGTGAACCACGTCATCTGCCTCTAGCCACGCCACGATTCATCGTGGCGTTTTTCTTTTCACACAAACCCAAACCCCGCCAATTTCTCGGCGGGGTTAGGTTGGTCCCGGCATTGGGTAATTAACCCTGGTGGACCGAACGGGGATCGAACCCGTGACTGCGGGTGGCAGACCAGCCGAGGTTACCATTACCTCCATCGGCCCACGACATGCCGGGATATTTCTCTCGAGAAAAACAAATCCCCATGCACAAAAAAATGCTTGGGGACTTATTCTGCCACCCGCCCGAGTCCAATGGAGGACCTCAGCTGGATATTCTTATCCTACCTGAAATATCACTTTTTGTCAACGATAACGGTTGTGGAAAACCAGCCTTCCCTACGCCAAATCATCCCACGCCAGCACCTCGTCGAGCGTCTTCGCGCGCGCGAGCCGCCGTCTCGCACCGTCGCCGCGCTTCACCGCGTCCGCCGCGACATTATCGATCGCGGCCTCGACCTTGGCCTTCCATTGCTCGTATGTCAGCCTGGAAATCTCTGGATCATCGGAAAATCTCAACATGTTCGCTTTCTCAATCTCATGTGAATACGTGTCAAAGTATCCGCGGTTCGTAACCGATTTCTTCAGTCCGGCCCAATCGTCCGTCTTGTCTCCACCGGCATGATCGGCATAGTACGCGAAGATTTCATCGATCGCCACGTCATACCCGCTTCGTTTCGTTGGGTCGATCGTATGGGTCATCTCGTGGCGAATCACTCCTGCGCCCTCGCCTGAGACGATCATCTGCACGTCCTTGATTCCCCTCGCCTTTGCCTCGGGAAACACAACCGCAAACCCGGCCGACACCCCGTGATGCTCCTCGGGTCTCATCGTGAAAAGCGCGCCGATTTGATTCAGCGATGCGCGGTCCGTTACGACGAACACCGGACGGACGATCTTTTTCCGCGCAACGGACGAGACGTCCTTGCTTTCCGCGATGACCACGGAGATCGACGACCGCTCGGCGGCCGTGAGAGAAAAATTACGACGGTCGCGCGGCAAGAGGTCAAGCTGCGGCTTTAAGACGGACAGCAAAATGTCCGCGTGCGAAAGCCCGTCCTCGACCATCTTTCTAAGCCGTTCCGTGATCGCCCGATACTCCGCCTCGCGGCTCTCGTCCATCGGAAACTCCCGACCCTCCTTGGCGAGCTCACGTCGTCGCAACAACTGCGGCGTGACCGGCGTCTCGGCCAGCTTCGTCTTCGACCAGTCGATTCCTGATGTTTCTCCCATAGTCCCCGCATGATACCACAACCAAAAGACAGGACCCACGCGGGCCCTGTCTCGTTCGATTACGTCCCAACCTTCTTGCTCTCCATGCGCTTGCGCGTCGTGGAGTCCAGAATCGCCTTGCGGATGCGAAGGCTCTTCGGGGTGACCTCGAGGAGCTCGTCGTCGCCGATGAACTCGAGGGCGTTTTCCAGCGTCATGTCGCGCGGGGTGTCGAGGGAATCGGCGGCGCCGTCGCCCTTCGAGCGCATGTTGGACAGCTTCTTTTCCTTGCACGGGTTGACCTCGATGTCTTCCACGCGGGAGTACTGGCCGATGATCATGCCCACGTACACCTGGACGGCCGGGCCGATGAACAGCGCGCCGCGCTCCTGGAGGTTGGCGAGGGCGAAGTGCATCGTGACGCCGTTTTCCATGGAGATCATGGATCCGTGCTCGTTGGCGGCGATATCGCCCACCGTCTCGCGGTAGCCGAGGAACAGCGAGTTGATGATTCCCTGGCCCTTGGTGTCGGCCATGAAGTCGGTGCGGTAGCCGATGAGACCGCGGGTCGGAATCTCGAACTCGAGGAAGCCGGTTCCGTTCTCAACGCGCATGTCCTTCATCTCTCCGCGGCGGCGTCCCATCTTCTCGATGACCGCGCCGGTGTTGGCCTCCGGACACTCAATGGACACGGCCTCGAACGGTTCCTGCACCTGGCCGTTAACCGTCTTGAAAATGACCTGCGGGCGGGACACCTCAAGCTCGAATCCCTCGCGGCGCATCTTCTCGATGAGGATGGCGAGGTGGAGCTCTCCGCGTCCGGACACGACGAATCGCGAGTCGGAATCGGACTTCTCGACGCGCAGCGCGACGTCGTTCAGAAGCTCCTTTTCCAGGCGCTCCTTCACGTGGCGGGCGGTGGAGAACGTTCCCTCGCTTCCGGCGAACGGCGAGGTGTTGGTTCCGAACGTCATCTTCACGGTCGGCTGCTCAATCTCCATGACCGGCAACGCGACGCCGCCGACCGGGTCCACGAGCGACTCGCCGATCTGCACGCCCTCGATTCCGGCGATGGCACACACGTCTCCGGCGGTCGCCTCGGGAACGTCCACGCGTCCGAGCGCGTCAAACACCTGGACGGCAATGACCTTCGACATCTTTTCCTTTCCGTCGCGGTCAATGTGCTTCACGCTCTGCCCCTGCTTCACCACGCCGTTATTCACGCGGCCGATGGCAATGCGTCCCTTGTAGTTATCATAGAAAATATTGACCACGGCCATCTGGAACGGAAGCGACGGGTCGCCAACCGGGCCGGTGAGGTGCGTGACCACGGCGTCGAGGATCGGCGTGATGTCCTTCATCTTCGCCATGTCCGGCTCGAGTCCCGCCAGGCCGTTCACGGCCGAGGCGTACACCACCTGGAAGTTGCTCTGTTCCTCCGTGGCGCCCATGTCGATGAACAAATCGAAGGTTCGGTTCAGCACCCAGTCCGGGCGCGCGTCCTTCTTGTCCACCTTGTTGATGACCACGATGATCTTGTGTCCGGCCTGGATGGCCTTCTTCAGCACGAACTTGGTCTGCGGCATCGGGCCCTCCTTGGCGTCGACGAGCAGCAAGCATCCATCGACGAGCGACATGATGCGCTCCACCTCGCCGCCGAAGTCGGCGTGTCCCGGGGTGTCCACGATGTTGATCTTCTTCCCGGCCCACTTGATCGCCGCGTTCTTCGCGAAGATCGTAATGCCTCGCTCGCGCTCGAGCTCGTTGGAGTCCATGATGGTGGTCCCCTGCGCGTCCGCGTCGCGGAACGTGTTGGACTGTTTCAAAAGCGCGTCGACGAGGGTGGTCTTCCCGTGGTCGACGTGGGCGATAATGGCAATGTTGCGGAGGTCGTCTCGAATCATAGATGGGGATAAATACCCGCGGATAGTACAGGAAGAAGGCGGAAGAGTCAAGGACGAAACCTTGACATTTCGGCATATTTCCGGTACATTTCCCGTCCGCGCTCATGCGGATTGCGAGGAAAACAATGATTCTTCTCATCGCCGCGGCGTTTGCCGCGGAACCGGAATGTCGGCAGATTCACCTGGCGCAGGACGTCACGCACAGCGTCAAGCCGCCAACCGGCCTGCCCGATGTCGCGGCGACCGACAAGGCAATGGACGTCCGGACGAAGGAGTACGCGCCGCTGATCCTCGACACGAAGCGCGGGACCGGATGCCTGGACTTCGGCGACGCGCGCGCCTTTGAGTGGGCCTACCAGAACGCCGGGAAGCCCGACCCCTTCCTGATGGTCACCGTCAACGGGACGATCCTGGCGGACGAGGAAAGCAACTCTCTGTTTCCAGCCCGAGCAACGGGCTTCTACGTACACGGGCTCAAGACCGGCGACACCGTCGACGTCCTCGTCCTTGCCGAAGGCTACCGAACGCCCGTTCGATGCCGCGTTGTCCCGACGGAAGACGTCGAGACCGTCTGCGACCGCGGCTACCTGCTCTGGGAGCGCCGGGAATACGTCTACTAGGCGTGGCCCGGCTTTTTTCTTTCCGTCGACCGAATCTGTTGCCAAATCATGGCGTTCCTGATATATTTTCGTCGCAATCGACGTGGGTCGGTAGCTCAGTGGTAGAGCGAGGGCCTTTTAAGCCCGCGGTCGTGGGTCCGATCCCCACCCGACCCACCAAGAAAACAGGCTGGATAACTCCAGCCTGTTTTCTATGTCGAACAGGACCCACGGGGTAGGTCCGATCCGCGACCGAAACGAGGGAGCGGCCAAACCTCAGTTTGGACGTTCCCGAACGTAGGGAGCGGATATGGTCTTAACCATATCCCCAACCCGACCCACCAGAAAACAGGCTGGATATTTCCAGCCTGTTTTCATTTGCGACGGACGTCTTGACAACCCTCTTGCGATCTATTGGGCGACAGCTATAATGTCCGTACATAATTTTCTAATATTTGTTGTATGGCAGACACTGGGGTCTGTACTCGCTGCGGCGCTGGCGAGAACGGTGACGAGGTTGAGTTGAACGAGATCGGCCTGTGCGTCGACTGCGAGGGCGAGGAAAGCCCGGACGGCATGGAGAAGATGGACATGGGGCTGGACGAGGAAGCCTAGTCGAAAAGATCCTCCCGATGGTTCGGGAGGATCTTTTTATTTGACGATGCGTCGAAGGCGATCGACGAGCGTCGCGGCGACATCCGTTCTCAGCAAGTTCCGAACGTTATTGCCAAGCGACCGACGCCGATCGTCGTCGCGCAGCAGCCCGTGAATCGTCTCAAGACACTCCTGCGGACTCGTCGCGTCCTCGCGAAGCACAACCGCGGCGTCGCCCGTCTCGAGAACCCGCGCATTGTCCTCCTGCGGCGAATTCGGGAGTGGCACCACGATTGCCGCCTTCCCTCTCGCGGCAAGGTCCGAGATCGTTCCCATCCCTGCGCGACACACCACCAGGTCCGCGGCCGTCAGCGCGTCGGACATCGCCTCGGTGAGCAGCTCGACCGCGACGTACCGGTCGCCCATCGTCTCGAGCGCCTGCGTCATCTTTCCGATTCCGACGATGTGGATCACGTTCGCCGTCTCGGCGATCTCACGGCCGACTGTTTCCATAAGACGGTTCAGGAACAGCGCGCCTCCGCCTCCGCCGAAGACAAGGACCGTCTGTCGCGATGGATCGAGACCAAATCGACGGACGGATGCCTCGCGAGAACACGACGGGACTAACGTCCCTGGGAAATCCGTCGAGGCGGGACTAACGTCCCTGGGAAACGAGTTCAGAGGGACTTTCGTCCCGTTCGCGCGAACGGGATTCCCCACCCACGCCGACTTCCCCTTCGGAAACGACGTAAGCGACGATTCCCATGCGGTCGAAATCCACGTGGCGAACGGGACGACAAGCTTGCTCGACAGGATCGGTCGCACGTCCTGCTGGTGGAGCCACGACGGGATTCCAAGGACCCGTGCCGCGACGACCAGCGGAACGCCCGTAAACCCGCCGGCGGACGCGACGAGGTTCGGCTGTTCGTCCTTCAGAATCTTCCAAGACTGTCTCGCCGCGCGGAACAGATTTACCGGCAACAACAGCCACTCGACCGACGGATACCGCGTCAACCGCGCGACGGGAATCGAAACGAACCGCACCCCCGCCGCCTCGACGACCTTCCGATCCGGCCCGTTCGGCGTCCCGACCCAAACGAACTCAACCGACGGATCGACGGCGCGCCAAGCCTCCGCGACGGCCAGAAGCGGCGTCACGGGCCCGAGCGTTCCTCCTCCCGCGAATAGGATTTTCATACTACTCCTTTCCCTTTCCATACCTTGAGATATTCAAAACCACCCCGATCGCGCACATGACGATTGCCATGGACGATCCTCCGTAGGAAATAAGCGGGAGGGTGATGCCCGTCATGGGCATGATGGCCACCATGGACCCGATGTTGACGAACGCCTGCAGAACGAGCCAGACGCCGATTCCCGTGGCGACGTACTTGCCGAACTTGTCCGGGGACTCGTCGGCAATCTTGAGCGTTCGCCAAAGGAACGCCAGGAACATCACGAGCACGAGAACGGCCACGACCATCCCCATTTCCTCGCCGATGACCGCGTAGATTGAGTCGCCCTCCACCTCCGGAAGGTACTGGAACTTCTGGCGCGAGTGGCCGTACCCGAGGCCAAAAATCCCTCCCGACCCGATGGCGAGCAACGCCTGGTTGATGTGGTATCCGATCCCCTGCGGGTCGAGCTCGGGATTCAGAAAGGTCGTGAATCGGGCCGCGCGGTACGGGGCGATGCCGATCAGAATCGCGAGCGTCGAAGCGCCCGCGGCGATCAGGCCCCCGACGTACAGGAGCGGGGCGCCGGCGACGAAGTAGACGACGAGCGACATCGTCGCGATAATCGTCATCGTGCCGACGTCCGGCTGGAGAAAGAGCAGCAGGAGAATGATGCCGAGCGTCCCGATGAACGGAAGGAATCCTCCCTGCACGTCGCGAACGCCCATTTCCCCGCGTTTCTCCAGCCAGGCGGAAAGATAGAACAGAAAGGTCAGCTTCACGATCTCCGACGGCTGGACCGAGAACAGACCGCCGATGGAGATCCAGCTGTGCGCGGTTCCAATTCTGGCGGAAATGCCCGGGATGAACACGATGACCAGGAGCCCGATCGAGATCAGCAGAAGGTTCCAGGCGTTCTTTTTCCAAAACGTGTACGGAATGCGGCTGAAGATGATCATCCCCGCGAGACCCGGCAGAAAGCCGAACACCAGCTGGTGGACAACGAAATAATAGCTGTCCGAAAATCGCGCGTACCCGACCGGCGCCGAGGCGGACGCAAGCATCATCATGCCGAACAGCGCGATCGCGGACACGATCGCAAGGTAGGTGTAATCGAAGGGACGAAGATCTTTGGCCATGTCGTTATCGCATCAATGCGTCGAGAAGGGCGAGCGCGATTCCGATCGCGGCGGAGACCATCGAGATGACCCAGAGGCGCATCACGATCTGCGGCTCAAGCCAGCCGGAGGCTTCCAAGTGGTGGTGGAACGGCGCGGAGAGGAGCAGCTTCTTCTTGAACAGCTTGCGCCAGGAAACCTGGAAGATCACGGACAGCGACTCGAGCACGAACACGATTCCGATCACCGGCAGGAATAGCGCCGAGTTCGTGAGCATCGCCACGATGCCGAGCGTGACGCCGAGCGACATGGCGCCGGTGTCGCCCATGAAGAACTTGGCGGGATAGATGTTGTGCCAGAGAAACGCGAGCAGCGCGCCGATGATCACGCCGCAGAACGCCGCGAGGTCGTAGCGGCCCTGGGCGAACGAGATGATCGCGAACGCGCTGAACGATGTGAACAGCGTCCCTCCCGCGAGACCGTCGAGGCCGTCGGTCTCGTTTACCGAGAAGGCGGTGGCAACGATGACGAAGATGAAGAACGGAACGTACCAGATGCCCACGTGGAAATCGCCCATGAACGGGACGTGCAGCAGGTCCCAGTCCAGCTTGGCCCGGAACCACCAGGCGCCGATCACCGCGATCAGCGTATAGATCGCCAGCCGGTGGCGGGCCCGGAGACCTCCGCCGTGCGCGCCGAGGCCGCGGATGTTGAAATAGTCGTCGACGAACCCGACGATGGCCGAGGCGACTAGCGCGCCGAGCGGGAGGAGCGTCTCGGAACGCGAGAGGAAATTCAAGTGCTCGAGAAACGTTCCCGGCGCGGCCTGGGAAAGGACGGACAGTCCAACCGCAAGCAGGAGGACGGTTCCCCAGATCAGGATTCCTCCCATGGTCGGCGTCCCGGACTTCTTCGCGTGCAGCTTCGCGAACACGGGAGTCTCGGCTCCCGGACGAATGGACTTCCCGGCGCGCCAGTGAACGAGCGCCCAAAGCAAGAGCGGCATCCACGCGAAGGCGACGCCGAACGAAAGCGCGGTAAGCAGGAGGACTCGGACGATTTCTGATGTTTCTAGGGTCATAGGTTCAGGAGGACGATCAGGACCATCGAGACGAACAGGATCGCCTCGCTGGCGACGGTCGCGACGGCGAAGAAGGTCGAAAGGACCTTTTCGCGCTTGGATAGGAACGCTTGGAACGCCGTGTTCACGAGCAAGAGCGCCAACCCGATCGCGGGAAGCACGAACACCTGCTGCCACGGGCCGGACTCGTCGATGCCCATGTACACGTTGTAGTGCAGCGGGATGAACGGAGTCGTGCTGGCGATTGGAAGGATCCTCCACGCCGGAAGCGCGAACGTCAGCAACAGCAAGACGCCGGAGACAATCGTCGTCCGGCGATATAGCTTGGATGTCTTGAGCAGGTCCTTGAGGTCTTTTCGGAGCATGCGCACATTATACCGCATCTTCGTCGTCGACGGATACGACCTCTTTCACGACGTCCGGAAACGCGTCCGTCAGTGCCATCTCGATCCCCATCTTCAGCGTGATCTTCGACATCGGGCAGCCGCGGCAGGCGCCCTCGAGACGGACGCGGACGACGCCGGTCGCCTCGTCAAAGCTTACCAACTGAATATCCCCGCCATCCATGCGGAGGGCGGGGCGTACTTGGTTCAGGACCTGTTCGATTCGATCGCGCATAGAAAAGGCTGATGTGGCTGAGAGGTCTTAAAAGGCTGAGAAGCTTTTCAGACATCTCAGCCCTTTATTCCTTTTAGGCCTTTACCTCGAACACGTTCGCGTACGTGGCGCGCTTGAGGGCGCCCGTGAAGTTCGTGCGCATCTTCTTGGAAAACTTCACCATGCCGTCGATTCCGGCGTAGATGGTGTCGTCCTTCCCCTTCTTCACGCCGGCTCCCGGGTGAATCTTGGTGCCGCGCTGGCGAACGATGATCTGACCGGCCAACGCGCGGTCGCCATCCGAAATTTTCACGCCAAGGCGCTGACCCTGAGAATCGCGACCAAGGGATGTAGAACCTGCTGCTTTTTTATGTGCCATAATTGGGTGAAAACTCGAAGCAAGAAGCTCGAAGTTCGAAGAGTAATAACGCCGGAAATGTACAGGAAAGGCAGGAATGTGTCAAACCTGATGGGGGAAATGGCAGGTATTTTAAAGAAAAAGACCTGGAGAGCGTCCAGGTCTGGCCGACTACAGGCCGGTGGTGACATACGGCTCGAAGTCGGGAATGCCCTTCGCGGTCAGCTCGCGCGTGACCGGGAGCATGATGGCGTCGAGCTGCTCCTGCGTGCTCGGAACGACGTGGCGCGGCGCGTCCGGGCCGGACGATCGGGCGCGGTCCGCCTCCTCGTTCGTCCACAGCGCGTTCCTCCCGACAAACACCGCGTTGCTGAGCGCGACGCCCGCCCGGTCCTTCGGCCCGGCGACCGATTCGACCTTCTCCTCGATGCACATGACGATCTCCGCGCGGATTGCCTCGGAAGACCCGACGTTCCCGACGCCGAGCTCCGACTGGAGCTTCTTCTGGTCCGTCGCGGACAGCGTCCCGATTGCGAACGGGTCGGCGTCGGCGACGATCGGCGCAAGGCCGAGGATCGCGCGATAGCCGTTGACCATCGCCTCGTCGGCGACCGTGGGCGACAGCGCGTCGTTCCACGCCTTCGTGAGCTCCGCGTCGTTGAGCTTGCGCACGCGGACGAGCAGGGCGCCAAGGTCGTGGAGGTTGCAACCCGTCACGACTTCCCCGACGCCGCCGAAATTTGCCGGCCACGACCGAACGCCCATGAGGTACGCGGCCTTGAGATCCGCGTCGGACTTGACGAGCCGGTACAGATCGAGGGTTCCGGCCACGGGACCGGCCCAACACCCTTCCCCTCCCTCCACGATCACGGAAGAGGAGGTTTCCCAGTCGACGACGTTCGTTCGTGCCAGCTCCAACGCGCGTGCCTTGTCCGTCCGTACGAAGAGGAACACGTCCTCCAGCTTCACCGACCAGTTGGAACTTTCCGGGACGGCGTTGTCCACTTCGTCCCCGATCAGGAATGCCAGCTTCGCGACCGCGGCCCACTCGAGCTCGTCGGCCAGCTTCCTGGAGCACCGTCGCACGGCATCCTTGTCGCCAAGCGACGCGTAGATGCGCCCGGCCTCGTATTCCTCGCTCTTCGCCTCGAGTGCGGCGGCGTCGGTCCGCGTCTTCTGCGCGGGAGCGTCCCAGACGCGCGCGTCACCAAGCGGCTGCGCGGCGACCTTGGCCTTCACCTTGAAGTATGGAAGGTACTTTGCCCGCACCGCGTCCGGATCCGGCAGCGCGGCGTACGCGTCGACCTTCGCGATCGCGTCGGCCTGCCACGCGGCCACCTCCTCGGGCGAGTCGAGCGACTCGTCGTACGGCAGAAGAACGACGGCTGGCACGAACGGCTTCGGCGCGGCGACGGGCTCGGCGGAACGCGGAGGCGCAACGACGACCGGATCCGACTGACAACCGACGAGAACGAACAGAGCGATGAGACGCGACATGCGCTTACTCCTGGAGAATCGTTGATTTTCCCGGCGCGGATCTTCCACGCCAAGCGGCCAAGATACTCATTTTCTGAGGAAATGTCAATGATCGCGTTGACATTTGTCATTTTTCCTGCTATCCTCCTCCCTTCTCACCACAACAAGGAGGTGCTGAGATGATCCTGGAACCTTCGGCCGCGGACGCGGTCAAAGCGGCGATCGACGCGGAATACCGGCTCTGGCGACAGATCGGGATCTCGTGCATTCCTTCCGAATCCACGGAGACGCCGCCGATCATCCTGATCGTGCTCGATGGCGTCGTCCACGCCGTGGCGGCGGGATCGAACAACGCGGTGTTTCGGCGGAGGACACCTGGCCCTGGCCCACATGTGGGTGCCGGACCGAACCGGATGCGCGATCATCGGGCACGAGAGCCTGCTCGAGGCGACCGGCGTCCGCGAACTCCCCGGCTTCGTGCACTTCCACCGCCTCGGGCGCTTCCAGTGCACGACGGACGAAAGCCCCGAGATGGAGGCGCGGATCTACTTCCGCGATCACCAGCCGGAATACTGCGCGTTCTTCGCAGTCACGTTCCGACGTGACCCGAGCGAGACCCGCTTCCCCTGGCGCGCCTTCCGCCGCAACCTGCCGGCCTCGACCTGAGGCCGGCATTTTTGTCGGGTCGCACGCGATCGATGGTTGACACTTTGGCCAGGATCCAGTAGTTTGCCAGCTGGTTCTCCACCGAGAACTACGGGAGACATCCGATGTCGAATCTCCATAATACCACCGTCAGCCAGCTCCTCGTCGCTCTTCGGGAACGCGTTCCCGAACTCACCGCGGAACAAATCGCCAGGCAGACGGGCTTCGAGCCCAAGCAGATCCTGGAGATGCTCGATGGAAAGCCGCCAGCAAGAGCCCAGGGGAAAAAGACTACGTCGAAAGCCCGTGGCTACGTCTATGCCAAGAACGACGAGCGATACCTGAAGCTTGGTGCCTTGCTCGTCGAGTACGGTCAGGGACTCGTCGAGAACGCGGAGAGTTTCCGCGACCTGGTCTACGCCGAGCAGGGTGGAAGCGCCAACACCCGGGCTGCCGCGCCAAGCCTCCCGATCGGTCCCGGCTGGCTGGTGGCGGACGACGACGAGCTCGACGGTACGATCCGGTTCGCCCTGAGCGACGAACTCCGGCGGTGCGAATCCCGCGCAGAATCGATTCGTCACGCGCAGAAAGTTCTTCGCGGAAAGTCCGCAGACGACGTCAACGGCTCGACCGACCCCGAGGTCATCCGCGCCGCCGTCCTCGGGAGGGCATTCGCCAAGAACTGAACGACGCGCGGACCACAGCAACCTTCGCCGGGACGTTTCGACACGTCCTGGCTTTTATTTTTCCATGGCCTTGTCCCAATGATCGTCGGAAAAATAAAACGACCCCCGCTCCGACGCAACGTCGGAGCGGGGGTCGTCAATGTTTACAATCGTTTACGCGACCTCCTCGACGACGACCTTCTCGGGCATCTTCACGCGGGTCACGCGGCAGACGAAGCTCTTCAGGTAGATCGACTCCGGGAAGTAGACGCTCTGCGGATGGTCGGCGGCCTGGCGGATCACCGCGAGGATCTCGAGGCGAATTCCGGCCTGGACCGAGGCGCGGCGGAGGATGAACGCGAGGTCCTCTTCCGGCAGGAAGTGCGAGCAGCTGGAGGTGATGAACAGGCCGCCGTCGGCGACGAGGCGCATCGCGGCGCGGTTGAGGAAGTGGTAGGCCTTCTTGCCTTCCTCGGCGTCGCGGCCGGCCTTGATGAGCGCCGGCGGGTCGATGATGACCGCGTCGTAGCGAGAGTCCTTGTTGACGTTCAGGAAATCGAACGCGTCGGTGTCCTGGACGGTGAACTTGTCCGCGTCGATGCCGTTCATCTCGGCGTGGCGGGCGCATCCGGCGAGGGCGGCCTCGGAGCCGTCCACGTTGTGCACGCGGTCGGCGCCCGACTTCATGGCGGCGATTCCGGCGGCGCCGGTGTACGAGAACATGTTCAACACGCTTCCCTTCACGCCGTGCTCGAGGATCCACTTGCGCAGGTCCTTCTGGTCGAGGAAGAATCCGGTCTTCTGCCCGAACGCCACGTCGGCCGTGAACTTCAGGCCGTTCTCCGTGAACGGAACCGGCTCCGGGTCCGTGCCGTAGCGAAGCGCGCTCACCGGCCCGAGGTTGTCCTCCTTGCGCACCGGCAGGTCGCTGCGCTCGACGATCGCGCTCGGCTCGTACACCTCGACGAGAGCCGCGACCACGTCGTCGCGCAGGTTCTCAAGTCCCGCGGTCGCGATCTGCATCACGAGCACGTTCTCATACTTGTCGACGACGAGTCCCGGAACGCCGTCGGCCTCGCCGAACAGCACGCGATACGCGGTCGTGTTCGCCGGAACGGTGATCGCGCGCGACGCCTGCGCCGCGCGGATTTTCTCGACGAACCAGGCCTTGTCGATCACGGCCTCCTTGAACTCAAAGAGGCGAACGCGGATCGAGCTCGACTTCGAGTACGTCCCGGTCCCGATGATCTGCCCCTTGCGATCGGAAACGTGCACGAGTCCGCCGTGCTCCACGTCGTCCGGAACCACCGCCACCGCCCCCGAAAACACCCACGGGTGCCAGAATCCGATTGCCGCCTCCTTGCCTGGAACGAGCTGAACGATTGGGTAGGACATATGCGCTATATAACAAATGCGTTAATAATGGTCGGATATTCGCAAATTCCCGACCGTTTGTCAAGCCTTCGCCCCAGGTTACGTTCCCGGCTTGTACCTGGTCAGCGGATCCTCCTGCGTCCGTCGGTGCAGCTCGGATGCAAGCGGGTAAAACTCCTCCGCTGTCTTCATGCGGGAAAACGCGCTCGCCTCCTCGTCCGTCATCTTTGAGCGAGCCGAATCGACCCAGCGCTGCTGAGCAACCGTCAGGTTCTTTGCCTCGCCAAACATCAGCGCTCCCAGGGTATTCTCAAGCTTCTTGATCCGCTGCCGCGCGTCGAGGATTGCCTGGTCTCTCATCGCCGCCGCGTCAGGACTGCTTTTTCCCGGAGGAACGGACTCTTTCTGTCCGCCGAACCTTCCCATGATGGCGCCCATGGTTTCCGAAGAAGGGTGTCGCATACGCGTGATGATTACGACTTAACCGCCGCCTTCGCGAAGGCGAGAAACAACGGATGCGGCTTCAACGGGGACGACTGGAATTCGGGGTGGAACTGGACGCCGACGAAGAACGGGTGGTCCTTCAGCTCGACGATCTCGACGAGTTTTCCGTCCGGCGTCGTGCCCGCGACGACGAGGCCGGCGGCGACGAGCTGGTCGCGATAGGCGTTGTTGAACTCGTAACGGTGGCGGTGGCGCTCGGAGACGATCTCGGCGCCGTACGCCTTGCGGCTGTGCGTCCCGGCGGCGACCTTGCAGTCCCACGAGCCGAGGCGCATCGACGCGCCATAGTCCTTCTTGAGCATCTTCTTTTCCTGGTCGGGCATCACGTGGATGACCGGATGCTTCGCCTTCGCGTCGATCTCGGTCGTGTTCGCGCCCTTCAGCCCGACGACGTTCCTTGCGAACTCGACGCACGCCAGCTGCATCCCGTAGCACAGGCCGTAGTACGGAACCTTGTTCTCGCGCGCGAACCCGATCGCCGCGATGATCCCCTCGATGCCACGGCTGCCGAATCCGCCCGGGACGACGATCCCGTCGAACCCCTTGAGACAGTCCGTCCCGTTCTTCTCAATCTCCATCGCGTCGATCCAGGTCAGCGCCGGCTTGCGGCCCACGGCCCAGCACGCGTGCTTGATCGACTCGATCACCGAGATGTACACGTCGGACAGCACGAACCCGCCGGTCGTGAAATACTTCCCGACGACCGCGATCTTCAAATCGTCCGTCGGCTTCTTGATCTTCGCCACGAGATCCTTCCACGGCTTCATGTTCGACGGCTTGGCCTTCAATCCCAATTTCTTGACAACCATGTCGCCGAGCTTCTGATCCTCGAGGATCAACGGGATCTCGTAGATGGACCCGACGTTCGGATTCGAGATGACCGCCTCCTTCTCGACGTTGCAGAACAGCGCGATGCGCTCCTTGCGGCGGTCGTCCATCGGCTCCTCGCTTCGGCCGACCACGAAGTCGGGCTGGATTCCCATGGAGTTCAGCATCCGGACGCTCTGCTGCACCGGCTTGGTCTTCATCTCGCCCAGGTTGCCCGGGACCGGAAGATAGGCGACGTGAATCTGCACGACGTTCTTCGGCTCGCGCATCTTGAGGATACGAGTGGCCTCGAAGAAGATCCCGTTCTGGTACTCGCCGACCGTCCCGCCAAGCTCGACGATGACGACGTCCGATCCCTTCACGGCCGCCTTGAAGCGCCGAATGATCTCGTCCGTCAGGTGCGGAATTGCCTCCACGTCCTCGCCCTCGTACTCGAACGCGCGCTCCTTTCGGATGACCTCGGCGTAGACCTGGCCAGTGGTCATGTAGTTGACGCGGTGGAGCGGGCGGCCGAGGAAGCGCTCGTAGTTGCCAAGGTCCTGGTCGCTCTCGAGCCCGTCCTCGGTCACGAACACCTCGCCGTGCTCCGACGGGCGGATGGTTCCCGCGTCGATGTTCAGGTACATGTCCACCTTCATGGCGGCCACGGAAAAGCCCTTCGACTGCAGAATGGCACCGAGCGACGCCGTGGTAATTCCCTTCCCGAGACCCGAGATGACGCCGCCCGAAACGAAGATGTACTTTGGCATAAAACGAAAACTGGAGACGAAGCTCCAGGTTATTTACCTTCGACGATTATTTTTATGGTGGCCTCAAAACCGTGCGGAAGATTGACCACCGCGTCCCGCTCCCCCGGTTCCTTCATGGGCGGCATTTCCACCGCGTCCTCGGGAACCGCGAATCCATTCTTCTTCAGCAGCGCCGCGACCGTCTTGGCCGTGACCGCCGCGTAGAGCACCCCGCTCTCGTTCGCCTTTTCCTTTACGACGAGCTCGAACCCGTCGAGCGCCGAGGCAAGCTTCTTTGCCTCGTTCTCGCCCTTCTTGGCGACCTTCACGAGCTTCGCCTCCGCCTCGCGCATCCGCTGGATGGACTGCTCGGTGGCCTGAACTCCCAGATTCTGGGGGAACAGAAAATTGATCGCATAGCCGTCGGAAACGTTCGCCACGTCCCCGCGCCGGCCGAGGGCCTTCACGTCCTTGAGGAGAATCACTTTCATATCCGCCAGGATTATAGCACGCGGCTACCGGTTGACCAAGATGACCGTCGCGACCGTGATGGCAGCCGTCAAGAACCCGACGCCGAACACGATGCGCCAAAACTTCTTCTGCGGCATTCCGTAGCAATCATTCGGCCCGTGCTTCGGGATTTTCTTCGGCTTTGCGGGAGCATGATGGTCGTCATGCCCGTGGGCGGCGGGAGGGTGGGACATATGATTCGAGAATACCCGGTTAGGCGGGCTTCGTCCACTCGACGATCTCCCCCGCGCGCCGCTCGAGCGCATCCGCCGGGCGGAGCGTCGCGATCTGGCCTCGCGACAGGATTGCCGTATGCGCAACGTTGCAGAGATGCTCGGGAACGAACCAGACCGGGTCCTCGCTGGTCATCCAGCCGCGCGCGTCGAACCGCGACAAGTCGACGGGACGCGAGAACGATCGCAGGGTCTTCTTGCCGTTCGACTGGAGGAAATACTCGTGGAAGTACGACATCGCGAGCTCACGGATCGTGCGATAGACCGGCTCGCGGTAGCGGAGGACGGCGTGGTTGGTCTTCGAGATCGCGCCCCAGTGGCCGTGTCGACGAAAGAGGGCAACGACGTGGTCCTGGTCGTCGTCGGTCGAGGTGAGGTCGAGGATCAGCGGCTTTTCGCCGGCGAGGCGCAACGCGACGGCGGCGAGCATCGCGCCCTCGATGCAGTGCGCGCGGCCATGGCGAAGGACGAGGCGCGGCGAGAAGCATGAGTCTCCGTCGGGCTCGTGGTTCTGCGGAAGCGCGTCAAGAAAATCCTGGATTTTTGCCGGGGTGTTGAGTCGTTTGAGGACGCGGAGTTCCGTTGGATCGAGCCCGTACATAAAAATTAACTCCTTCCCTTTGACCTTTGACTTTTGACCTTTGACAATAAGAAAAGAGCCTTTCCTGTGCAAGTGGGGAAGGTTTTTTTAATGAAAAGCTATGCACAGAGCGGAGCCGAAGTGTGAATAGCGAATAGTGAAAAATCCTCACCCATTTAATAAAACTCCACGATGGAGGCCCCCCTCTCTTTCCTTCAAAGAGAGGGGATGGGGGTGAGTTTTTAAAGCGAAATATAAATAGATATAAGGATATTATGTAACTTTACAGAAAAAATACCATGGACTTAGAAGCCAGAAAGATCATATTTGTCCAGGAATTCCTGAGATTGCAAAACGAGGAAATCATCAGCGGGCTTGAAAAGTTGTTGCGAAAACAAAAAAACGATTTGTTTGAAAAGAAGTTGACACCTATGAGCCTTGAACAATTTAACAGAGAAATTGATCAGGCATTGTCTGATTCAGAGATGGGGAGAATTACTCCGGCTGAAGAATTGAAAAATAAGGTTCAAACATGGAGCTAGCCGTTTACTGGACTCAATTCGCCGAGGACAAACTGGAGGATGTGTTCCTATATTATACTCAGAAAGTAAGTCTGAAACTTGCTCAGTCTCTGGCAAATGAATTAATTGACCGATCAATGGAATTAGCAAAAAATCCTTTTATGGGTCAAAAAGAACTACTTCTTGCAGATAGAACTTAGGATTTCAGGTATTTGGTCTTCAAAAACTTCAAGATTATATATTGGGTCAATTTAAAGAGGCAAAGAATTGAAATTGTAAATCTGTTCGATTGCAGGCAGAACCCGCAGAAAATGAGCGAAATGATTGACAATGGATAATGGACAATGGATAATTGACAATGACCTTTGACTTTTGACCTTCGACAATAAAAAAAGAGCCTTTCCTGTGCAAGTGGGGGAGGTTTTTTTTAGTGAAAAGCTATGCACAGAGCGGAGCCGAAGTGTGAATAACGAAAAGTGAAAAGTAAAGCCCGGTTGCAGATTTCGCCCTTTCGCCCCGTCGCCCCGTCGCCCTGTCGCCCTGTCACCCCATCGCCCCGTCGCCCCGTCGCCCCGTCGCCCCGTCGCCCCGTCGCCCCGTCGCCCCGTCGCCCCGTCGCCCCGTCGCCCCGTCACCCCATCGCCCCGTCGCCCCTCGCCTCTATGTGACCTATGTGCCTATGTGGAGTAAAATATAAAAAGGCTTTCCTGTGGAAACGGGGAATGTTTTTTTAGTGAAAAGCTATGCACAGAGCGGAGCCGAAGTGTGAATAACGAATAGTGAAAAGTGAAGTTGTATTGCCTTGTCGCCTTGTCACAGCCGCGCCTGTTGCCTATGCGCCTTCAACATGCATTTATCCACTATTTATTAACAAAATATTATTTCCGTAACAGGCTCTTTTCTATTGCATTTTTTTTTATACTTTAGCAGCCTTAAATCTTTTGGAATCTGTTGGAATCAAAAATTAAAGCTTTGGATTTCTTTTCTGACTATAACTTACCCGGAATGTTTGAAAACCATTGATGCCATTGAGTTTACAAAGACTGCCTCAGAAAGCGTAAAACTACACGGTATCTTTTACACAAGTACACAGTATCTTTTGCCTGATTACACAGTATCTTTTTACTAATACACAGTATCTTATTTTACTAATGCTTTTTTGCCTTTTTAAGAATGATATAATAAACCCATAACACAATAACCAATAAAATCTGATTTATATGAAAAACAAATTACTCTTTACACGCAACCTGGCTTTGGTTGCTATTGTTCTTTTAATGATGATGCCTGGATTGGGATGGGGGCAAACCCAGATAGCGGCTTGGACTTTTGATGCTACGGCTGCTGCTCCCAGCACTCCAAGCAGTGTTGCTGCTAATTTAGGAGCACAATTAGGTACTGCAACTCTTTATGCTGATGGGACTAATGGATCATCCACATGGATTACTGCGACGCTTGGTAACGAACTCACAGCATTTGCAGGTTCAACAATAAATGATCCTCGTGGGACACCATCGGCTGGACAGTCATACTGCCCAGTTGGAGGAACTGGATTTTCTGCAAATGGGAAGAGCATGGTGATTAAACTTACAATGACAGGGTTTCAGGATCCGATACTAACCTATGCCACCAGAAATACTTCTACAGGTTTTCAAACACAAACATGGGCATGGAGCACAGATAATAGTACCTATACCACTTTTGGAACGATCACAACTATAACTACTTCTTTCGTAACTAAGACGCTTGATATGAGTAGCATCAATTCCCTTGATCAAGCTGCTGCTGTTTATTTACGTGTCACTTTCACAGGAGCAACAAGCACATCGGGAAACAATAGATTAGATAATATTGTAATAAATGCTACTGCTGCCAGTGCCGGCGGTCCGACTAAACTTGTAATAACCTCTATTAACGGAGGAATTTCGCCTTCAACTGGAACCCCTTTTAATGTTATGGTTCAGTCGCAGGATGCTGGTAATGCACCTGCAAATGTAGTTGCCACTACTAATTTTAGTTTGAGTTTGGTTTCCGGAACTGGTGCTTTAGGCGGAACGCTAACCGGAAGTATTGCTGCCGGTTCAAATAGTGCAACAGTAACCGGAATCACTTATAATACAGCCGAAGCAGGGGTAAGCCTGACAGCAACCCGCACTTCAGGCGATATATTAACAGCAGGTACAAGCAGTACTTTTGCTGTTTTGGGGGCAGCTGATCATCTGGCTTTTGCAAATTTCCCTGCTGTAGGGTTTCCTGGCCAGATAATTGCTTCCTTCACTGTTGAAGCACAACGCGCTGATAACACAGTGGATCTTAACTTTCCGGCAACTTCTGTAACCATTTCCAAGGCCAGCGGCCCTGGTACGGTTACCGGCACTCTAAGCAAATCAACAATTGCAGGTGGTGCCGCATTCAATGATATTGTAATGAGCATCAATGGAAGCTATACGGTATCGGCAAGTTGTTCTGGTCTTACAGGTGCAACTTCTGGCACAATTAACATAGTTGATCCAATGTACCAGTCGAAAGCCAGTGGCAACTGGAGTGCAAGTTCATCATGGGAAGTATATAATGGAACTGGTTGGGTAGCTGCATCTGATTATCCCAATGCTTCAAGCAAATCTGCAACCATTCTTAACTCACATGTCATTAGTGTGACTGATAATAACGGTAAATGTTCTAACTTAACAATAAATGCTGGCGGAAAGTTGTGGAAGAATAGTCCAACTGCCGCCAGCTACCTTTACGTTTATGGCAATATCCTGAATAACGGAACCATTGGAAGCAGCGATGGAGGTGTGACACCTTCGGCTCTCGGTTTCGATATCGAAGGAACAAACTGCCTTATTTCAGGAAGTGGAACATTTGATGCATGGCGGATGGCAAAATTCACAACGACCAATGCAATCACTAACCTGACGATCGGACAGGATGTAACGCTTCGTAATACAGTTCCTTCTACAGTTTACAATTCTGCTGCCTCAACAACTTTAAACATTCTAATTAATTCAGGAAAAAAACTTGCTGTTACAGGTGCAGGTATCGATTTACTAAATGTCAACCTCACTATATCATCGGGGGCCTCACTACTGGATAATGGTACTATTACTAACCAAACTGGTGCTAATGTTACGGTAGAACGTGCTATTGCCGGTGGCGAATGGCATTTAATTTCCGCACCGGTTTCTGATGCAGTTTCCGGATTGTTCACAGGTAAATTCCTGCAGAAAAATACTGAATCTACTAATGCATTTACTGATATTGAGTCAGTTACCGAGGCTCTTACACCGGCAAAAGGTTTCGCGTTGTATAATGCAACAGATTTTACAGCTCAATATACAGGGACTCTGAATACGGGTGCTATTGGATCAGCTGATAATGTTACACGATCGGCAACCGGTGAGTTCTCAGGATGGAACCTTGTTGGCAACCCTTACCCATCCTCAATCGACTGGAATGCTTCATCCGGCTGGACCAAAACCAATTTAAATAATGCTACTTATATTCATTTAAATGCTTCTAATTGGGCATCCTACGTGGGTGGTGTTGGCTCTAACGGAGGCTCTCAGTTTATTGCTTCAGGCCAGGGTTTCTTTGTAAATGTAGCGAGTGTTGGAAACGGTACACTCGCAATGAATAACAATATCAGGGTACATAATGCAACTCCTTTCTATAAAAGCGCTGTAAGCAACCTTGTAAGGTTACAGGTGTCCGGCCAGGGCTTTACTGACGAAGCAATTGTGAGGTTCGCTGCCAATGCTACAGCGGGATTTGACGGTGACTATGATGCATATAAACTTTTTGGCGATGTAGCAAAAGCAGCCCAACTCTATACGTTAGGCAGCACTCCGTTGGCTATCAATACAATGCCCGAAACAAGCACCGTTCCTGTTGGAATTCACGTCGGCTCAAGCGGTACTTATACCATTGCTGCTACCGAAATCAACGACTTTACCAAAGTAACCCTCGAGGATACCAAAACCGCTGTGTTTACTGATTTGCTTACAACATCCTATACTTTTAGCTTTATACCGGGCGAAAACGAACAGAGATTTGTTCTGCATTTCGGACCTTTGGCAGTTAACGAAACTGAAAGTTCATCTGCCAATATTTACAGCTACCGTCAAACCGTTTATGTAAATATGAAAGATAAACAAGCAGGCGATATCTATATTTATAACATTGCCGGTCAGGTGATTGCTACTAAAATGTCAGCAAAGGGAATGAATGAGATAGGCCTTAATCAAACGGGTAACTATATCGTGAAAGTGATTAGCAGGGATAATACAGTGGTTAGGAAAGTGTTTATTAACTAAGAGACCAGGCGTAGGGGCGAGGGGCGATTAAACGACCCCTAATCCCTAAATCCTAATCCCCAAAACCTTTATACTTAAAACAAGATTAAACTCAAAGACATATGAAAAGAAACATAAAAATATTAGTTATTGCAGTCTTACTGTTAACAGTTCCTCTGCTGATGTTCGCTCAGCCTCATCCTAATAATGGAAATGGTGCCCCGGGCGCAGGCAACACTCCTGTTGGCGGCTCCAGCAGCGCACCCATTGGCAATGGCACTTTTCTGTTACTCACTTTGGCGATGGCTTATGCCGGACGAAAAGTGTACGTAGTGCGCGCTAATCCTGCAGGCGAATAAATCGCGAACGCCTTCACGGCTCATACAGTCTACACAGTTATCCGATTAAACGGGTAACTGTGTTTTTTATTTTCGGTCATCACCAGGGCCAACTTTTTACAAATCAAACTTATTGTGTCTGAAAAATGAACAGGAAATTTTTGCAATTCAATATAATAGCGTCAGTAGTGCTTCTGTCTCATCATAAAAACTGTTGCTGAGTTCGCTCAAAATATTTTTGCCGACAGTATAAAGACATTCAAAAAACTATATATTTGTGGCTAACATTATTTATAAGCCATTGTCACCTAATAAAGGGTTTTGGAAGCGAAAAGTGTTTATCGCAAAGCTCGCTGAGAAGGCGCAGAGAGCCGCAGAGTTCTTGTCAGGTAGCCTTCTCTGCAGAACTCTGCGTAATACTTTGCGGTTCTCTGTGGTTATTTTTTAACATTTTCTGTCAAGTAAACGACATTGATTTATCAGCTATAAATCCCACCTATGCAAACCGATATCTATAAGCCTAAAAATCATATACGCATTGTAACTGCCGCCGCATTATTCGACGGTCACGATGCAGCCATTAACATCATGCGCCGCATATTGCAGAGCACAGGAGTGGAGGTGATACATCTCGGGCACGACAGGCAGGTACAGGAAATTGTGGATTGCGCCATACAGGAAGATGTTCAGGCTGTGGCTATTACATCCTACCAGGGTGGGCACATGGAGTTTTTCAAATACATGCATGATTTGTTGAAGGAAAAGGGCTGTGGTCATATTAAAATTTTTGGCGGTGGGGGAGGAGTGATCCTTCCGGAGGAAATCAATGAACTGCAACAGTATGGAATCTCGAGGATATATTCACCTGACGATGGCCGTCACCTGGGCTTGCAGGGAATGATCAACGAAGTGGTCGAATTATCCGATTTCCCGACAGGCAAAGATCTGACAATTACCAAATCCGATATACAGAAAGGCGATTATCACGCCATAGCCCAACTTATCTCTGCTGCCGAAAACCATCATTCGGAGGTTAAAAACCTACTGGCTGAACTTAAAGCAGGATGTTCGTCGGGTACAACTCCGGTTTTGGGAATAACCGGTACCGGTGGTGCAGGAAAATCCTCGCTTGTGGATGAATTGGTCAGGCGTTTCCTTTCCGATTTTCCGGATAAAACCTTAGCCATTATTTCGGTGGATCCATCGAAGCGTAAAACCGGTGGCGCGCTCCTGGGGGACCGGATCAGGATGAATGCCATCAATACCCCAAGGGTTTATATGCGTTCACTGGCTACCCGGCAGGCTAACCTGGCCCTGTCGAAACACATATCCGAAGCACTCTGCATTGTGAAAAATGCCGGATTCGACCTGGTGATCCTCGAAACTTCGGGGATCGGGCAATCGGATACCGAGATTGTTGATTTCTGTGATGTAAGCATGTATGTGATGACACCGGAATACGGTGCCGCCACTCAGCTTGAAAAGATCGACATGCTTGACTATGCTGATATAGTTGCCCTTAATAAGTCGGATAAACGCGGTGCGCAGGATGCATTACGCGATGTTCGCAAACAGTTTGCACGCAATCGTATGCTGTTTGCTACCGATCCTGAGAAACTGCCCGTGTTCGCTACTATGGCATCTCAGTTTAACGACCATGGTGTTAACCAGTTATACCGCGAACTCATCCATATTTTGAATGCCAAAACCAGGGCAGATTACGATTCGCAGTTTCAAATAGCAGAAGATATTGTCAGCATTGCCGGCATCATTCCGCCAAGGCGCGTCCGCTACCTGGGCGAAATTACAGAGAGCGTCCGTAACTATAACAAATGGTCGAAGCAGCAGGCATCAGTTGCCCGCCGGCTTTACGGGCTTCACATCGCAATCGAAGAACTCAATTACCCGGAGAATACGCTGCTCACCAGCTCAACTCCTGCTCTATCAGCTGAATTAAAGAAACTTTATAAAGAAACGCAGAAACAGCTGGAACCGGCCAACCAGAAACTTATCGACACCTGGCAACATCGTATCAAGGAACTTAAGAAAGACACTTGCACCTATATTGTCCGCAACAAAGAGGTGAAAGTGCAAACGTTTACAGAATCGATGTCGCACTTGCGCATTCCCAAAATAGCAATGCCGCGTTACAACGACTGGGGCGATATACTCGAATGGTGCCTGCGCGAAAATGTGCCGGGTGAATTTCCTTACGCTGCCGGGCTTTATCCTTTTAAACGCGAAAACGAAGACCCCACACGTATGTTTGCCGGCGAAGGCGGACCCGAGCGCACCAATAAGCGCTTTCATTATGTTTCCTTCGGCATGCCTGCCAAACGGCTTTCCACCGCTTTCGACTCAGTTACACTTTACGGTGCCGATCCCGGCTTACGGCCTGATATTTACGGCAAAATTGGCAATGCCGGTGTTTCTGTAGCCTGCCTCGATGATGCCAAAAAACTCTATTCAGGTTTTAATCTGTGCGACCCGGCAACTTCCGTTTCAATGACCATCAACGGACCGGCTCCCGCCATGCTTGGTTTTTTTATGAATACCGCCATCGACCAGCAGTGTGAATTGTATATACATAAAAACGGGCTCGAAGAGGAAACCGAAAAGAAGATAAAAGCTATTTTCCGGAAACATGGCTCAAAACGGCCTGATTACCAGGGGGATTTACCGGAAGGGAATAACGGATTGGGTTTGATGTTGCTCGGCATTACCGGCGACCAGGTGCTTCCGGCAGAGGTTTACACTAAGATTAAAACCGAAACCATTGCCAATGTCCGAGGTACGGTACAGGCTGATATACTGAAAGAAGACCAGGCCCAGAATACCTGTATTTTCAGCACCGATTTTGCACTCAGGCTGATGGGCGATGTGCAGCAGTATTTTATCGAGAATAACGTGAGGAACTTTTACTCGGTTTCTATTTCGGGTTACCATATTGCCGAAGCCGGTGCCAACCCGATTACCCAGCTTGCTTTTACCCTGGCAAACGGTTTCACTTACGTTGAATATTACGCCTCGCGCGGAATGGACATCGATAAATTTGCGCCTAACCTCTCCTTTTTCTTTTCCAACGGCATTGATCCCGAATATTCGGTATTGGGCAGGGTGGCACGACTGATTTGGGCCAAGGCTATGAAAGGTCTATACAAAGCGGGGCCTCGCTCGCAGATGCTCAAATACCACATACAAACCTCAGGGCGTTCGCTTCATGCGCAGGAAATTGATTTCAACGATATACGCACTACGCTCCAGGCACTTTATGCAGTTTACGACAACTGCAATTCGCTGCATACCAATGCTTACGATGAGGCCATCACAACTCCGACCGAGGAGTCCGTTCGCCGGGCTATTGCCATACAAATGATTATCAACAACGAACTGGGGCTTACCAAAAACCAGAATCCACTTCAGGGCTCATTTATTATAGAAGAACTGACCGACCTGGTTGAAGAAGCCGTATTAGCCGAATTTGATCGGATAAATGAGCGCGGAGGTGTATTGGGAGCCATGGAAACCATGTACCAGCGTGGAAAGATCCAGGAAGAGTCGCTCTATTACGAACATCTTAAGCATACCGGCGAACTGCCGATCATGGGCGTAAATACTTTCCTTTCGAGCAAGGGATCGCCGACTGTAATTCCGAAACAGGTAATACGTGCCACCAAAGCCGAGCAGGAATACCAGATTGCCATGTTGCAGCAGTTGCACAACACCTGGCAGGACGAATCACGCGAGTGTCTGTTGCATTTACGCGAACAGGCACTGCATGGCGGTAACCTTTTCGAAAGCCTGATCGAAGCAACCAAATATTGCTCGTTAGGACAGATAACTCAGTCGTTGTTTGAAGTTGGAGGACAGTACAGGAGGAATATGTAGCCTTTTCGCGGATATTACGATTATAAAAAAAGCAGGCCTTGTAGCCTGCTTTTTTCAATTGATATTGGTTGGTTGAACTGGGTAATCAGGTTTTAGTTTACAAATTGCTCTGCATAATATTTAGCGGTAAGCTTTTCGCCTGTGGCTTTCTCAATCATTTCGTTCCAGCTGTAACGGGCACCGGGTTTAAATACATTTTCCTTCAGGTAGTCGCCAACCTCTTTTTTACCAAAGTAGCTCTGTCCGAAATCGGACGATTTCAGAACAGTAGATGCTATGTAATGATTAAATTGTGATGCCAGCAACTCACCGAGCAGGTAGTTATGGTAGTAACAGGGCGAAGTGGCAATATGAATTTTGCTTGCCCAATCAGGCAGGTTGCGGTTTGCAGGTCTTTTTATCATCTGGTATTTTTCTACGAGATCCCACCATAATTTATTCAGGTCCTGGTCAGGGTTGGCGTACAAAGCTTGCTCGAAACGGTACATTACCTGTGCCCAGCGACTAAATGTAAGTTGTTCCAGGCAAAGAACTTTAAAGCTTTCGGTAGCAACTTTGCGGGCATCGGTAGTGTCGGTGAGTTTCATATCAACCAGAAACCCTGCATTAGCAGCCATACGTCCGAAAAACATGGCAATCGCTTCGGTTGTAAAAGTATGCGCAGGGTTGCGAAGAGCAAACGGGAGCTGACCATCAATGTATTTATCGTAATTCGCGTGGCCAAATTCGTGCAACATGGTACCCATCCAGCTGTAATTGGGTTTGATATTGCACAGAACCCTTACATCTCCATGGTTATCAATATCGATACAATAGGCATGCTGATTTTTGCCTGGTTTTTCGTAAAGGTCACTCTTTGCAATCATATCGCTGATATCCAGGTCGATACTGGAATAATAATCAGTGGTAAGTGTTTCAATATTCTTGCCTTTATAGTATTTGTCGAGGTCAACGCTGTAAATGGCAGGTGCTTCCTGAAAAAAGCGGTTTTGATAATGCCAGGGCATCAGGTTTTCGGCTTTAACATTATCACGTTTCGAGAGATAGGTGTCAATTTCGCCTTTCAGACCTGTAAATGCATCGCGGGTCAGGTTATCGAGTTCGTCGAATAGCTTGCTGATTTCTTCCGGATCCTGCTCGCTCAGTTTCAGGCTCATGGAATGATAATTGTCGAAGCCCAGTTGTTTGGCTATCTCATTGCGTTTTTTTACCAGGTTGATAATATCCTGTGCCACAACGGGTCCAATGGCTTTGTGCCCTTCCCATGCCTGTTGCAGTTCTGCAGAATTTGTGGAGGTTTTCAATACGTCCTCTACATCGTTATCACTGAGTTTTTTACCATTTACATCAGCACGGAAATTCGAATATTTCTTCTCCACTTCCGTTTGCATTTTGATGGCACTGTTCAGCAGGGAGGTATCGACCTGGTTTCCCAGGTAACTATTGTACATCACTTCAAGTTGGCGTTTCAATAGCTCATCGGTGATGGCATCCGATTCTTTAATTTTTTTGAGAATAGCAAAATCCTCTTTATTCGAAAACACTTTCGTGAGTTCAATGTTAAGATCTTCCGATTTTTTCCAATCCTCGTCCTTCCCGCTCAGGGAAGCATTCCAGTAAGCCAGCGAAGCTTCTTTGGTTAGCGGCTGAACAATTGAATCGAATCGTTCAATAAATGAAAGCAGTTGTTTTTTCATGTGCGGTTTGTTATTTTTACATCCATCAAAAGCAATTACCGAAAGCAATGCCATTAACAGGATAATACGTTTAAATGTTTTCATAATTCAAAGTTTAAGGTTCAAAGATCAAGGTTCAAAATTCAAAATTTAAAGTTCAAGGTTCAAGGTTCAAAGTTCAAAAACCGGACACTGAGTAAAGCCAAAATTCAAGGTTCAAAGTTCAAAAACCGGATACTGTGCGAAGCCGAAGTGCACGGTTGTACACCAAACTGGCACATTTCCTAATTAACGCATTAGCACATTAGCACATTAACACATTATCGCATTATCACATTTCCAGTTCCCATGAAGCGCCTTCCTTAGTATCCTTAATGGTGACTCCGGCCTGTGCCAGGGTGTCCCTCAGGCGATCGCTGGTAGCCCAGTCTTTATTGGTGCGGGCTTCACGGCGCAGATCCAGGATAATATTCATCAGGTTGCTTATTACCTGGTTACCGGCTTGCGGGTCATTTTCAGGAAGCAGTCCCAGGATGTCGAAAGTAAATGTATGCATCGTTGTACGAAGCAATCCTATATCGACAGCGGTCAGGCTTTCCTTTTTATCATGAGCCGAGTTAATGATTCGTGCGGCATCAAAAAGATGAGCAATCAGTATAGGGCTGTTGAGGTCATCGTTCATGGCCTCGTAGCATTTTGACTGCAAAACTGCGATATCCACAGTTGAGAGGTTTGCCGGAACCAGTTTTTCGATGGTAGCAATGCTTTTCATCAATCGCTGGAATCCTTTTTCGGAAGCCTGCAAGGCTTCGTTGCTGAAATCGAGCGGGCTGCGGTAGTGAGCCTGGAGGATGAAAAAACGCAC
>CAIMOJ010000005.1 GCA_903843045.1 Candidatus Uhrbacteria bacterium
AATCACAACGTGGGTGCCTGTGGACGAATCCATGGCAACGCAGCCGACCGTCCGGCGACGCTCAACCGGGCCGATTTGCTTGAACACAAAAGTTCCGTCGGCGCGAATGACCAGCTTGAGCACGTCGCCCTCGACGAGTCGCGACTTGGAGGCGTAATTCGGGGGAACTGGGTAGGCGTTGCCGTCCGGGCCGATCATGTGCGACCCATTGAAAACTCCCTCGATCGTCCGCGACCCCGACGACGTGTCCATCATCTGCGACATCGCCTTTTTGGCCATCAGCAGGTCCGCGACGCGACGCGAGCCGTCCGTCGACTCGGCGCCCTCGAGAAGCGAGATCACGTGGCCGAGACTGTCGTGCATCTGACGAAGGACGCGAACGGCGAGGTCGAGCCGGGCACCGTCGTTCGCGGGCGATCCTTGACCGTAGACCTCACCCTGTCCCTCTCCTTTCGAAGGAGAGGGGAACGTGGCAGAGGCGTCGTCGACGGGCTCGACATGAAATTCATCCTCAAACAGAAATCCTGACATATTTTTTATTTTTATTTCTGTGCATTCCTCCTAGAAAATGCTCGACGAAGCGTCCGGCGAAAGCGGAGCGTCCTGGACGCCGAGCTGGGAGCGTTCCATGATCTCAGCCTCGACGATGGCGCGGTCGCGGCCGTATTTGAGCCGCGACAGCTCCTTGATGGCCTCGGCCAGCTCTCGGTCGCCCTTGCTCTTCGGTGTCAGACCCATCGTGAACGGACGCATCGAGGCATTGTCCACGATCATCTTCACGTACCAGGTAAACTTGTCCGAGTTGATCATGTCGTACCCGCCAAAGTCCGGCGCGTACACCTTCTCAAGCGTTTCCACGTCTTCCGGACCGATGCGGGCGACCATCATCGTTCCGACGTTTCCGAACACGGCATCCTTGATCTTCGTATCCCCCTTGTCCGCAAGCTGGCTGATGTACTGGTGGGCCAGAATCAGGGCGAGCTTATATTTGCGGGCCTCGGAAAGGATCGTCGCGATCGAATCGGTCACGAAGTTCTGAAACTCGTCGATGTATAGGTAGAACGGCTCGCGCTGCGCCTCCGGAATGTCGGCGCGGCCGAGGGCGGCCATCTGGAGCTTGGTCACGATGACCATGCCGAGCAGGTTGGCGTTGATATCGCCCGTCTTTCCCTTGGCCAGGTTGCACAGGAAAATCTTCTTCGAGTCCATGACCTCGCGGAAATCGAAGCTGGACTTGTTCTGTCCGATGATGTTGCGCATCATCTCGTTGCCCACGAAGCGACCAACCTTGGAGATGAGGTAGCCGAGCATTTCCGACTTGTGGAAATCGCTCGTCTTCGCCATTTCCTTTTCCCAATAGGCCCGCACCATCGGGTCCTTGATCTTGACGATCCAGGTGTCCGCGAACTCCTGGTCGGAGAACATGCGCGGGATCTCGGCAAGCGTGCCCGGGTTCTCGATGTCGGCCATGAGGGTGAGCATCACGTGCTTCATGTGGTGCTCGAACATCGGGCCGATCATTTCCGGCGGGAACAGCTTGTAGAAGATGGCGATCATTTCCTGAACCACCATGTCGCGCTGGTCCTCGTCCTTGGACTCGAGCATGTTGATGCCCATCGGCCGGTCGATGTCGGACGGATTGAAGTGGATCACGTCGTCGATGCGCTCCTTGGGAATGTTGCCGAGAATGTGCTCGATGAGGTCGCCGTGCGGGTCGAGGACGGCCACGCCGTGGCCGAGGGCAATGTCCTGGATGGCGAGGGTGGCGATCATCTCGGACTTACCGGCTCCGGACTTACCCATGGCGTACATGTGGCGGAGACGGTCCGGCCCCTTCATCCAGATAGGCGTCTTCACGCCGCGGTAAACGTTGAATCCAAGCTCAAGTTCGCCTCCCTGCTCCGGGCCGGTCGGCACGTTGCTCGGCGCGGCTCCCTTCCGGGCGCCAAGCCACTTGATTCCCGGCGTCTCGGTCCACGGGGTCGGAAGATGCCACATGCTGGCCATTTCCTCCGAGCTGACCGTGATCTTGTTGTTCTCGTCGAACGTGCGGTGGATGAAC
>CAIMOJ010000006.1 GCA_903843045.1 Candidatus Uhrbacteria bacterium
GCGAACAGGCCCCACTTGGCATGGAACTGATCCTGCGAGTGAAACGTGACCACGACCCGCGTCTTCGGTTTCAGCAACCGAGGAATCCATGACAGCGTCGCCGGCCCGACCCCGTGGTAATGGATGATGTCGTAGTCCCGCAGCAACGCGTCGACGGTGCACAAAAACGTATGGACGATCGCCTCCAGGTTCTTCCGATAGACCGTCGGTACGAACCGCACCGTCACCCCTGCCTTCGACCCTTCGCCCCTATCCCCCCTGTCATACCTTTTTCTCGCATACACCGTCACCTCGTGCCCCCTCCTCCCCAAATACAACGACAGCGCCCGGACGTGCTGTTCGATCCCGCCCCCGCGCTGCCCGATCTCGAATCCCTTCTGCCCGATCATCGCGATGCGCATAGATGCCTACAGTATACCATGAAACCCTTGCCGAATCCCCATTTCCGGCGTATGGTTCCCCGACGGAGGAATCATGAGAGCCTATCGCGTTCGTCAGTGGACGGCGGCATGGAAGCGGTTCGAGCGGTGGGAGCGCTTGAGCGGGCACGTCGACTCGATCGCCTACGAGGTGGTCGCGCGGTCGTTCCCGGCGCAACAGTCGGATCTGTTCCCTGGCACGCGCATTTGGGAGATCCAGCTTGCGGACGCCGAAACCGACGCGTTCGTGCCGCACCTGTGCGTCACGCTCACCACCTACCCCGTCGCGGTTCGCATCGCGCGCCACGACCGGCCGCGCCACGCCCTGCTCGACGCGATCGCCGAAACCAAGCTCGCGGACCTGGTCGTCCACCACCGAGACATGCTCGCCGGCGGCTGGACCCACCAGGGCGGCGGCGCCTACGTTCTTCCGACGGCATCCTCCCGCGACCGAACCTTCGGCCGCGCCCACCCCTCGTAGCCTCTGGCAACGAGGGTTTTTTACAGTGTGACCCGTGCGGGGATAAGAAAAACAGCCAGGCGATGCCTGACTGTTTTTTGGAGCCGTCAATCGGGATTGAACCGATGACCTCATCCTTACCATGGATGCGCTCTACCAACTGAGCTATGACGGCGACAATGAATTTCCCTTGGGAAATTCTTGTTGGTTCTTTTCCGCCGGAACTATACCAGAGGCTCCGCGGGTTGTGAAGGCTTGGGGATAAGCTTGGCGAGGCGGGCCTCGAAATCGGGGATTTTTTGGTTGTCCGGGTTGGATTCCTTGAGCAATGCGATCCCTTTCTGGGCGTCGATGGTCAGGCGGACCTCGAGGGCGCTCTCGATGTAGAGATCGAGGAACTTCGGGTTTCCCGGGCGGAGGGCGACGACGTTGCGGAGATAGTCGACCGCCTTGCGCGTGTTCCCTTCCGCGAGTTCCACGTCGGCGAGGCTCATCTGGACGCTCGGGTCGTCCTTGGACAGGCGCTGGGTGAACAAAAGCGTCTCGCGGGCCTGGGCGTACTGTTTATTGGCGAGGTACAGGTTGCCGAGTCCCTCGTATGCCTTCACGTGCTTCGGGTTGTGGCTGATCACCTCGATGTAGCGCTTTTCCGCCGGGATGTATTCCTCCTCGCTCACCAGGTTCTCCGCCTCCTCGAGCAGGCGCTTGATCGTATCCGCGTTCACGGCGTGCGAGCCGTCGGGCGCGGAGTGCTTCAGCTTCTGGTAGTACTGCTCCATGGCGTACAGCTTCTGCACGGCGCGGCGTCCCACCTTCGAGACGCTCGACACGCCCTGGCGCGCCACCTTGGCTGCCGCTCCCATCTTCTGCGCCCCGATGCGCTCAAACTTCTGCAGGATGATCTGCTCCTTCACGCGCTTCACGCGCTCGGAAGGGATCGACGCGACGTCGATCATCCTGAGCTGCGAAACCTTGCGCGCCAAGACGACTCCCGCGACGACGAGGGAGAGGGCGAGAAGAACGAGTGAGACAATGGGCCAGAGCATAGTTATGCGGCGCGCGCTTCGAGCACGCTGACCGCGGCTTCAAGGATTTTTCCAAACTCGGACAGCTTCACCGACGCGCCGCCGACGAGCAGGCCGTCAACCTCGTCCTCGCGGAGGAACGCGTACGCGTTCGCCCCGTCGACGCTGCCGCCGTAGAGGATCGAGACCTGCGACGCCTTCACGCCCGGCAGAAGGTCGGCGACAAGCGAGCGGATGAACGCGTGCATGGAAACCGCGTCGGCGGGCTGTGCCGCCACGCCCGTCCCAATCGCCCACACCGGCTCGTACGCCACGAGGATGCGCTCCTTGTGCCGCAAATGCAACCCCTTGAGCGCCCCGCGCAGCTGGGTTGCGACGAATTCCCTGGCATTGTCCGTCGAGGATTCCCCGACGCAGACGATCGGGACGAGACCCGCGGACAGCGCCGCGACGATCTTCTTGCCGACTGCCTCGTCCGTCTCGCCGAACAGTCTCCGACGCTCCGAGTGCCCGAGAATCACGTGCGACACGCCGAGCTCCGCGAGCATCCGCGTCGACGTCTCTCCGGTGAACGCCCCGGTCTCCTCCCAGAACACGTTCTGCGCCCCTAGCGCCGCGTGCGACCGCGCCACGATCTTCCGCACCTCGCCAAGCGCGACGTGCGGGGGACACACGACGACGTCAGGAAGCTGCTTCTTTCCCTTCAGCGCCAGAAGCACGCCGCGAGCCAGCGCGACGGACTCACGTGACCCGACGTTCATTTTCCAGTTGGCGATGATTGTTTTCATAAGGGTTCGTAGGGGTTACAGGGTCGAAGGCTCGGAGAGCCGCGGTTCTTCGAACCTTCGACCCTCTTCACCCCTTATATCCCTGCTTCTCGCAAAAACGCCTTCCCATCCTTGAACGGGCCGATCGCGGCGACGCTCAGCTTGGCGAGGTCGAGGATTTCCTGCGCGACCTTTTTCACGTCGGACGTCTTTACCGCGTCAATTTCCCTCATGCGCTCTTCGGGCGTCAGCGCCTTGCCGAGGATGAGCTCCTGGCGGGCGTACCAGTCGGCGCGGCTGGAGGAATCCTCGAGCTTGAGCAGGATGCGGCCGCGGAAGTGGTCCTTGGCCTCCTTGAGCTCGCGCGGCGTCACGCCGGTCTTCTTGATCTTTTCGACCTCCGCGAGAATCGTCTTCGTCGCCTCCGCGAGCCGCGCCTTGTCGAGCCCGGAGCGGATCACGAACGTTCCCACGTCGTCGTACGTCGAGTTCTCGGCGCGGACGAAGTAGCACAGTCCCTTCCGCTCGCGGACCGAGATGAACAGGCGCGACGACATCGTTCCGCCAAGGATCGTCGCCATGAGCGACACCGCGGCGTTCCGCTTGTCGCCCGCGCCGAACGATGGGAACCCAAGCGCCACCTGGAGCTGGTCGACCGGCTTGTTCTGGACGAGGCAGGGGGTCGAGAAGGGTTCGGAGGGTCGGAGGGTCGAAGGTTCGAAAGGGAGATACGTTCCGGCCGGCTTGCGCGACTTTACCGTTCCGAACGTCTTCTTCACGAGCGCGAGCGTGGCCTTGTCCACCTTGCCCGCGATGGCGATAACGATCTTTTCCGGCGCGTAGTGCTCGTCGCGGAACGCAATCACCTGGTCGCGCGTCATCGTGCGCATGGTCTCGGGCGAACCCGCGATGTCCCAGCCGAGCGTCGAGCCCTTGAACATGACCTGCTCGAGCATTTCCTCGACGTGCATGATCGGGTTGTCATGGTACATGTTGATCTCCTCAATGATCACCCCGCGCTCGCGGTCCATCTCCTCCTTGTCGTACTTGGAGTGGAACATCATGTCGTGGATCATGTCCACGGCGAGCGGAAGCTTCTCGGCGGCGATGGTGATGTAGTATCCCGTGTAGTCCTTGCCCGTGAACGCGTTGTACTCGGCACCCACCGCGTCGAGCCCTCGCGAAATGTCGAGCGTGGTCGGGCGTCGCTTGGTTCCCTTGAACATCAGGTGCTCGATGTAATGCGACGCGCCGTTGATTTCCGGATGCTCGTAGCGAGATCCGACTTTGACGAGGACGAGAACGGTCGCCGCCTGCGTGCCGGAGTACGGCATCAGGTGCACGCGCATGCCGTTTGAGAGGACGATGGGTTTCTTCATAAGAGAGGGTTCGTAGGGGTGAGAGGTTCGAAGGTTCGAAGTGGCCTAGGTTCTTAGAACCCTCGACCCTGGAACCCTCCGAACCCTAAAGCTTTCCTTCAAAGTACTTCTCAAGCGCGTCAATCGCCACCCGCTCCTGCTTCATCGTGTCGCGGTCGCGGACGGTCACCGCGTTGTCCGTGATCGTGTCGAAGTCGACGGTGACACAGAACGGGGTTCCCACCTCGTCCTGGCGGCGGTAGCGCTTGCCGATGGACTGCGACGAGTGATGGTCGACGCGCCAGCGCTTGGCGAGCTTCTGCGCGAGCGGAAGCGAAATCGACGTCAGCTCGTCCTTTTTCGACAGCGGGAGAATCGCGATCTTCACCGGCGCGAGGCGGTACGGGAACTTCATCACGACGCGCACGTCCTCGCCTCCGTCCGCGGTCGGGGCCTTCTCCTCGGAATACGACGAGAGAAGAAGCGCGAGCAGCGTTCGGTCGAGTCCGAACGACGGCTCGATGACGTGCGGGGTGATCTTGCGCTTGTTGTCGTCGGGGTCCGTGTACTGCAAATTTTCGCCGCTGAACTGCGCGTGCTGCGTCAGGTCGAAGTCGGTGCGATACGCGGCGGCCGCGCACAGCTCGCCCCAACCCCACGGAAACGCGAACTCGATGTCCGTCGTGCCGCGCGAGTAGTGCGACAGCTCGTCGGCCGCGTGGTCGCGGAACCGCAGCTTGTCGGCGTGGATCCCGACCGTCTCGGACATGAACGCCATCGTCGATTTTTTCCAATCCTCGAACAGCCCCTTCCACTCGGTCGCCTCGGGGTCGAAGAAGTACTCGATCTCCATCTGCTCGAACTCGCGCGTGCGGAAGGTGAAGTTTCCCGGCGTGATCTCGTTGCGGAACGACTTTCCAATCTGCGCGATGCCGAACGGGAGGCGCATGAGCTGGCTCTGCACGACGTTCTTGAAGTTCACGAAGATTCCCTGCGCCGTTTCCGGTCGAAGGTAGATGTCCGCGCCCTCGCCGTCGACCACGCCCTGCTTCGTCTTGAACATCAGGTTGAAGCGCTTGGCCTCGGTCCAGTCGATCTTCTTGCACGCCGGGCACGCGATGGCCTCGGCCATCATCCGCGGCTGCACTTCCTCGAGCTTGATCCCCGCGACGGCGTCGACTCCCAGTTTGTCCTCGAGCAGCTTGTCGCCGCGGAACCGTTGGTGGCACGCCTTGCAGTCGACGAGCGGGTCGGTGAACGACGAGATGTGTCCCGACGCCTCCCACACGCGCGGGTTCATGAGGATCGCCGCGTCGAGCCCGACCATGTCGAGGCGCTCGTGCACGAAAATCTTCCACCACGCCTGCTTCAGATTGTTTTTCAATTCGACCCCGAGCGGACCGTAGTCCCACGAGTTCGCAAGCCCGCCGTAAATTTCGGATCCGGGAAAGATAAAGCCGCGCTGCTTGCAGAGCGCGACGAGCTTGTCCATCGTAACGTCATTACCCATACGTAGTTTCGTAGCCAATTCGTAGATTCGTATCCACTTTCCTTACACCGTCATTATTTCCTTCTCCTTCTGGTCGCAGATCGACTCGACGAGCTCGGTGAACTCCCTGGTGACGCGGTCGAACTCCTCGAGCATCTTGAACTTCACGTCCTCGGCGATCTCCTTGTCCTTCTCCTGGCGCAGCACCTCGTCGCGGCAGGATTCGCGGACGCCGCGCAGCGCGATGCGGCATTCCTCCGATTTCTCCTTCATGATCTTCACGAGCTTCTTGCGCGTCTCCTCGGTCATCGTCGGCAGGTTGATGCGCACGATCTGGCCGTCGACGGCCGGGCTCACGCCGATGTCGGCGTCGCGGATGGCCTTCTCGATGGCCTGGAGGAGCGACTTGTCCCACGGCTCGATCACGATCGTCTTCGCGTCCTGGACGGAGATGGACGCGGTGGACTTCAGGTCCATGTTCTCGCCGTACGCCTCCACGCGGATGTTTTCCACGAGCTGCGGGCTGGCGCGGCCGGTGCGCAAAGAGGACAACTCGTTCTGGAGGTGGTCGACGGCAAGCTGGAATTCGGATTGTTTGGTTTGGACGAAAGGATGCATACGGCGGGGTTGCGAATAACGAATTTGTTACTTATTACACGTATGCAACGGATTGCAACGAATGTCGGAATCTTATTTCGACGGGGCGACGAGGCCGAGATAATAAACGGTCGGGTCGGTCGGGTCGAGGAGAAGTGCGGACGGGTTGCGGACGGACGGGATCTTGGTTGTGGTCCACTTGATGCCGCCGTCGACGGAGCGGTAGAAGGTACTGCCCGCGGCGTAGGCGATGGTGTCGGCGTTGGCGGGATCGATGGCGACGCTCGGGATGAGCACCTGGCCCGGGGCGGAAAGCAGCTGGAGACCTTCCCAGGTGGAGCCGAAGTCCTTGGAGCGGATGAGGCCGTAGCCGGTGGCCGCGACCACGACGCCGCCGGTCTTGTCCTGCGCGACGCCTGCAACCTTAGCCGTATTCTTCAAATCTTTCAACCCGTCCTTGATCTGCGTCCAGGTGACGCCGGAATCGACGGTCTTGTAGAACCCGCCTCCGTACGTCGACGCGAGGACCACGCGGCTGTCGGCGTTGCTCACCAGGATACCGGTAATCTTTTCCGCCGAGGACGTAGACGTCTGCCAGGTCGCGGTGGCGTCATCGCTCTTCAGCACGTCGCCGTTCGAGAGACCGATCCAGACAACCTTGGAGTCATACCAATCGACCGCGAGCGACGAGATCGTCACGCCGGTACGGGTTTCGACGTACGCGTCGGGATTCGCCGAGCGCAAACAGTCGGAAGACTTGAACAGGTGCTGGCCCTTGGCGACGTACACGACGCACACGTTGGCAGGGTCGACGGCAACCGCGCCGATCGCCCCCTCGCGCAACCCGGGATTGCGCGCCTGCTGCCAGGACGCGGCGCCGTCGAGGGAATAAATCAGTCCCGCGGCCTTCGTTCCGGCGTACACCGTCTGGTTGTCCTGCGGATCCAAGGCAAGCGCGAGGATGTCGGTGGTGGCGATCGACCCCGTGCCGTTCGCGGACACGATGGCCGTCTGCTGCGTCCATGCCGTTCCGCCGTTCGTCGTCTTGAACACTCCGCCGTCGGCCGAACCCGACTTGCCAACGCCGCCGAAGCATCCGGCGCCAGTGAGCGCGACTGCGGAAAGGATAAGGGCCAGTTTTGAAATGCGCATAGGATTAGATAACGATATGTTCAAGAGCTAATTGCGGATTGACGTTGTGCTCGGCAGACTCGCGGGCCTCACGGAGGCGATCGAGAACGGCGATGAATCGCGCGTCCCCCTCCAGCATCTTCTGCCGCGCGGCTTCCTCCCACGCGTCGAGAATGCGCTCGAGCGCGGTGGCCTTGTCGGCCTCGGTCTTCGGGAGCATCGCGGCCACGAGGGCGAGGCGGCGCGGAAGCGAGGCGGCCATGATCGCGTGAAATGCCGAGGCGGCGGTCTCGCGTTCGGCGCGGTAGCCGCCGTCGGTGAGCAGTCGAATCGCGATGCCCGGGCATCCGTTCGACATCGTCGCCAGGTGCGCGGCCTCCTCCTTGTCGAGTCCGCGACGGACGAGAGACGTCGCGATCGTATCGGCGGAAACGAAGTTGAATCGGATCACCTGGCAGCGCGAGGCGATCGTCGCAGGAACGGACTCGACGGTCGGCGCGCGCAGGATGATGAGCGTGTCGCCGCGCGGTTCCTCGAGCGTCTTCAGCAGCGCGTTCGCCGCCGCCGCGTTCAGCCAGTCGGCCTCCTCGACGAACACCGCCTTCGTCGCGCCATCGAACGACGTCATCGAAAGCGAGTCGCGCAACTCGCGGATCTGGTCGACGGATATCGCGGATTTCATCTTGCCTGTTTTCTCGTCGGCGAGACGACTAACCTTCTGGTACGAGAGACTCTTCGGCCCTTCGGCCCTGGAACCCTCCATCAACCCTTCCGCCACCGTCGTCCTCCCAACCCCCTCCGGCCCAACGAACAGGTACGCATGCGCCCCGCGGCCATTTTCCCCCTGCCGACGCAGCACGGAAACGATCTTTTCATGGCCAATTATCCGATCGAGCATATTGCGGAGATTATACCACGGTTCTTCGAACCTTCGACCCTTCGACCCTCTTTCCCCTACTCTGTCCAGTGATTCCTGACACTCCTTTTTCTCTCAACCCAGCGCAATATCTACCCATACCCCTTGACAGTTCCGGCTTTTTCTGATACTATATCACCACGATCGATTGAAGCGGCTTTCCCCGAGCGTGTCGAAGCGCGAATGGAACGCCTGACAATTGAACTCTTGGGAGAGAGTACAAGAAGCAAAACGAGCCGGTGCCGAAAGGTACCTGGCGGCCGGTTGTTGTCTGTCTTTCTCACGGGAGGAAGCCATACAAGAACCGGCCTTTCTGTTTTTCCACGGCAACCTGGAGGAGAGAGTAAGCATTCTTCCTACCGCCCTCGGGCTTCGGAAGGTGTGGATCCTAAGTGCCATTGACTCGGCCTCGGCTGACTCACGGCACACAAACCTGGATCCGCGAGACCCGATGCGACCCGCGCTTGCGCGACGAGCATACGGATCTCATATTACCTCCAGATTGCTTGGGAAAAGCCCAAGCGCTCCTAGCTAGACCAGGCTGCCAGAGCGGACTGCGCGCCACGAACCACTCGTGACGCCCACCCCGCTCTGGCACCTTCACCCGGCATTTCGTCGGACGGTCCAAACCTAAGGAGCACCTCATGGAATCCACTACCCCCCGCGTCAGCAAGGCCGAGCGTGAAGTCGTGATCAGCGCGATCCGGCACTTCCACCCGTCGATGGCCGTCCTCGGACGCGACCACTTCGTGGGCACGGAAGACGACTGCGTCTTCTGGGAAGCGCAGATCGGCGCGCTCCTGGTCGCCCGGCACCAGACAGCCGAAGCGGAGGCCAAGAGCAAGCGCAAGGAAGACGAGCGCCGTGGCTTCCCCGCCTGGCAGACCTTCAAGGTCGCCAACGAGATGAAGAAGGACCTCGACTTCTTCCGCTCGGAGCTCGACCGCGTCCGGAAGGAAGCGGAAGAGAAGGCGGTCGAGCGCGATGCCGAGCGCGAGGCGAAGCGCAAGGCCAAGGCCGACGCCGAGGCCGCGGCGGCCATCGCCACCCGCGACGCGGCTTCCGCGTAGCGCAGCCGGGTAGAAATACCCGCCAGACCCATCGCTGCTACGATGGGAACCTTTCCTTGCACCTGAGAGTGGCTCGGGTGTGGAGAAGGGTCAAAAGTCAGAAATCCGAAGCACGAAGTTCGAAAAAAGAATTAAGGCTTAGAAGGAATAAGGTTTAGAACTTCAACCTTCAAACTTCCGTCCTTTTTTCGAACTTCGTGCTTCTGACTTAGAACTTTCCATCTACCTCCGCGCTTCGTCGTCGAGACCACCCCGTGTGGGTACCGACGGCGGAGCGCGGCTGTCGATTCTGACTGCCCACCGTCAACCGTCCAATCCCCCGTTCCCCCATCCAGAGGTTCCCCATGATCGTTTCCATCGTTCCCGCCGGCCCCGTCCCCCGCCCCACCCGCTTCTTCACGAACTCCGGTTCGCTGTCGAACGCCGGCTGGGAGGCGATCCGCGCCGCGAAGGCCGCCGGCATCCCCGCCGACGAGCTGACCCTCGACGATGCGTCGAAGTTCGTGCGCGCGCAGGTCCTCGCGGTGCACACCGTCGAGCACGCCGACCCGGACGTCACCCCCGAGGTGATCCGCCGCGGCCTCGCGCCCAGGATGTTCGTCGTGAATCCGCCCACCGAGTGGGAATGGATGATCGCCGAGGCAGCCTGCGACGCGGAGGCCGAGACGGTCCCCGCGGCGGTCGAGGCTCCGGCCGAGATCGTGGTCGAGATCGTCGAGGCGGCTCCGGTCATCGAGATCGTCGCGGCCCCGGTCGTCGTCGAGCCCCCGAAGTCGGTGGCGAAGGCGCCCCAGCCCGCGTACGGCAAGTACGCGAGCATGGAGCCGACGGCCCGGCCGAAGGCGGCTGTCTCCTGCGCGGTCATCGTGCAGGCGGCGCCGGCTCCCAAGCCCGCTCCGGCCCCGCGGCCCGCGGTGCCGATGAGCACCAACCAGCTCCGCGACGTCTTCGGACTTCGCCGCCGGTAGGCTAGGTTCTCCCCCGCCGGACATGCCACGCATGTCCGGCACCCCATCCATCAGTACTCCCGGACGAGAATCGTCCAAAGGACATCACGAGTGATATGACTCTCTCCTAGGTTGGCTGATCACCTTGAATCTCAAGATCAGCACCCCACTGCGACCTCGATTCCTATGGAAAGATATCCAAAAGAATCGAGTTCGCTGAGGGTGAAAACCCCCTCCTTGTCATCTGGTCCGCGCGCAAGTTTGAAAGCAGCGCGCGTGAACGAGGCAACGTTTCGATGCCGAGAGCTGGACACTTAAAGCATCTAAAAACGTATCGAAGGCACTGGCAAGCTTTCGATGGAAAATGTGAGGACGTGACGGTTGTTGCGAAGAGGAACTTCGCCCGACAGCGCTGGAGCACAGATTGATTCGTCAAATGGGCACCGGGAACAGCGCGACGCGAGTGGAGACCGAACATCGGCCTGACTCGCAACCTAAGATCACGATCACATCGCCATCTTTTCCTGGGGACAACGCAACGTCCCCGCTCTTTCGGAAGCCATGACCCGCGTCGTGACTCCCGAAAGCGCCCGGACCGGCGCGACCTCAAGTAAGACAGCCCGTCGGGCCGTCTGAACCCCGTCCCGGGGACGAGAGGAGATTTCCCGGAGTGTCCAATGAAGATCAAGACCTCGGAGCGCATCGCGCTCCAAACCCACGGCCTCGTGCCCGTGGGGATGCCGGTTGGCCTGAACGGCGACGTCGCCGCCCTCCGACGCGAGTTCTTCGCGGCGAAGCTCCACCTGCGCCTGGTGGGTGCCGATGGCGAGCCCGTCAAGCCGCTCTCCATCTCGGTGGAGACGATGCGAGACATGCTCGCGACGCACAACGCCACGGCGGACGCCAGCATGTCGGCCCTCGCGGCCGGCGTGCAGGCGAGCATCGACACGCCCGTCGAGCCCGAGGCCCCCGCGGTCGTCGCCCCCGTCGAGCCCGAGCCGGATCCCGTGGCCGCGGCTCCCGCGGTCGAGACGCCGGCCCCCGCGGTCGAAGAGCTCCCGCCGCTGGCGGACGACGCGTACGCGGCGGCCAAGCCCGTTGCCCCGGCCCGCCCGAGCCTCTCGGACGTGCGGGCGCGGCTCGCGGCCAGGGCCCGCGCCAGCCAGTGCACCATCGTGAGCCTCCCCGTGGCTCCCGTCTCGCGGCCGGCGCCTGCGCCGATGCCCGAGCGCCTGCCCGGCGTGGGTGAGTTCTACTGCAGCGCGTGCGATCACAAGCACGTCGTCGCGGCGAAGGACGCCTGGGTCCACCACCCCGCGTGGATCGAGACCCACTTCCAGGGTCGGGCACCGACCTTCGAGGAGCTGAGCACCGTCGCGGTGTGCGGTCGGGTGGCCAGCAAGAGGAACCAGGAACTGAACTGGTATCCCATGCCGGACGTGCACGAATGGATCCAATCCTTCGTCGCGCAGAAGACCACGTCCGAAGCGCCCCGCCCCGAGGCCCGTGCCAAGAAGCACTCGGGCGGCAAGGCGACGAAGACCCACGCCGCCCCGAGCCACGCGCGCTCGGAGGTCAAGCTGGTCGCCAAGGCCAGCGCGGGCGACTCGTCCGGCTTCAGGAACGAGGTGTTCGGTGTCCTGAAGGACTGGAAGCCGCCCACGGTGAAGTAGGCGGCGAACGGGTTTCTGCAGACCCCGTGACCGCGTCCCCGACGCGATTCAAGAGAATGCTCCTATCGTCGTGGAGGTGAACGACGAGCGGCTCTGTGAGCGAACGCGGGTTTCTCCGCCAGTAGCTCACAAACCCCTCCTAGGACTGAACGCTGGTTGAGTCTTGAGAGGGGTACGGAGACATCGGTGCAACCTGCCACAATTCCGTGGCAGGCCATCGATACTCGTATCCGGTTAGAGTCCCGATCCTGGGCACAGACGCGCCATCGGCATATCCCCGATCATCTCCGGGACCAGCCACCCACGTCGACCGCACGCATCCGTGCAACCCGCAGCCAGCGGGACATCGTATGCCCGTTCTGGAAACCAGGACGCGCAACTTCCATCGGAGGCTGAATGTTCCCCTCGCACTTTGGCTAGCGACGAGAACCAACCAAAATTGGACAGAGGGAGGCGTCACTGCTCCCGACCTTAACGAAGCAGACAGTGGCAAACGGCACTGACGGAACGACAAGAACTCCCGGCCTGGCAATCGATGCCAAAGAGCGGACGGTCCCATGACCTTCGCCCATCAGACAAGATCGGAGCCCCATGTTCGCGGGTGCCACTTGTCTCGTGAGACCGGGAAGATTCGCGTCGCCTTCGTCCGGGGAGTACAGGTCCATGCGATCTGCTCCCCGAACCCCCTCAAAGCGCTTGACCCAGGTCGAGCCCTTCGAGGGGATTCAAAAACCCATCGCCCTCTTCGACCCGTGAGCTCGGGGGAGAGAGATTGCCGAACAGTCCGTCAAAAGACCGTCCGGTGGTTACCAAATGTGAGAACCCGGCGCTTGCGCTGGCCTCTCCCATACGCCCGGTCACCATGGAGTACACCGCCGCGCAAGCGAAGGTCACTGCTCCTCCTACCCTCCGAGCTCGCGCGTTGAAAAACCCGCGATACTCTCCCCTCCCCAAAAGCTGCCGCAAGGCAGTTTTTGATTTGGCAAACGTAAAAGTCGCCTTCGACGGCGACTTTTTGCGATATTCTCCTCTGCTTCGCCCAAGAAACCATTCTGGCCATTAGGGAAGATGACAAGCTACCAACTTTTCCCCATCCTGTCAAGAGCCTCTGGAACGACCAGGCAACGATCCAGCTATTTTAGCTCAGATTAGCAAATTTACTGTGTCAGAATCATTCAGAAGCTTTCCCATTCGCCCTTGACAAAATCAAGGGTTTCTGATATGGTTCGTCCTCGCTCAAGCACCCCTGTAAGGGCGGGACTCAACAGGAGGACGACATGACACCGGAATTCGCTGGCCAATTGTCGCCCTCCATCATGGAGAACGGCCGATGCTTACCAGCCTCATGCTCGTCGGGGCATCCCCCGGCATTCACACCAAGTTCCTGTACCACGACGGTTCGCCTTCTTCGCCGGACGCGATGGAGCGGATCGCCGAGATGCGTCCCGTCGACGTCGACCTCGAGATTTCCCACGACACGGGAATCGACGTCGTCGGCGAGCCGGTCTGGTGCGTCACGGACGACGTGCTCTCGGCCTTCGACCGGGCGGTCGAACGCTGCGAACAGTCCGGCGGCGAACGCAAGGCCGAACGCGTCAGCCTGTCCGACGACTCGGACGACGACGAAGCGTTCGACTTCGGACCGATGCGCGCCCACGACGCGATCGACGGGTCCTCGCGCGAACTCCGCCTCCATGCCGACGACCCGAACGAGATGTCCCTCGGGATCTTCGGCGGATGCGCTTCGACCGTGAAGTACGCCGAGCTCGAGCGGCAGCGCGTCCGCGAGCCGATCGAGACGATCAGCTTCTACCTGTAGGTCGATGTCCCCATCTCTGGGAGACGACCCGCCGCACACGACGCTGTGCCCTGACGGCCCTGCCCCGCGATCGAATCGCCGGCAATGAGGCCGTCTTTTCTATTCTACGACTTTCGGCTCGGATAGGCCTCCGCCGCCTTCCAGGCCAGATCGAACATTGATCGCATCGCGTCCGCAATTTCCTGGCTCGTGATGACAATGGCGAGAATCGCGGACTTGTACGAGTAGAGGCAGATCGTGTTTCCGCGCACCGTGATGTCCCCGTTCGTTGGGAAGAGCGCGCGCGGAATCAGGCGCACCTCAAGGTTCGGGATCGTTGGGATCCCTTCCATGGTCATGTCCTCCACCGCAAGCAATGCGCGGTACGGAACGTTCTGCGCGATCACGTCCCGCACGAAATCGTCGAGCCCCTCCTTGAGCTCATCGGCGGTGTTCTCTGAACTGAACGGCGTGAACTGAAAGATATCGCCCGGGATCTTTCGGACAAGCTCGCGAACGGTATTGATCCCTTCCGCCCCTTCCAGGTACCGAATCTGCGGCTTCGCCCCCTCGGCGTTGTACAGGCCCGACAGCCTGGGATAGATCTTCTCAAGCTCTTCTTCCTTTTCTTCCAACTCCCTCCGCTGCAATCGCAAAACGCTCCGCAATCGCTCCGGGCTCTCGGACGCGTAAAAGCGCTTCTTGCCCCGCACGAACGAGCTCATCAGGCCGCGGCCCATGAGCGATTCGATCATGACGTACGTGGTGGCGCGGTTCACCTTCGCCTTATGGCTGATGTCCTGCACCGGCGCGGGACCGAGCTCGAGCGACGCGAGGTACACGCAGCTTTCCTTTTCCGAAAGGCCGAAGAGGCCGAGTTCTTTGACGAGTGCTTCCATAGTGGCCGAATTATACCAAACTCCTCAAAGTCTCCCAAACGACTTCCGCGGTTTTCTCCCAGGAATACGCCGCGGCGCGGGCGAATCCTTTCGCGCGGAGATCGTCCGCGACCGCCTTGTCCGACGCGATCTTCTGCAGCGCCTTCGCCCAGTTCTCCGGCTCGCCAGGCGCGACGAAGATCGCGGCGTCGCCAAGGACCTCGCGGTGCGCGCCGACGTTCGACGCGATCACCGGGACCCCGCATGCGGCGGCCTCGAGCGGGGGGACGCCGAATCCCTCGTACCACGAGGGGAACGCGAAGGCCGTCGCGCCGTTCATGAGGGCCGCGACGTCGGCCTCGGGAAGATAGCCGAAGGCGCGAATCGACGCCTTGGCGCCGGAGTGCTCGACGTATTTCTTGAGCTCGGAGTAATGAAATCCCGGCGAGCCCACGAGGACGAGCTCGAACGGGTCGCCCGTTCCGCGTCCCGACTTGAACAGCTCGAACGCGCGAATGAGCGTCTTCACGTTCTTCTTCGCGTCCATGCGTCCGACGTACAGGAAGTAATGCCGGCCGAGGCGTCGAGCCTGCAAAACGGGCGCGATCGTGACGTCGTCAAGTTTTTTATAGACGTCGGGGTTGACCGCGTTCGGAGCCACGACGATCCTCCCCGCGATCCCTTCGACCCCCCTGAACCCCTCGCCGACCTCTCTTTTCGTAAACTCCGAGACGGCAAAAATCCTCTTCGCCCGCTTGATCGCCACGCGCGTCGTCCGCTCGAGGACGCGAACCTGCTTCGGCTCGTACAACGCCGGGATCCGTCGAAACCCGATGTCATGGATCGTGGCGACGAGGTTCTTCCCGAACAGAGGCAACCCCTGCGCCGGCACGAGGAAGACGGACGGCGCGCGCCGCAGCAGCTCCCAGCTCACGCGGCCCTTCATCCACCCCATCGGCAGCCACCACTTCAGCACCTTCGATTCCCATCCCGCAGGCAAATGCGCGAGCGTCCCCACGAGCGGCGTCGGCGAAAACAAAACCACGCGCTCGCCGGCCGCAAGCGCGCGGGTCTTCATCGCCTCGATCAGATAATACGCGTACCACTCCACGCCGGAGCGCTGGGGCATGTTCGCGGAAGTAGCGTCGATGGCAATGTAGGACATAGAAAGTTCGAAGTCAGAAGCTCGAAGTTCGAAAAAAGATAGAAGGTTGAAAGGATTGAAGGTTTAAAACTTTTCCCTTTTATATCTTATCACCTTTTTTCGAACTTCGAGCTTCTGACTTCAAGCTTAACTAGTAAAGATCGAACGTTTGTACGCTTCAAGATTTTCCAAGGCGATTCCCGTTCCCTTGGCCACGCACAGTTGCGGGTCCTCGGCGACGAACGTCGGGACGCCCGTTGCTTCCGCGACCAAGGTGTCGAGGTTTCTAAGCTGGCTGGATCCTCCCGAGAGCATGATGCCCTTGTCCATGACGTCGGCCGAGAGTTCCGGCGGGGTCTTGTTCAACACGTCCTTCACGGTGGCGATGATTCCGTCGAGCTCGTGCTGGATGGCGGTGGTGACGTCGTCGCTCGTGACCTCGACAATCTTCGGGAGACCCGTGATCATGTCGCGTCCCTTCACTTCCATCGTCAGCTTGTCGGGCATGTACATCGCCGAGCCGATCTTGATCTTGATGTCCTCGGCCGTGCGCTCGCCGATGGCGAGGCTGTACTTGCGGCGGATGTATTCCGAGATGGCCGCGTCGAATTTCACGCCGCCGATGCGGACCGACTCCGACGCGACGATGCCGCCGAGCGAGATGACGGCCATCTCCGAGGTACCGCCGCCGATGTCGATGATCATGTGGCCGCTCGGCGAACCGATCGGGATGTTCGCTCCGATGGCCGCCACGATCGGTTCCTTGATGATGTACGCCGCCTTGGCCCCGGCCGCGAGCGTGGCGTCGATGACCGCGCGTCGTTCCGTCGAAGTGATCCCTCCCGGGACCGCGACCATGACTTCCGGGCGGAACAGGCGTACGCCGCCAAGCGCCTTGTTGATGAAATAGCGCAGCATCGCCTCGGTCGTGCGATAGTCCGCGATCACCCCGTCCTTCAGCGGGCGGCGGGCGACGATCGTGTCCGGCGTGCGGCCAAGCATGTCCTTGGCCTCCTTTCCGACGGCAAGGACCTTCTTGTCCGAATACGACACGGCGACCACCGACGGCTCATTGATAATAATGCCTCGTTTTGGGACGTAAACGAGGACGCTGGTGGTGCCAAGGTCGATGGCGATCTTCTTTTGGAACATAGTCTCTAGAATCCAACCGTAAACTGCAAATCCCGATCTAATTTCGTAACCAGGCGGTACGTCTGGTCGCCCCAGTCCTCGCGGGCCTCCGGGACGCTTGCGGACGCGACATTCTTACCAAAGCCGAGGGTGAGCGTCAACCCGTTGTCTTGCGCGCCTATCTGTTTGATCTCGGACAATTTGTACGTTCCCGCGTTGATCGAGGCGACCACCGCGTCGGAAAGCTTGTACTCGAACGCCAGCGAGCGCGTCTCGCCCGGCTCGATGGAAACGAACGTGCCGAACGAGGTCATCCCGAACTCGGTCGCGACGTCCACCGGGCCTTCCGATCCCGTCGGGTTGTGGATCTTGTCGTCGAGCATGGAGCCGGTGACGCGGATCAGCTCCGATCCGGCCGGGACGTAGAGCCGCGTGTACGTCCGGTACCGCGACGTCTTCCAGTCGAACGATCCGGTGTGCGAGTACGTCACGGTCGTGCGTCCCACGTACTGTCCGCTCGAGTTCTTCAAAATCTCATACGCGATCGCGCGCGAGACCTTCGGGTCCGACTTCAGGCTCCCGATGTTCGCATCGACGACCATCTGCGCGTCGCCGCTCGCAGACCCTGAGCCTGTCGAAGGGCCGACCACCCGGCCGCCCCAGCCGACGCTCGTAATCAGATCCTCCGTCTTCGCGTCCGCGCTCATCATGACGATCTGCTTCTGCGCGAACCCTTCCTGCACGGCGTCCGCGACGCGGATCCATTCCGACAGCGGGAGCGAGAACATCTTCTTCTTCAGCTCGTCCACGAACGCCCCGATCAGTTCCTTTCGCTGGGCCTGGGGAATTCCCTGCCCGATGTATCCGACCTCGATCTGGTACTCGAGCTCGTCGGGAATGTTGTCCGCGGTAAACGACTGTCCGCCGACCGCGATGGGCCCGGTAATGCCTAAGAGCGACTGCAAGAAGGTCGGCGTGACCCCGAGGGTTCCGTCGAACGTCTGCGCGGTACCGCCCGCGAGGATCACCTCCTGGTTGTAGAGCCTGAGCGCGTCGACCGAGCTTGCCAGAAAGTCCGGCGACCAGTTGGCGTCGCGGAAGAACCAGGTGGGCGTGGCATTGTAGCGGGCGAGCGGCGCCGGGGACGCGGCGGTGGCGATCCCCTCGCTCGGCTTGTCGAGCGCGTACGAGTCGGCTGTCTCAAGCTCGGTGACGTCGCCGTCCTTGGTCTTCAGGACGCCGTACGTCCCGATGAACCCTCCGCCCGGACGAAGTTCCGTGTTGTTCAAAAACAGAAGAAGGTGCGTGCGTTCCTGGCCGAGCCCCGCGAATTCCGGAAGCAGCTCGGAGGCGATGGCCAGGGTCTTTACGACCGTCTGTCCCTCGGCAAGCTTCGCGTCGAGCGGGCCGAGCGCGTCGGCGATCGGGCCGATGAGTCCCGACGTATCAATCGTCGAGAGCTCGGAGCGGGCGATGTTGATGCGCGCGGCGAGGAGCTGGAGGTCGGAGGAGGCGCCGGCGAGACGCTCGAGCATCGCGCGCTTGGTTTCGCTTGAGAGGTCGTCGAACGTGGCGCGCGGAGAGGTTCCGGCGGCCATCTGCTGGAGTTCGTCCGTCGTGAATCCGGAAAGCCGAACGAGTTCGCCGCCAAGGTCCACCGCGGTCTGGAGCGCGCCGATCACCTCGCGGCCGCTCGTCACCAGCGTGTCGGCGGCGCGAATCTGGGTGGAAACCCACGGGATGATCTCGGCGGTCCTCAAAAGCGCGAGCCCCTTTTCCGCGGAGGAAAACTTGTCGTCGGCGACGGCCAGGTCCGCGGAAGCCCCGTCAAAGTCGAGCGCCACGGCCGAGTCCCGCGCCCGGTACAGCGCGTCCTTCCCGTCGAGCGCAGCCGCGATTACCTGCCCCGAGGCGAACAGAACGACGACAAGCCACAGCGCGACGATTCCGAGCGCGACGAGCAGCGCGACGCGAACCGCATGGCGCCGCTGATGGGCCCGGTGCCGCTTGGGAGCCTCGACCTCGTGAAGGAAGTTGACGGTATGGGACATATGGAAGTTTTCTGATAACCACCCCCTAACCCCTCCTTGAAAAGGAGGGGAGACGAAGGGTAAAAATGACGACCGTTGCAAACTTTCTACGTCTCCCCTCCTTCGTTCAAGGAGGGGTTAGGGGGTGGTCGTCGCGCGAGGATTTCCGTCGCGTCGATATTTCAAAAAGTAGTATACCGCACTTTTGATCTGGACGCGCGTGAGCGGATGGACCAGCTGCTGCCAGAAATTGCCGTCGGCGGTCTCGCGGCGGTGATAGTGGATCATCGAGGATTCCGGGTGGTACACCACGCGGTGGCCGGCCTTCCAGAAGCGGCGGCAGAGATCCTGGTCCTCGAAGTACATGAAGTACACCGGATCGAACCCGCCCACCTGGTCGAGCGCGGATCGGCGGACGAGGATCGCGGCGCCGAGGAGATAGTCGACGTCGCGCGTCTTCGCGTGGTCCCAGTCGGCCATGGTGTACCGGTCGAGATGGTCGCGCACGCGCTTGAGGCGACGGACGAGCGGAAGGCGGCGCGCGAGGACGGTGGCCGGGGTCATGAAGGTGTAGCAGCTGTGCTGGAGCGAGCCGTCCGGGTTGCGAAGCTTCGGACCGACCATGCCGACGTCCGGGTGCGCGTCGAGGTACGCCACGAGCTTTTCGAACGCGCCCGGCATGACGACGACGTCCGGGTTGAACACCATCACGTAGCGCCCCGTGGCGTCCTCGAACCCGCGGTTCATCCCGCGTCCGAACCCGACGTTCTTGCGCTCGTCGATGACCTTTACTTCGGGAAACTCCTTCGCCATCGCCGTCGTGGCCCCGCTCGGATCGTTCTCGACCAAAAGAATCTCGTGCGAGACGGAGGGCGCCACGCGGCGGATTCCCTTCAGCGTCTGGCGGACGAGGCGGTGGTTCTTGTAGCCGATGATGACGATCGAGAGGTCGAGGGGCATAGCAAAGTTTGAAGTCAGAAGCTCGAAGTTCGAAAAAAGGTGGAAAAGGTTTAAGACTTGAAGTTTTAAACTTCTTATCTTTTTTCGAACTTCGTGCTTCGAGTTTCTGACTTTCGAGAAAATCGTTTGCGCAAGATCCTCGGCATAAGTTTAACTGCCGACCAATATGCCGAGAGATTCCTTGTCTCAAGGAACAACACGTAGACGAACCGACGGAACTCGAACCAGGCGATCCACGGGAGCGCGAGGAGGCCGCTCAGGATTCCCTCGTTCTTCAGCACGAGCAGGAGGTGGTTCCGCGTCGAGTACCAGTTGCGCATCGGCGACTTGCCGCGGCGATTCTTGATGCGCGCGAACCAGCCCTGGCGCTCGGCGCCGTACGCCGCGCGATGGTGGTAGGCGACGGCCGTCGGAACGTAGCGCGACGCGAAGCCGCGCTTCTTCGCGCGCCAGGCGAGGTCGACGTCCTCCTTGTACAGGAAGAAGTCATGGTCGAGAAACTCGCCACCGCCGTTGACGGGGCCCCGCCCTGGGCGGTGGTCGCCGTAGCGGAGGGCCTGGAGCGTCGACGCGCGGTAGAACGCAAGTGCCCCGGCCGCGCCGAAGATGTCCGTCGACGAATCGTACTGCCCCTTGTCGAGCTCGCCCGCCCCGCGGTCGGTGCACGTGCGGTTGCGGTGCTGGGCAAGGCCGGTGGAATCGATCCGCTCGGACTTCACCGTCTCGCAGAACACCTCGTCCTGCGCGTTCTGCTTGAACGCGCGGAGGAGCTTGCCTTGGAACGACCCGACGCTCGCGGGCTCCTTCTCGGAGGCCTTCACGATCTCCTCGAGAAACGTCGGCGACAGAATGACGTCCGGGTTCGTGATGAGGACGAACCGGTCCGTCAGGTCCGTGTCGCCCCAGTGGTCGACCGCGTACCGGATGGCAAGGTTGTGCGCCCCCGAGAACCCGACGTTCCGCGCGTTGCGAATGAGCGCCACCTTCGGGAACTCGTCGCGCAAAAAGGTCGCGACGCCGTCGGACGAGGCGTTGTCCACCACGAGCACGTTGAAGTCCTGGAAGGTCTGTGCGAAGATGGACTTCAAAAGCTCCGGCAGGAAATCCATGCTGTTGTAGGCGACGATGTGGATGGAAACGCGTGGGTACATAATACGATTAAGAAACGGTCGCCTGTCATTGCGAGCTCCTCAGAGCGAAGCAATCTCTCGAAGGGATTGTCACCGCCGTCGGGCGGGATCCCGCGATGGGCGGTGACTTCGGCCTGCGGGCCTCGCAATGACAGAGGGACTATACGCGTATGAACGACAAACTTCAACTGTTTCTCTTCGATTGGAGCGGAACGATCAGCGACGACCGGCGGCCCGTGTACGAGGCCAACAAGCGCATGCGCGTCGGCTACGGCCTCCCGGCGGTCACGTTCGACGAGTGGCTCGAGGGGGTCGGCGGCAACGCGTTCGACGCGTTCCGCTCGCTTGGCGTCGACGTGACGGAATCGGCGCTCAACGAGAACTATCTCGCGCGCCTAAGCGAGGTCGTCGCCGAGGGAATCCGTCCCGAGGCGTATCTCGACGCGTCGGACGCGATCGCGAAGCTGTCGGCGCTCGGCCATCCGATCGGCGTCGTCAGCAGCCATCCGCAGTCGCACCTGTCGAACGAGGCAGAGCGCTACGGCATCCACTCGCGCCTCGACGTCATCAGCGGCAACCACCGCAACAAGACCCCGGAGCTCGTCCGCCTCTGCGCGCACTACGGCGTCGACCCGTCGAACGCCTGCTACGTCGGCGACATGACATTCGATATCCAGGCCGCGAAGCGCGCCGGCATGGTCTCGATCGCCGTCACAACGGGATATCACCCGCGAGGATTGCTCGAGGCGGAACGTCCGGACGCACTTTTTCCGTCGCTCACGGCTCTCGCGAACGCGGTCGTGTCGGGCAAAACACGAACCGCACCTTGACAGCGCAGCCAAAACCGACATACCATCGCAATGCCGCTTCGACGGAACGCCTTATTTCAAGGCGATCCTGTCACACGGTAAGGATCACAGTGAATACCATGAACATTCGTCCCGGACAGGACGTAGCCGGCTGCGACATGAGGAATCAGGACGCGACCGGTCAGAATCTGGCGTGCTGCAACTTCCTGGGAACACTTCTCAGCGAGGGTAACTTCGAGGGGGCCGACCTGCGCGAAGCGTGCATGGAAGATGCCCTATGCTGCGCCGCGATCTTTCTAGGCGCGGATCTCCGCGGTACGAACATGAGCCGGTGTGACGTGACCAATTCGTTCTTCGGCAGCGCTGATTTTCGGAAAGCGCGTCTGGACGGCGTGAACGCGTCACGCGCCGACTTCCGTGGAGCCGTACTCCGAGAAACATCGGTCGAGGGGGCCAATTTCACCCGGGCGATCTTCCACGCCGCCGACCTGCGCGCCGTCACGTTCAAGGACGCCACGCTCATCGGAGCCGACATGCTCGGGGCCGACCTCAGGGGTGCGGACCTTTCCAATGCGAACATGGATGGTACGAAGTTCGACGAGGCGAACCTCTGGGGAACAGCGGGGTTGTCGGAGGCACTGCGGGAGGAACACATCGCCCGGCTTCGCAAGAGCTGGGAGGATGCCGATCGAAAACGCATTTCTGACGGCTGACCATTATCGGATCAGCCTCTTTTTATTTTCTGGCCTTCGGCGTCATGAGGCTTCGCACGTTTGACAATTCCGACCAAATGCCTTATAAAGAAGCTGGTGCTCGCGTAGGGCTTCGGCCCTCTCACGGTCCATCAGTAAACCGTAGCACGGGCACTCGTAAAAATCGTCATGGAGACATGGCGATTTTTGCTTAGTCCTCGTGCGGGTTTCCATTGTGCATCAGGCGCTTTCCCGTGATCTTGTCCGCCTTCCAAAACGGGATGATGCTCCAAAAGTATTTCTGTTCTCCGTCCGGAGACCGAACGATAATCCGAACGCGCGCGGAACCGATAACGGCGATAAACTCGTAGTACGTCACCGATTTCGCAAAGGACTCCCGCCGATTCTTCGTCTTCTCAGAAACGAACTCGGCCTTCTGAGAAATTCCCTGCAGCGTGTGGGATATCGACAGGATCTTCGGCGCGAGCCGAATGGATCGCAGGCGAACGTACTGGTCCTCCCGCGACCGCGCCCGTCCGCGACCCTTGAACTTCAGGTGTTCAAGCCCCTTTGCGTTAAACGCGACGGACTCCTTCAGGTACGGGCAGTATACCGACCCGAGATCCTTGTACTGGCGTTCCGCGTCGCGCTTGACCTGCTCGAATTTTACCTCGTTAATCTCCATATTGAGCGTCACGTTCGTTTCTTCTCCGTCACATTGAACCCCAAATACTTCCCCACCATCAGTCTCGTCTGCGCGTCGATCGCCGGCAGCGCGCCGAACAGGATGAACGTGACCGGGAGCAGGATCCACTGAAACACCATCACGATCCACATGGATTTCTTCACCGTGTGCGGCCGCGGCGGCAACATCGTGAGCGCCATGGCGCCCGACACGAACACGCCGAGCATGGCCAGGCGCATGAGCCACTCGAGGGTGAACGGGGCGTCCTGCACGAGGGCGTTGGACTCGGAGCTGGTAAGGCTGAGCGGGAGGCGGCCGAGCACGAAGATGAGGAGCGGCGCGGCGGCCCAGGTGTACATTCCTTCCAGGTGATTGAAGAGATACTTGAGCTTGAGGCGCTTGGAAATCTTCGGGTGCCTGCGAAACTGGTCGATCATGTACGGAAAGTGCTCCGCGCCCCAGGCCCAGCGGCGCATCTGCCGGTACAGCGCCACGAGCGCATCGAGGTACGTCTTTCCCGTCACCGTGTCCATCGACACCGGCAGGAACATCGGCGTGACGCGATAGTCGCCCTCGTATTTCAAGAACGCCTGCATGAAGATGCGCGAGTCCTCGGTCACGATGTCCTTCTGCCAGAACCCCACGTCCTTCAGCATCGTCCACGGCATCGAGTGCGACGAAAAGGTCCACAGCCGCTCGGGCCGCGCCAGCTCGGTGAGAATCCAGAAGGTCGTTCCGAACGCGGCGACGCGCACCGGGGCCGGGGTGGTCCAGATGTTGTTCGCGAAAAGCGCGACCGGCTGGTACGAGGAGCGCGTCGGATTCGGGACGGTGCAGTAGAGATAGGTCAGGTACGCGAAGTACTGCGGATGCACGACCGTGTCCACGTCGAAGCAGGAGACGACCATGTTCTCGTCCGCGATCTCGGGACAGTCCGCCGCGAGTTCCTCGACCACGCGATGCCCGGCCCAGTTCAGGTTCGATCCCTTCCCCGGAATCTCGTCGGGCAGCCCCGTAGGATGCTCGGTCACGATGATCTTCTTAAACGTCGTTCCGAACTCACGGCGCACCAGCTCCGCGTTCTTCCGGAAGTGCCCGGAGTCGCGCCCCTCGCCGGCAAGGACGATCAGGATCCTGTCGTTCGGAAACTTGCAGTCGCGAATCGACCGCAGCGTCCCGCGGATGATGTCGACGTCCTCCTTGTACGTCGGGAGAAAGATGAGATGGTGGATCTTCGCCGCATTCTCGATCAGAGCAAGCTTCGCGAACCAATCCGTCCTTGTCGTCACCCGATACTCCCGCCACGCCGAGACCAGGTGGATCACGAAGTACACCACGCGAAACACCCAGAACACGTCGAAGACGATGATGAACACGATCACCCAGTACGGGACGACGAACGACAGCACGAGCGACAGCACGAGCGTCGCCCAAAACAGAATGCCCTGCAGCATCTCCCAGAATCGGTGCGTTCCGTAGCGGTAGCCGTCGATGGACATAGTGGATGGAAACTACCCTATTTTACCTGTTTTTACAATGGTTGGCCAGCACTCGCGTCCATCAAAAAACGGCCCGAAGGCCGTTTTTGCTGCTATTTCTCGCTGGTCAGGTCCTTCCTCAGCCTGTCGAGAACGCGCGACGCGTGCTCCTTTCCTCCAAGTCCGAACGCCAGACCACCTCCAAGCGCGAGCATCGCGATCAGTCCCGTGAACAGCGTGTTGATGAGCCCCTGCGCGATCTGCAGCTGGACGAGCGCGGCCATGAACGAGAACAGGAGAATCGCCCACTTGGCCATGCCCGAAAGGAAATCGGCGCTGGCGAGCTCGGCGGCTTCCACGGCGGTCTTCACCACGTTGCGGGTGAAGTTGGCGAGGAGGATGCCGGCGAGGAGGATGATCACGGCGATGATCACGTTCGGGATGTACTCGACGACCTGGCGGAGATAGACCGTCACCTGGTCCCAGCCGAGGATGTCCGTGGCCGCGATGAGCGCCACGATGATGAAGAACCACTTCACGATCCATCCGAGCAGCTTGCCCACGTGCAATCGAATCCCGACCTTCTCAAGCGACTGCTTCACCTCGAGTCTCCCGACGAGCTCGTCGACGCGCAGAAGCTTCACGAGCTTTTCGACGACCGTCTGCAACACCGCGGCGATGATGATTCCGATGATGAAGACGACGATTGCGCCGAGCACGTTCGGCAGGTACGAGAGGATGCTGTTCCACAGGCCAAGGACGGAGCCTTGGATGACGTCGACGGCTTGCATAGGGTGTTGGTTAGGGATTAGGTGCGGTGATGTGAGGAGGACGGTCGTAGATGGGAACCGCGAACTGGTCGACAGGCGGAAGGGTCGTCGGGATCGTCAGGCTGGCGAAATCGGCGCGCTCGACGTTTGGGATCCCGATCACCGGGATTCCCTTGGCGAAGGCGATTCCGTTGGCGATCATGACCGAGACGCGGCTCGAGGTGAACGATCCCGGGCCGGTGACGACGGCGACGGCGTTGAGATCGTCGAGCGTGATCGTCCAATCGGCGAGGGCCTGGGCGACGTCCCGGAGGTATGTTTCCGGCGAGGAGACGATCGTTCGCGTCTCGACGATCTGACCGTCGCGCGACAGTCCAATCGACAGCTCGCGAATGTCCTGGCCGGCGATGACGAGGATCGTCATACGGCGGTGACGCGGTCGATCATCACGATCTTCTCTCCCTCGAGGATCGAGAACAGGAAGCGGTCGGTTACCTGGCGGCGGTAGAGGAACTCGTCCTTGGCGAGCAGTGTGTAGTTGATCTCGTGGCCCAGCTCCTCCTCGAACTGCGCGACGACTTTCTGAAGCGCCTTGGGCTCGACCTCACCGACGATGAGGATGTCGGTCGGCGCGCCGACGGTTCCGACGAATCGGCCGGTGAAGGCGAGGTACGCGATTTTTCCGCTGAGGTCGATCTCCTGAACAAGATTGTTCTTCAGCAGCACTCCCGCCTTCGTGAACAGCGAGCGCAAGTCCTCGTACAGCATGAAGCTCGGGTTGGCGACGTAGTATTTCTTCTTGTCCGCGAGCGACGATTTCGCAGTGGCCACCGGCTGGTCGACCCGCTCCATGAGCACTCCGAGATCCACGAGATTCTGCAGCTCGCGGCGCACCGAGTTGAGCTGGGCGTCGATTTTCCGGGTCAGCTCGCGCACGAAGAACGACTGTTCCGGGTGCTGCAAAAACAGGGCCAGGAGGCGCGCCCTGGTCTTTGAGCCAAACAGCTGTTCAAGTTTGAATCCCTGGTTGTTCACAGGAGGAATCTTCAAGGGTTGCGGATAGGGATTGATCAGCTATAATGTACAAAAATGCATCAGAAGATGCAATGGCCCGCCTATGTCGATGCAACTGAAGGCCGCGGACCTGCGGGAAGACTCCGCGGACAAAAAACAGCTGAATATAACGGTTTTGCTGCCACTTGATGGCCGCGACGGGTTCGTGTTCGGCGTCATTTCCATCCATCGCCCGGGCACCGACGGGGCCGGCCCGAGCAACGTCATCGTGGAGCATTTGGAGCGTTTCGCCCAAACCGTTGGAAAGGACGCCAATGCCCAGCACCGCTTCGAGCAGTTCCTGAGCGCCCTCAACGAGACCCTGGCGGAGTGCGTGAAGAACGGCGATTGGAGCGTTCCGATCCAGAACGTAAACGCGCTCGTGGGCATCGCGTGCGACGCCCAGATGTTTTTGTCGGGCACCGGCGACCTCACGGCCATGTTCCTGCACCGGACGGTCGAAAAGCGCTACCAGGTTTTCAACCTGTTCCGCGGAATCCAGACCGAGCAGTCGCTCCCCACTTGGGAGAAGACCTTCGCCGTGGTGCTCGACGGCGACCTCGCGCCCGGCGACGTGTTCTGCGTGTCCAACCGCGACCTCCAGCGTTTCCTCGACGCCGAGGAGCTCAATGCCGCGCTCGCGAACCTTCCCCCGAAGAGCGCCGCCGCCAAGATCCGCCAATACTTCCCCGCCAACGCCGACCTCTCCCTCGTCATCGTCCAGGCCAACGAGCCGGCGCAGGCCCCGCAGGAAATGGCCCATCAGCTCGCAAGCGTGTCGCTCGACAACCTCGTGCGCACGAAGGACGAGACCACTGCGTACCTCGAGGACCAGAAGCCGAAGCCGTTTTCCAACGTCATGAAGAGCGTGAACAAGATGCGCGCGCACCCCGTCCGCCTCGCCATCTGGAAATCCGTCTGGCGGCTTGCGGTGTCGTCCGTCATGGTCGCGGCAAAGATGTCGCTGAACTCCGCCAAGTGGACCGCGTCGACCACCGTCGCCATGGCCAAGCCCGAGGCCCGCAAGCGCATCGTCACGGCTGTGAAGTTCGTCACGAACAAGCATGTCCGATTCGTCACGGGCGGCTGGAAGCGCCTCCCAAAGATGACCAAGACCCTCATGGCCGCGGCCGTCGCGCTCGTGATCGTCCTCTCGTTCGGCATCTCGGCGCTCCAGAAGTCCCAGGTCCGCTCCGCAGAGATCGTCGCCTACCAGGCGAAGGTCACCGAGGTCCAGGGAGCCATCGAGAAAGCAGGCGGCGCGATCATCTACAAGGATGAGAACCAGGCCCGCATCCTCTTCGCCAACGCGCTGAAGCTCGCCAACGCGCTGCCGAAGGACACCCCGGATCGCGCCAAGACCGCCGACCAGATGATCGCCCAGATCAACTCGGCGTTCGACGAACTGCGCCACATCGTGACGATTCCGCAGCCGACGCTCCTCGGCGAGCTGCCGACTTCGACGGGAGTCACCGGTCGCGCCCTGTTCCAGTCCGGCGCCGGAATCTACGCGTTCGGCTCCGACAAGCTGGCGTATCTGCTCGATCCGTCGACGAAGACGCTCGGCGCGCTTGCGACGACGAACGGAGAGATCGGCGTCCCGACGGAGGTAACAAGCGAGAACGGCCAGACGCTTTTCCTCGACGACCACCCCGAAATCTCCCGCCTCGATCTCGACAACAAGAGCACCCAAATCACCAACCTCAAGCCCGACGCCGGCAAGCGCTGGACCGACCTCGCCCTGTACAACGGCAAGCTCTACGTCCTCGAGCCGACCACGGGACAGATCGTCCGCTTCAACCACGCGGGTAACGACTTCGACGGGGGGACGAATTGGATCAAGGCAAAGACGACGGATTTGACCGACGCGGTCAGCCTGACCATCGACGCGACCGTCTTCGTCCTCAAACAGTCCGGCCAGATCGTCCGCTTCGTCGGAGGCTCGGAAGTAGGCTGGCACCAGGCCGCCGCGGACCCGGCGCTGACGGCCCCGAGCGACATTCTCACGACGACGGACAGCTTGTACGTGTACGTGATGGAACCGTCCTCGCAGCGAATCGTGGTGTACAAGAAGGACACCGGCGAACTCGTCACGCAGTACCGAAGCGACGCGTTCACGGGGCTGACCGATTTCCTGGTGGACGAGCCGAACAAGGTGATTTATCTCCTGGCAGGATCGAAGCTGTACTCGATCACCGCGAGCCATCTCAAGTAAATCAAAAACCGCCGCGCCTCTCGCGAGAGGCGCGGCGGTTTTCGTTATGCCATCGCGAAGACCAACACCTCGCGTTCGATTTTCTTTGCCCCGCGGTCCGTCTCAACCGCGAGCTCGTACTGCGTCTGCAGGTTCAGCCACAGTTCCGCCGAAGTTCCAAAGTACCGCGCCAGCCGCAATGCCGTATCCGCGCTGACGCCCCGCGTCCCGTGCACGACCTCGTTGATCCGCCGCGCGGGAACCGAGATATCCTTGGCAAGGCGGTATTCGGAAAGGCTGAGCGGAACGAGGAATTCCTCCTTGAGCACCTCGCCCGGATGGATTGGACGAATGAGTTTTGGCATAGGATTGAATCTTAGTGATAGTCCACGATCTCCACCTCGTACGCATTTCCGGCCTTCCA
>CAIMOJ010000007.1 GCA_903843045.1 Candidatus Uhrbacteria bacterium
CCGTTGTCGCACTCGCCGTAGAACTTCATCGTCACCGCGATCCGGTCGCGCTCGGGCAACAGCTCGAGCATCCCTTCCAGCTTCTTTCCAAGAATCTCGTTGTCAATCTCATCCTGCGGCCGCGGCACCGTCGACGGAATATCGTGCCGCGTCTCGTCGAACTCATCCGCCGGCTTCTTCGTCCGATGATGGTCGGTAATCCGATTCGTCGCGATCCGATAGATCCACGCCGAGAACGACGTCTTCCACACGAACGACATCCGGTGCGTGAACGCCTTCATGAAAACGTCCGAAACGAGATCCTCCGCGATCTGCGCATGCCCGACGCGGCGGACGGTAAACGAGTAGATCTTCTGAAAGTATCGCTCGTACAGCATCTCGAACGCCTTGTCGTCCCCGCGCTGCATCGCCTTCACGAGATCCTCGTCGCCCTTCGTCTCGTCGCCCTCGACGGACCGAAACGCGCCGAGCAAGTCGGCAGCAAACGCAAAAACTGAGGACCACGCGTCCTTCAACGACGGGATGGCGGATGCGTTACCAAACACACGTTATTTCTCAGGAATAATCCAGAACCCGTTCTTTCCCCGCCTCTTCGTCTCCGCCTCGATGCTGCCGCGCATCTTCAGGATCGCGTGCTTGGCAAGCGCTTCCTCCGGCCGTTCGCTTCCGGCCAGGAACGCGCGGAGAAATCCCATCATCGTTCCCATCTGCGCCTTCCCGTCCGCGCCGAGCCGTTCCTCGAGGAGACGAACCAGCGCGGGGATGGTCGCGCGCAACGCGAGGCCCGTCGCCTCCTTCGACGATTTACCGTCCTGGACGAACTCATCGAATTTTCTCTGCGCCTCGGTGTACGGCCCGAACAGAAACTCACGCGTCTCCGACACGATGCGCCGGTACTCCGTCTGCATCCACTCGATCCGCTGGTCGAGCGCGGCCTTGGCGAACAGGTTGTCGGCATTATACAGCAAAAGCTTCTCCCGCGCCTCGGGCGAGATGTCCATCGTACCCGGGTCGACCGCGTCGAAGATCACGTCCCAGTCCAGCCGGTCGCGCACGAACTTCTTGTCGTCGTACTCGCGCGTCTTGATCTTCACGAGCGTCTGCTTCCCTTCCGCGTCGCGATACAGCGCCATCATCCCCTCGATGTTCTTTAAATTCCCATGTCCCTGCGCGAACTGGTAGATCTGCGGAATCGTCATCCCCTTGAACACCGGCGTCATGTCCGCGGCGGTCGTCGCGCCAAGGTTCCGCGCGGTTTCCTCCACGTCCTTCCACTCGTCCATCGCGCCCGATTTCGCGTCGATGCTGTTCAGCAGGATGAGCTGGCGCTTTCCCTCGTAGTCGACGATGTGCGAGTCGTCGGGAAGGATGATCTCGAACAGGTGCGTCTTCTTTTTATCGAGCGACGCGACGTTCATCGCGGCGAGCATCTCGAGCGCGGGCTTCGTATACCCGTCGTTCTCGAAGCTGAACTTGGTCGCCACGCGCCATTTGCCATTCCAGAAGTACGTGACGCCAAGGGAGCCGTTCGCCTTCTCGAATATTTTTTCGGGAACAAAGTCCAGCTTCTCGAGCGGAATCTCGTCGCCGGCCTTGTGCGTCTTCTCGAACGGTCGGGCCACGACGGTTCCGGCTCGGTCGACGATGAGTCCGCGAAAGTTTCGGAGGACGGGATATTTGTCCCAAAGGTTTCCAAGCTCCGTGACCCCGGAATAGCTCGCGATCAAAAGGCCGTCGTACTCGCCCGTTCCGCGTTTCACCTCGATGAGCGACTGCTGGCGGGCGAACTCGATGAATTCCAGGAGGTCGTTTCCTGTCGGAAGCTCGCGGCGTTCCAGGAACGCATACATTCTCAGGACCTCGGGCTCCTCCGCGGAAACCAGCTGCATTTCGGGATAATACAGCCCGGTCAGCCTCCCCTGCAGTTCGACGCCGGCGTCGAGGATCGCCGCGCCGGAAACGAAATCAAGCACGGGTTCGTCCTCGTGCGTGTGACCGCCGACGATCAGCTGGTCCGGGTCGTGGGCGACGGTCTGCGTAAGCGGGTACACCTCGGATCGTCCCGCGACGAATCTGCCGCTGCGAGCGCCGTGGGTGACGAGGTTCTCCTCGGCATCGCTTAAACGCTGGCCGGGACGCGGGACGCGTGGCAAGGAGGCATGCGCGACAACGAGGTGCTTCCACTGCGCGACGACCGGCGCGACCTCGAGCATCTCAACGATCTTTTTGATCGATTCCGGTTTCAACCGACGAACCAATTCAGCGGCGGTCGACTGCGTCTCAGCCGAACCGCCCGCCGGGTCGCCCTTGAGTACCTTCAACAGGTTCTCGTCGTGGTTTCCTTTCACGAGCATGGCCCGGCCCGAGCGAACGAGCGCCGTGATATAGATGACCGCCTCGGCGTCGTGCGGACCGCGGTCGGCCATGTCGCCCACGAACACGATCTTGCGCTCGACGGCCCCCTTGCCCTTCGACAGGTTCTCGTCGCGAACCCGCGACGAGAATTCCCGCATCGACCGGTAGCACCCCTGCACGTCGCCGACCAGCAGGAGCGGAGTGTCGTCCTGCGCGTCCCGGACGATCTCGACGCGCTGGCGACCCGCCTCGTCGGGGGACGAAAAGGAGTGGATGTCTCCGAACGGAACGCGAACGCCGCGCTCCTTCTCGTATTCCGAAATCCTCTGGCGAATGACGTCGCCTCCGTCGAACCCTCGCGGAACCGAGACGATCGTCGTCAGGTTGAGCGACGCTCGCTGGCGGACAACCGACGCCATCACGTCCGCGACCGCCGGGTCGGAAACGTCCGTGCCGAGGCGGGAGGCGATGCGCGTCGCGTCGACGATCTGGTGCGGAAAAAAATTCTGTTCCAGGAACTCGTCGCGATTCTGGTCGCGCTCGTAGAACGTGATGCTCCCCGCCTCGATTGGAAAAGCTTCCGTCTGATGCTCAGCCGCCTCGCGCCGGAAATATCCCGTCTCCCCCGCCGCGATCACGGCCGCGGCCGCGTCGGCCTCGTGGCGCCAAACCTGGTCCGCCGCCCGTTCTCGGGACTCTTCCGGCGGAAGCTCGACCCGAACCGCGTCGCCCGGCCGAACGACGGTCACGGACGCGACGGCCCTGTCGCTCTGCAGCGTCCGCCTTGCAATCTCCAGTTGCGACCGCCGCACCTTGATCTCGCTCGCCCCCACCTTCCGCGCCCGCGCCTGGTCGCGCGCGACGCTCTCCTCCGCGCTCGTGTCCATCACGATCGCCTGAATCGTCGCGTTTTCCTTCTTTGCGATGTCCATGAACCGCTTGCGCGCGTTTTCCGTCAGGTTCATCGCGTCCACCACGATGATCTTTCCGCGTGACAGACGTTCTTTTACCAGCCGCTCAACCATGAAGAACGCCTTGTCCGACACCAATTGGTTCGAAGGATTGTTCGAAAGTTCCTGCCGGATCCGATCCGTCCCCGCCACCGCGTCCATCGGAAAATTCTCCGCCGCGAACGTGCTCTTCCCGCTCCCGGGAAGCCCGACGATCAGCACGAGCGTTTTCTTCTCGACGCGAATTTCGCGCGTCGGCTCGTGCTCGACGGTTCCGCGGTCGGGAGAGAATCCTGGGATACGTGGCATAGCGGCGAAGTGACAGCCCCTCGATCGCGGACGCGCGCGAGGATTATGCGACCATGATACCGCGAACCGAGCGCGACGACAAAAAAACACGGCCCTATTCGAGCCGTGCGAGCGCGTCCGAGGCGGCGGCGAGCGATGCCTCGTTCCGCGAAATGCCTTCTCCCCTGCCGAGAAACTCCAGGCCGGCATAGACCGCGACGACGACGCGCCGTTCCGGTCCGATGCCCTCCGCCGATTCCTCGACGTAGTTCGGGTCCTTCTGGTCATCGCGGTGGATCCTGTGCTGAAGGATCGTCTTTGGGCTTGTCTCGTCCTGTTGCGTCTGCGCGGGCAGGCGCGGAACGATCCACTCCTCGACGAACGCGCGCACCACGTCGTACCCGCCGTCGAAATGGATCGCGCCGAGCACCGCCTCCAGGACGCATGCGAGCTGGCGCACGCTGAACTCGGTTCCGAACGCGACGGAATCGAGCGTTCGGGCAGACAGGAACCCGTCGAGCCCCATCGACGCTGCCACCTCGGCAAGGACCACGTTGCTGACCCATTTTGCCACGACGGGCTCGATGTCCGAGACCTCGAAGTACGGGCGCGTCACGAACAGATGCTCCCGCAAGGCGAGCCGAATCACCGCGTCCCCGACGATCTCGTACCGTCGATTGTGCGCGCGGCCCTTGCGGCACTGCGCGCTTCCCAAGAACGACGGGTCCGTCAGCGCCGTGAACAGCGCACTCCGGTCCCGGAAGAGGTATCCGTACGTTTCGTCAAAATCTCCCTGAACTTCCTCCATTTCCGCGTCATCGCACATGTTTTCTCCTTTTCATGTCGAAGGGGGCAGGATAAGCGAAAAAGAGGCGAATGTCAATGAACCATGAACTTCTTTGCCCGCAGGACCCGATGGTACGACACCGCGAACCGGTGCGCCTCGTCGCGCGCCTTTTGGAAGATCTCCTTGCCTCTCGTCGCGAGACGGTGTAGCTCGACGTCGCTCCGATCGTAAACCAACCGATCCTGCTTGCGATCGAACCCTTTCGCGATCCCGATCATCGGAACGCGAACTCCGAGCTCGTCCATGACCTTTTGGACGAACGAAATCTGACCCTCTCCCCCGTCGATAATCATCACGACCGGCACGTCCCAGCCTTTCTGCCCGAGACGCGACAACCGGCGGCGCATCACCTCCTCCATCATCGCGAAGTCGTTCGACCCCTTCACCGTCTTGATCTTGAACTTCCGATACAGATCCTTCGCCGGCTTTCCGTCGACGAACACGACCATCGAGCCGGTCGCGGACGTTCCCGAGATGTTCGAGATATCGTACGCCTCGATGCGACCGTTCAGGTCGTAGTACCCCTGCGGAACGATCGGGGCAAACGGGAGGTCGACGTCCTCGCGGGTGATGAGCGACACGTCGCGGATGTGCTCGATGGCGAACAGCTGCCCCTTGATCTTCGCCGCGCGCTCAAAGTCGAGCATCGCCGCCGCCTTCGCCATGTCGCGCTTGAGCTGTCGGACGATCGTCATCTTCTTCCCTTCGAAGAACAGGATGAGATTGCGAATCGTCTTTCGATACTCCGCCTTCGAGATCGCCCCGACGCACACGCCGGGACATTTCCCAAGCTGGTGGTCGAAGCAGGCCTTTGCCATGGCCGTAGACCTCACCCTGTCCCTCTCCTTTGAAAGGAGAGGGGAACTTGGCGGAAGGCAGACGCTCCACGGAATCGTCCGTCGAATCAGCTCCAGCGCCCGCTTCAGCGACAGCCCGCTCGTATACGGTCCGAAAACAGCCAGATGCTGCCCTTTAGCCCCCTTAGCCTCTTTCGTCCCCTTCCCCCACGGATCGACGCCGGTCCGCTCCAGGTCCAGCTGTCGCATAACGATCGGGCGCGGAAACTCGTCGTTCGTTATCACGAGATACTGAAAGCTCTTGTCGTCCTTCGCGAGAACATTGTATGGCGGCAAGTGCGCCTTGATCTGGTTGGCCTCGAGCACGAGAGCCTCGATGACCGTCGGCGTCTCGACGTAATCGATCCGCGCGATCTTCGACACGAGCTCGGTAATCCGTTGTCCTCGTCCGTCCCCCGCCGCGCGAAAGTACGACGCCACGCGACGCCGGAGCGACGTAGCCTTGCCAACGTACATCAGCGTCCCGGTCGCGTCGTAATAAAAATACACCCCGGGATTATCAGGAAGCTCGCCATTTTGAATTTTCACCGTTGGAGGGATCATCCCAATTATGCTATCATGGAATCCATACTCATTAATATCTCCCTATGAAGAAGGCCCTTCTCGTCCTCTCCGCCCTCCTGTTCGTCGGCGCCGGCTGCACGTCGACCGCCAGCACGACGGTAACCGCCCCAGCCGTGACTCCGACGACCGTGAAGACCACCACCGTCGCGCCGAGCACCGCGCCGGCCGCCGCGGACGTGACGACGTCCGTCCAGATCGTGCCGTCGAAGACAAAGTAACGAGTCGAACAGCCCTCGCGATGCGCGAGGGCTGTTTTTTATCTCAGCACCCGCTTCAGATACTGCCCCGTGTAGCTCTTCGCATGCCGCGCGATGTCCTCCGGCGTCCCGGCCATGACGAGGTTCCCTCCCTTGTCTCCTCCCTCCGGACCGAGGTCGATGAGCCAGTCGGCGGTTTTGATGACGTCGAGGTTGTGCTCGATGACGACGACGGTGTTGCCCTTGTCGACGAGCTTGTGGAGCACCTCGAGAAGCTGCTTGACGTCGGCGAAGTGGAGGCCGGTCGTCGGCTCGTCGAGGAGATAGAGCGTGCGTCCGGTCGACCGTTTCGCCAGCTCGGCGGACAGCTTCACGCGCTGGGCCTCGCCGCCGGAAAGGGTCGTCGCGCTCTGGCCGAGCTTGAGATATCCGAGACCCACTTCCATGAGCGTCTTGAGGCGGTCGTGGACGTGCGGGACGTCCTTGAAGAACTCCTCGCCTTCCTCGACCGTCATCTCGAGCACCTGCCAGACATTCTTTTCCTTGAACTGAATCTCCAGCGTCTCGCGGTCGAACCGCTTGCCCTTGCACACGTCGCAGGTAACGTACACCGTCGGGAGAAAATGCATCTCGATGGCGACGCGGCCGTGGCCCTCGCAGCTTTCGCAGCGTCCTCCGGGAACGTTGAACGAGAAGCGGCCCACCTTGTACCCGCGGAACCGGGCCTCCTCTGCCGCCGCAAACAGCTCACGGATCGGTCCCCAGCATCCCGTATAGGTCGCCGGGTTCGAGCGCGGCGTGCGGCCGATGGCGCCCTGGTCCATCAGGATGATCTTGTCGATGTACTCGGCGCCGAGGATCGACTTGTGCTTGCCCGGTCGGTCCTTCGACCCGTTCAGCTTGCGCGCGAGTTCCTTGTACATCGTGTCGTACGCCAACGTCGACTTCCCGGATCCGGAGACGCCGGTAACGCAAACGAAGCGACGGAGCGGAATGTCCACGTCGATGTTTTTCAGGTTGTTCTCCGATGCCCCGCGAATCTTAATCGCGTCGTGCCCGACCTTCCGACGCTCCTCTGGGACCGGGACCATCTCGTCGCCGCGCAGATACGCCGCGGTCAGCGAGTTCTTGTCCTTGAACACGGCCGGCGTCTCCCCAATCGCGACGATATTGCCGCCATGAATTCCCGCTCCCGGGCCGATCTCGACCATGAAGTCGGACGCGCGGATCGTGTCCTCGTCGTGCTCGACCACGATCACGGTGTTGCCGAGGTCGCGCAGCTGGACGAGCGTCTCGATGAGCCGGTCATTGTCGCGCTGGTGCAGTCCGATCGTCGGCTCGTCGAGGACGTACAGAGCGCCGACGAGACGGGACCCGACCTGCGACGCGAGGCGGATGCGCTGCGCCTCGCCGCCAGACAGGGTTCCAGCCATGCGGTTGAGCGTGAGATAGTGGAGACCGACGTCGAGCATGAACTGGAGTCGGTTCATGACCTCCTTGAGCACGGGACCGGCGATCTCCTTATCGCGATCCGAAAACGAGAGCGACAGGAAATAGTCGACCGCGGTCTCGATCGACATGTTGGTAATGTCGACGATCGAGAGTTTTGTCGACGGCATCCAGACGGACAATGCCTCCGGCCGCAGACGACGGCCCTCGCACGCGACGCAAATCTCCTCGCTAAAAATCTCCTTCACGCCCAGCCCGTGACACAGCTCGCACGCGCCGTACGGCGAGTTGAACGAAAACAGGCGCGGCTCGATTTCCGGGAAGGAGAATCCGTCGTCCGGGCAGGAGAACTTGGACGAGAGCGACTGCTCCGTCCCGTCCGGAAACAGCACGAGCGCGACGTCGTTTCCGCGTTCGACCGCCGTCTGCAGCGCCTCCGCGAGACGCTGGCGCCCCTCCTTCGACGAGAGCTCGGCGGAAGGGATCGAGTCGACGACCACCTCAATCGTATGCTGCTGATACTTCTTGAGCTTGATCTGCTCGGACAGGTCGAACATCTTTCCGTCGATGCGGACCTTCGCGAACCCCGAGTTGTACAGGTCGTAAAGCAACTGGTAGTACTCGCCTTTTCGACCGAGAACGACCGGGGCGAGGACATGAAAGACGCTCGCCTTCTTCTTGCCGATCAAACCGTCGTCGGAAACCGCCTTCGTCGTCCCCGAGACGCCCTTCACGACCACGTCGACCATCTCCTCGTTCGTCAGCTTCTGAATCTCCTTCCCGCACTTCACGCAATGGGGCCTCCCGACGCGCGCAAAAAGCACGCGAAGATAATCGTAAATCTCCGTGATCGTCGCGACGGTCGAGCGCGGGTTCGCCGAGTGCGCCTTCTGGTCGATCGAGATCGCCGGCGAAAGCCCCTCGATCTCGTCCACGTCCGGCTTCTCCATCTGCCCCAAGAATTGTCGCGCGTACGCCGACAACGACTCGACGTACCGTCGCTGCCCCTCCGCGAAGATCGTGTCAAACGCCAACGACGACTTTCCCGAGCCGGAGAGTCCGGTGATCGTGATCAGCTTGTTCCGCGGCAGCTCGAGCGATATGTTTTTCAAGTTGTGTTCGCGCGCTCCCTTGATGATGATTTTGTCGTTCATAGGTTCTTGCAAATTTTGAGATTGGTCCTGAGCGCATCCGCGTATGCGATCCGTTCGGTCGGCTCTGAAACTCTCGCCTGCGCCAACTCATTGTGGAAACTGTCCCCGATAAAGCGTGGAAATATATGAAGATGATAATGAAACGCGTGTTGATCTCCCGCCGGCTCATTATTCTGCATGATTGTGACCCCGTCACAATGACGAATTTTTCTTAATTGCACAGCAAATACCCTAGCAATGTCCATGATCCGATGCCCAACCTCGGACGGAAGATCATATAGGTTTTCGAAATGTTGGGATGGGACGACGAGGATATGACCCTCATTACCCGTCACGAATTTCGAGCTGACCAAACCCAGAACGAGATCATCTCTGTAGAAGACATCCGCTTGTCTAATCCAGCTCGTCTCATTCTCAACACCCGAGACGGCCACGCAAATAGGACACGTATAATTTACCGGAGCGTGATTGTGCATATGCTTGACAATACGACAAGGGGCGTGTTAGCATGTCTTTACAAATTGCCGCTTGGCACCCGAGGACCCCGCAAGGGGTCCGTTCTGTTATATAAGGCGACAAGGGAACAAACGACCTGATCAAACTGATCCTCCTGTATTTTTCCAATGCGACGAAGCAACCGTTTTGCACTCACCGTTCTGGCTTGAGACAGTAAAGCGCTTCGCTGTTCGCTATGAAGTTCGAACGTCTGATAATAGATCCCTTCCTTGATCTTGGTTGAAAGAGGAACGGCCCACAGAAGCTGAGAATTAAACTTTCGGATGACGAGGACGGGGCGCTCGAAACGATCGTGCTTGCCATCCTCCTCGAATCCAATGTTAGCCCCAAGCGAGCACCACCAAATTTCACGCTCCTGAAACAAGGGGCACGGATGATCAGACTCGATTTTCTCCTTGACCTCATGCCACTTAAGAAATTCTTTTGGCATACTATTTCTTCGTCGCCTTAAGTTCCTTCTCGAGCTCGACGATCTCGTCGCGCAGGATCGCCGCGGTCTCGAAGTCGAGCTTGTGCGAGGCGATGCGCATCTCTTCCTTTTTGTCCTTGATCAGGTCCTTGATCTCAAGCGGACTCGCCGTGACCTCGATCTTCAGGACGTTCTTGATATCTTCCTCCGTCGGGCCGAACATGCCGCGGATGTCGTTGATTTCCTTGATGATCGTCATCGGCGTAATTCCGTGTTCCTTGTTGTACGCCTGCTGAATCGTGCGGCGACGCTCAGTCTCGTTGATCGCCTTCTCGAGCGAGCCGGTCATGTGGTCGGCGTATAGGATCACCTTGCCCTTCACGTTGCGGGCAGCACGCCCGATGGTCTGGATGATCGACGTTTCCGATCGCAGGAACCCTTCCTTGTCCGCGTCGAGGATCGCGACGAGCGTCACTTCCGGAAGGTCGAGACCCTCGCGAAGAAGGTTGACCCCGATGAGCACGTCGTACTTCCCCTTTCGGAAATCCGACAGGATCGTGATGCGGTCGAGCGTCTCCACGTCCGAGTGAAGATATTGGACCTTCATCTGCCGCTCCTTGAGAAACTCGGTCAGGTCCTCCGCCATCTTCTTCGTCAGTGTCGTCACGAGCGTCCGCTCATGGTCCGCCGAGCGCAGAACGATTTCCTCGATGAGGTCCTCGACCTGGCCCCTCTTTCCGTCGATTCCCGTCACCGGACGCATCTCGATCTCCGGGTCCACGAGGCCCGTCGGGCGAATGATCTGCTCGATGACCTGCTCGGAGTTGGCATATTCGAACTTTCCAGGCGTCGCCGAGACGAACACCGTTTGTCCAAGTCGTTTCTCGAACTCCTCAAACTTAAGCGGGCGGTTGTCACGCGCGGACGGCAAGCGGAATCCGTGGTCGACGAGCGTATCCTTGCGCGCCCGGTCGCCCGCGTACATTCCGCCAACCTGCGACACCGTGACGTGCGACTCGTCGATGACGGTCAGAAAGTCCTCCGGGAAATAGTCGAGCAGCGTGTACGGCGGCTGGCCCTCGGTTCGGCCGTCGAAGTGCATGGAGTAGTTCTCGATCCCGTTGCAGTACCCGATCGTCTCCATCATCTCCAGGTCGTAGCGCGAACGTCGCGACAAACGGTCGGCCTCAAGCAGCTTCCCCTCGCGCTCAAACTTTGCCAGCTGGTCGTTCAGCTCCTGGCGAATGTCCGCGACCGCCTTCTTCTGACGGTCGGACGAGATGACGTAATGCTTCGCCGGAAAGATCCACACGTCGTTGGAATGCCCCTTCTCTTTCCGCGTGATCGAATCGAGCAACACGATGTCCGCGATCGCGTCCCCGTCGTATCGCAGCCGGTAGATAATCTCCTCGTTCATCGGCATGATCTCGATGACCTCCCCGCGCGCCCGAAAATGCCCGCGCGTCAGGTCGGCCGTCGTCCGCTCGAACTGCATGTCGATAAGGCGATGAAGGAGTTGTGAGCGAGAGGGTGCCGAGGGTTCGGAGGGTCGAAGGTTCGAAGAATCTAGGCTCTTCGAACCTCCGAACCCTCGGTCTCCCTGGATCCCCTTTTGTCCTACCCTCAAATGCAACACCGTGTTCTCATACTCCTTCGGCGATCCCAAACCATAAATGCACGATACCGACGCGACGATGATCACGTCCCTTCGCGTCAAAAGCGATTGCGTCGCCGCGTGGCGCAGGCGGTCGATCTCCTGGTTGATCATCGCTTCCTTCTCGATGAACGTGTCCGACCGCGGCATGTACGCCTCCGGCTGGTAGTAGTCGTAGTAGGAAACGAAATACTCCACGGCGTTCTCCGGAAAGAACTCGCGGAACTCGTTGCACAGCTGCGCCGCGAGCGTCTTGTTGTGCGCGATCACGAGCGTCGGCCGCTGCGTCTTCTGGATCACGTTCGCCATCGTGAACGTCTTCCCGGACCCGGTCACGCCAAGCAGCGTCTGAAACCGCTTGCCCGAAGACAATCCGTCGACGATCTGCTCGATCGCCTTCGGCTGGTCGCCGGCCGGCTGATAGTTCGAATGCATCTTGAATTCCATAGGTTGGGCATTACAACAGAAATGCCCCAAGAGACGGGATCTCTAGGGGATACCTCGCCGCTTCTGCGACGAGGGGGATCATGATTGTACGCATAGTATACACAAAGACCGAACAAACGCCAAACAGAACGCTTGACCGAATGTCAATTTTCCGCTATGTTTCGTGTCCGGAGGAAGGAATGACCAGAATATTCAAGAAGATCGACTCGACAATCAACACCCTGATGCGGAACACGGTCCGCTACGCGCTCCTCGCCCTGCTGCTGCTCGCGATCGTCGCGTGGCCGGCCCACGTCCGCATGGGCGTGCCGCTGTACGCGATCGGATTCGCCTGCTGTGCCGCGTCGGCCATCTGGGGAAGGCGCGCGCACGTCGCGGTCGTCAAGACGCTGATCCCGACGTTTCTCAAGGAGTTCAAGCCGGTTCCCAGCCACGTGAGAAGCCGGCTCCGAATGCTCTTGGACGGAATGGCCATCGCCCACATCGGCATGTACATGCCAAAGAAGGACAAGGGCGAGTTCATGCTGGGAATCTTCGAGGGCGAGGGACGCGGGGACATCCTGATCTCCGAGCGCGTGCTCAAATGCCCCGACGACGTGCTCCGGATGATGCTCGGCCACGAGCTCGGACATCTCGAGGACCCGCCCGAGCGCAGCACCACGCGCAACGACCTGTTCCTCTTCGCCTGGTGCGTGTTCCTCGCGTACAGCGGCGCGTCGATCTGGATGATCGCCGCGATCTACGCGCTGCGGCTCGTCATCGTCGGCACCGGCCGGATGATCGAATGCTGGATCCGCGAGGTACGCGCCGACATCCACGGCTTCTACCTGTTCAACGAGTCGCGCTCGTCCGAGCAGTACTTCCGCGAGATGGAAGTGGCAACGAGGGAAGCTCTCCGCCAGGGTCAGCGCAAGCCCCTGGAGCTGAAGAAGACCTCCTGGATCGCCCCGACCGTCACCATCGCGACGATCGCCGTCCTGTTCCCCAACTTCGTAGCGCTCGCCGCCATCGACCTCGCGTTCCGCGCCCTGTTCCTGCTCACGCCAACCACCCACCCGCCCGTCGCCCAGCGCCGCGAGCTGGTGAAGAAGTTCATGGAACCGGCCGTCGACTAGTCCGCTCTCGCGGACTTTTTTAATTAAAAAACCGCCGACGAGTGTCAGCGGTCGTGCGTGGCGATCCAGGCGTCGAGCTCGGAGAGGCGGCTTTCGTGGACCACGAGGAGCGGGTGGTCGACCGGTTCGACCGTGCCGACAATGGACGGGTGGAAGGCGACAAACCGGCAGGCGGCCCCCTCCCGGCCCTCGACGATGGAGAAGAAACGAAACCCGAGCTTGCGGCTGATGCCGTACACCGGGGCAAAGTCCCACGGGGTGTTGTGACGGCCCTTGAGGACCGCTGCGCCGACCTCGCCCTTCCAGAGCTGGGCCATGGAGATGCCGATGGATCCGTTGGCCATCGTGTAGTTCTTGAACGCGCCGCCGTTCTTCGGCTTCCGTGCCATTGCGAGGATCAGCTCGCTGTCATGGTCCTCGGGAGGGTCGCGAAGCAGCAGGTACTGGTCGATGAGCGGACGTTCCGGGTTGATGCCCAGGCGGTGTGGCTCGTCGGTCAGCATGATGCGGTGCGCGTTCGTCGACCCGGGACGGAACCCGTAGACCTCGTGCGTGCACAGGTCGCGCACGTAGGCCCCGACCACCACGCCGTTGCGGACGAGCGCGATCATGCTGCCGATCCCGTGCGACTGCTCGCGCATGAACGCGAGGGTCCCGTCGATCGGATCGATCGTGAACCACAGGTCGTGGCCCCCGTGCGCGTCGCGGTCGCACTCGACGCGCAGGCCGTCTTCCTCGCCGACGAGACCGAACGTGGGAAAATTCTCCCGAAGGACGGTCACGATCGCCTTCTGGGCCGCCGTGTCCGCGTCCGTGAAGAAGTCGATTCCGCCGTCGTCCTTCACGCCCTTCGCGTGGGAAGCCGCGCCAAAGCGCTTCGTCTCCACGGCCTTGTCGCCGCGTCGCAGCGCCTCGCGCATCACCACTCCAATCGTCCTGCCGCTCAGCGGCCCAAAGTCCATTCCGCTCATGAGATACCTCCTGCGCGAACCCTAGCATAAAAAACGACCGGGGTCAACCCCGGTCGCATGCAAGTCTCAGTCCACGCACCGGTCGCAGAGGCCCTCGATGCGCCGGGCCGTGTGCCAGACGGCATAGAGCGAGACGGCGATGACGGCCGTGACGATGTACGCGTGATACTTTCCAAAGAAAATGATTCCGCCCAGTCCGAACGCGGAAAGGATCGTCGAGTA
>CAIMOJ010000008.1 GCA_903843045.1 Candidatus Uhrbacteria bacterium
CGCGCCACGCAGGGCGTGCGCATCATGCGGTTCAAGAAGGAAAACGACACGGTGGCCACGTCGGTGATTGTGTAGTATAAACGGCCCGACGTTACGTCGGGCCGTTCTGATATGACCCAGATCGAACTCCATCAGTCCATCGATTGGCCGCGCCTGCACGAAAAGCTAGGCAGTTTTTTCCATCTGGGAGCCATCGGGGACGTTTCGCTTGTGCATGGGGGATACATGAGCCAGAATTTTCGCGTGGAGACGGAGACGGGAATCTTCTTTCTGAAGCAGTACCGCAATCGGATGAGCGCGGGCGTTTACGAGGTGAAGGACGCGGAGGAATTCTTTGCCCTCAAGGGATTGCCCGTGATTCTTCCCGTGCGCGACATCTATGGTCGCGGCGCATTCTGGATCGATGGCAACTGGTACAGCCTGTTTCCATTCGTCGATGGAAATCTCCCGTCGCTCGGCGCGTTTCATCCGAGATTGTTCTCGTCGCTCGGCGCGATGCTTGCCAGGCTTCACGCGGCTGGAAGCGAATTGCCCGCGTCATCTCACCATCCTCTTTCCGCCTGGGATCGACGGGGCTTCGTGATGGAATTTGTGGAGCTGGAGAAGGAGCTGCTTTCGAAAGCCAGTCTGACGGGCGCCGAAATCCGGATGCTCGACGTGCTTCGGCTGAAGCTGCGCCTGGTGGAAGAAAACGATCTGTCCATCGGGGATTTTAACCTTCCGTTCGACTGCCTGCTGCACGGAGATTTCATCTATCAGAACGTGTTCGTCGATGCGCACGGCCAAATCACGCATCTCTTCGACTTTGAAAAGACATGCGTCGGCCCCGCTCCCTACGAGCTCGCTCGCAGCCTTTTTCTGAACTGCTTCGATGACGGATGGGATGAGCAAGACGTCGAGCATGGGCGCGAGCTGCTTCGAGCCTATCGCGCGGAGCGGCCGGTGCCATTCGATGAGTTTTATGCCGGCGTGCGCATGTATGCCGTCAGTCTCTTCCATATGACATGGATCGAGGCGCGTTCGATCTTGTATCGAAATGGCACCAGCATGCCGATCTACGAGCGTCACGCCAAGCGCGTCGAGATGCTGAGCGGCGACGTGCGTCCGTTGTGCGAACGACTGTTTTCTTGACGAAGGGTTTGGATCCCGGTACGGTTATGGGACCTCACCGTTCTTTCCGTTGGTTACAACCCGTTGCCGTGAGGAGGTGTCCAAACAGCCTAGGAGGCGATCATGGGATTTCTATTCTCCCTGGAGCGCGTCCGCAACGACGCGATCCCCACCCTGTCCGCGTTCCCGATTCTGCGGGATGAGATCATGCGGGAACTCCGTTCCTTCCCGGCGATCGTCGCCGGGTCGGTCTACGGGTCCTCGATGCGCGGCGACGTGAGCACGCGCAGCGACATGGACATGTTCCTGGTCTACGAGACCGCCGAGCGCAATCGAGTGAGTCAGATGCTCCGCCGTCTGAGCGATCGGGCACGGTCCGTGCACATCTCGTTGCACGCGAGCATCCACTCGGTGGACGCGGCCGCGAGGACCGACCGCTACGGCCCGTCGTTTCGAGAGACCTGGAATCGGATGCGTACCGCGGGTCTGCTCATCGGAGAGCCGGAGTGCTACTATCGCGCGCTCTTTCCGTATGACGTTCAGACGGAAATGAGCAACAAGATTTACCGATACGTGGGGAAGGTTCGGCGCCAGCAGCGTCAGTTTGCCGGGCTGCCGCGCTCCCGCGGGTGGCTCGATCGCCAGCTTGAGCGGTGGTATGCCGATTCCGTCCGTCCCGCCCACGTGCACGTCAACGTCGCCAGGTGGCTGCTGCTCTGGCGTGACGGCACGCTTGGGGACGATAGCAAGCATTCTGTGACCCGCCGCCTGCTCGCATCCGGCGAGTTCGCGTCCATTCACGAGACGTTCGAAAGCGTCCGAGACCTGGATGCCGGATACAATCGCCTGCTTCGAAAGATGCGTCGCGGCGAAATCTCCGGCGCGGAGTACACCTACGGCGTACGAGCCCTCCTCAACGCGCTGCTCCCCGCGAACGTCTTCCTGCTTTCGGAGGCCCATCGCATCACTACCGGAAATCTCCGTCCGATCCACGTCGCCGCCTAGCCCCGCCACTCGCATGAGGCGGGGCATTTTCATTCTCCTTGACCGTTTTCTTGGCGTTTGCTATAGTCCGGCTGTTATTTATTCGCACGAGCCTTCGTAATTCGGAATCGAATTTCGAGCTTTTCCTACCAATATGGGTCTTCCTGGACATCGCCGTACATCCTCCCACAAGCGCCGACGCGCCTCCCACTTTGCGCTCGACAAGTCCGTTCCGGGCGTTTGCGACAAGTGCAAGCAGCCGGTTCAGCAGCATCACGCCTGCAAGAACTGCGGTTTCTACCGCGGTCGCGCCGTGGTCGACAAGACCCGCGACACCGTCCGCCTTGCCAAGCGCATCGCTTCCAAGCGCCCGGTTGCCGCCAAGGCCGCCCCGAAGGCTGAGAAGGCCGAGAAGGCAGCCAAGCCTGCCAAGGCTACGAAGGTTGCAAAGGCCGATGACCACGAGGACCACACGGGTCACGACCACGCATAAATTTTCCAAAGGCATGGCGAAAGCTGTGCCTTTTGAGGTATACTATCCTTAACCTTCGTTCCTTACGCCCTTTCGATATGTCCAACCGCCACCTGGCCCGAACCATCGCCATGCAGTCGCTGTACCAGTGGGATTTCCTTGGGCAGGACGACGCGCGCCTCCCGGAAGTGATCGCCTTCAATCGCTCGGAGTTTGCGCCCGACTTTGACGACGGCGGGTTCGTGGAGAGCCTGGTGGAGGGAACGTTGAAGAACCGCCCGGCCATCGACGGCATCATCACGCAGTTCGCGCCGGACTGGCCGCTTGACTCGATCACGATCATCGACCGCAACATCCTGCGCCTCGGCTGCTACGAGCTGAAGTTTTCGGAAACCGTCCCGAGCAAGGTTGCCATCAACGAGGCGATCGAGCTTGCCAAGAGCTTCGGCGGGGAAGCGTCCGGCCGCTTCGTGAACGGCGTGCTCGGGGCGATCTACAAGGACATGATTGCAAAGAACGAGCTGAAGGAGGCGGACAAGATCGTGCCGAAGAAGAAGGAGGATTCAGTTGTCGAGTAGGTGGACAGGTTCGCAGGGTCGAAGGTTCGAAGAACCGCGGCTCTTCGAACCTTCGACCCTTTCATCCCTTGGAACACTAACGCTATGCCCCCAATCGAGAAACTCGAACAAACGCTCGGCGTGTCGTTTCTGAACAAGGACACGCTGCGCCAGGCGCTTGTTCACCGGTCGTATCTGAACGAACATCCCGATTTCGCGCTCGGCCACAATGAGCGCCTCGAGTTTTTGGGCGACGCGGTCGTCGAGCTCGTGGTCACGGAACACCTCTATCACAACTACGAGAACCCGGAAGGCGATCTCACCAACTGGCGCGCCTCGCTCGTAAACGCCGACATGATGGCCGGCATCTGCGAGTCGCTCGGGGTCGACGACTATCTCTATCTCTCCCGCGGAGAATCCAAGGATGCCAAGTCCAAGGCCCGTCGCTACATCCTCGCCAACGCCTTCGAGGCGATCATCGGCGCGATCTATCTCGACCTCGGCTGGGAGGCGTCCAAGGAGTTCATTCTACGCACCGTCGTGTCGAAGCTGCCGAGCATCCTCGAGGACCGCTCGTACGTCGACCCGAAGAGCCGCTTCCAGGAAGCCGCGCAGGAAAAGACGGGCATCACGCCGAGCTACCGCGTGCTCTCGGAAGAAGGACCGGACCATGCCAAGATCTTCCAGGTCGGAATCTATCTCGACAGGGAGCAGGTGGCGGTCGGGACCGGGACGAGCAAGCAGGAAGCTCAGGTTGCGGCAGCCGCGGCAGGGGTGAAGGTGAAGGGGTGGTAAATTGATGGACAGAAAAATCACCCAGGAAATCCTGGGTGATTTTTGGTGCGGACGGAGGGACTTGAACCCCCGACATCCTGGTTCGAAGCCAGGCACTCTATCCAGCTGAGCTACGTCCGCGCGAGCTACGACCTCATAAAATACATGATCTGCCAGTTCACGGCTTCCGGTCCTCCCTCCGCTGTATGTCCATATACAGCTGCGGTCCGGTCCTCGGCCGTTCGCCGACATCTCATGCATTTTCTGAGGTCTCGCGATCTTGTTTGAGACCGCTTGCCTGTGGATCTTATCCGTTTTCTTGACAGGGGTCAACTGTCCTGGCATACTTCTGGCACATTTATCCCGGACGAAATACGCCTATGCGCGCGTAGCTCAGGGGTAGAGCAGGTGGCTCTTAACCACTTGGTCGGGGGTTCAAATCCCTCCGCGCGCACCAAAACGACCTCTCGCTGAGAGGTCGTTTTGTTTGGCGTCGAGGATTGACGGATCGCTCGAAACCCGGTATAGTCCGCGTTCATCGGAGTTCATTTGAGTCACTTCGTCTTTCTCCTCCTCGCCTGCCTCATTGCCGCCGGCTCGTCCCTCTACTACCTGCGGACGATCCGCGCGGGGCTGACGAAGCCGTCGCGGTCGAGCTACTGGATCTGGTTCGGCCTCGGCGTTCTGATCTTTCCGTCGTACGTGCTTTCGGGCGGGGAGAACTGGCCGCTCAACGCGGTCAACACGGTCTTCTGCGGCGCGATCGCGTACCACTCGATCCGATATGGCGAGGGAGGATCGCTGTCGAAGTGGGACTGGCTGGCCGTCGTCATCGCGCTGCTGACCATTCCCGCCTGGATCGCGCTTGCCGTTACGCTGCCTACCAAGGAGGCGGCGGCGCTCCCCGTGTTCGTGGTCCAGATGATCGCCGACGTGTTCGCCTCGTTCGTGATCTACGAGAAGGCGTGGAACCGTCCGGAAAACGAGGACAAGACCGCGTGGTTCCTCTCCGTCGTCGCGTTCGCGTTCAACTCGCTCGCCGTCACGGACTGGAACGTCCAGAACCTGTTTATCAACGGCTGGATGGGCGGAACCGCGGTTGCGATCACGGTCATCCTCCACGTCCGTCCGCATTCGACCCCGGTGCCCGACGAAACCCCGATCGCCGCTCTCGAGACCTAGCCGGTCTCTTTTTTCTTTTCCCCTTGACACAATGTATAACATGTTTTACATTGTGAATGTAAGATATCTTTTACACCCCGCATGTCCGAAATCCGATCAAAACTGAAAGACTACCGCGCAAAGCTCGACCTTACCCAGGAGGAGCTGGCCCAGAGGCTTGGCGTGACCCGGCAGACGATCATCGCGCTCGAGCAGGCGAGGTACCAGCCTTCGCTCGAGCTGGCGTGGCGGTGCTCGAGGCTGTTCGGGGTGCCGATCGAGGACGTGTTTACATTCATTACCTAACGATATGTTTAAAAATTTTCTCTGGTTTTCGAAAAATCCCGCCGATGAGCGCGAGGCTGCAATCCTCTCCGCGGCATATCAGCGCGCGCTTGCCGTGCTCTGGGTCGGAAATATCCTGGCTTGGCTGTACGTTTCGCTCATCTCTCAAAACTCGTCGTTCGAGACGCCCGTGATCCTGAACGCGATCGTCGGTTTGTTCGTGGTCAGCGTCCTTGCCGGATGGGTCGTGGTGCGTCGCGAGGAGATGACATTCGCGAAGCCGAAGACGGGGAAGCGGCTGGCGTTCCTCTGGGTCCCGACGATTGCCGCCGTTTCATTCGTCGGCGCGCTTGCCTTGACCTGGTATTCCCCGCGCCTCGAATACGTCGGGATCGTCGGGTTCATTGCGATTGAGCAGGTTGCCTTCGCAATATGGGCATGGAACTGGACGCGCGGATTTACCTGGCACGGTCGCATGGTCGGCGCGCTTCTGTTCCCAATGTCCGTGGTCGGCTACCAGTTGGACCGCAAGGCATCCAACGGATCGCGGCTCCTGATGGCGTTCGTCATGCACCTCGCGTTCACCCTCGTGCCGGCGGCGATCGCGTTTCCGTTTTTCGAGACAGTCGCCATGCCCGCGGGTTTCTTCGGACCCGTGGCTCCAGGTTACGAGTACAATGCCACGTTCACGCATACCGTGCTCGACAAACGGATGGTCGGCGGGCTCCATGCGGGCGACCTCGTCATGCTTCCGGACGCGATCATTCTCCCAAGCGGGGCGCGGCCGACGTACGGCGTGGTCCAATCCGTCTCCGGTAACGACGCGCTCCTGGAAGTTCTGGACGACGTGACGACGAGCAGTACGAGCGAGGCGCCCGACCGTTCCGTCACCGAGGCGCACAAGGAATCGTTCTCGATCAATATCGACGGACTCGTTGCCAAGGTCATCGTGGATCCGCCGTTCGCGAGCGTGCTGACCCATTCGCTCAGCACGTTCACGCTGTATTAAAAAAAATCGACCCTGAGCACGGGTCGAAGGATCGATGAGACTCAGTGCCGCGGGTCGATGACGATCGGGAGCGGGTTGGGCGGGCCGCGGTCATAGACGATTCGCGGCGGTGGGTCCGGGACGGCAATCGAGACCGGCGCGAGCGAGAGGTCCGACGTGGCGAACATCGTGGCGACGAGGTCGTTGCGCGGATGGTCCCACGGGCGGGTGAGCTGGAGGGAGAGGAGGATCGGAATGGCGATCATGGGGTGCCTACGTAGAGGGTGGAAGGGTCGCTCGGAAGCGGCGCGAGCGTGTTCGCGTGGAACACATAGTCGCTGAACGGCTGCGTGGACGGCACGGCGACCGCATACGGGCCCTGCTCGTTCCATGGCTCGCCGGACCGGTACAGGCGCAGCTCCGAGATAGTCGCCGACCGGATCCCCGGCATGTAGTCGAAGTAGACGGGCGTCTCGTCGCTGCCGGGAACGAGTCCGAGGCCCGCGTCCCCGCATCGGAACGGCGTAGCGTCGAAGGCCGTCAGCTCGGCCTGCGCGTCCACGCCGTTGCGGTCGGTCTTGTAGAGAAAGACCAGCCGGTTCGGCGAGGCGGGAGAGTCCGCGGCAATGACGGCGCAGACCCGGACGGTCACGAGCTCGAGGCGGGTCGGAACGGCGTCTTCCGGTCCGATCTCAATGTCCGGGTTGCCCACGGCGTTTGCCGTGCAGGCAATAAGCGTAAGAAAGAGCATGGAGGCCTCCGTCGAACGACTTTACCGGCTGTTTCGGGGGTTGGCAAGAACCGGCGCATTTGCTACGATCTGCCCATTATGGCTGAGAAAAAAATTACGACGCGGCAGGAGGATTATAACCAGTGGTACCTGGACGTCATTGAAGCCGCGGACCTTGCCGAGCATTCGCCGGTGAAGGGATGCATGGTCATCAAGCCGTACGGCTACGCCATCTGGGAGATGATGCAGAAGGTGCTCGACGCCAAGTTCAAGGCGCGCGACGTGGAGAACGCGTACTTTCCGCTGTTCGTGCCAAAGTCGTTTTTGGAAAAGGAGGAAGGGCATGCCGAGGGGTTCGCGAAGGAGTGCGCGATCGTGACGCACCATCGTTTGAAGGCCGACCCGAAGAACCCGGGCAAGCTCATTGCCGACCCGGAGGCGAGGCTCGACGAGGAGCTGGTCGTGCGTCCCACCTCGGAGACGATCATGTACGCGACGTTCAAGAACTGGATCCACTCGTACCGCGACCTGCCGCTTCTCATCAACCAGTGGGCCAACGTCGTCCGCTGGGAAATGCGCACGCGACTGTTTTTGCGGACGACGGAGTTCCTGTGGCAGGAAGGGCACACGGTCCATTCGACCGGCGAGGAGGCGGACGCGTTCGCACGGACGATGCTGAACGAGTACGTCTCGTTCGCGCAGGACTGGCTGGCCGTTCCGGTCGTGCCGGGACAGAAGACCGAGAGCGAGAAGTTCGCCGGCGCGCACACGACGTACTGCGTCGAGGCGATGATGCAGGACGGGAAGGCGCTGCAGTTCGGGACGTCGCACTTCCTCGGGCAGAACTTCGCGAAGGCGTTCGACGTGAAGTTTACCGACGACAAGAATGAGATGCAGTTCGGCTGGCAGACCAGCTGGGGCGTGTCCACGCGCATGATCGGCGGGCTTATTATGACGCACTCCGACGACAAGGGGATGGTCATTCCGCCGATGATCGCGCCGATCCAGGTGGTCGTGATTCCGCTCTGGTTCAAGCCGGAGCAGAAGGACGAGGTGCTTGGCGCGGCCGAGGAGCTGGCGGAGAAACTGCTGGCCGCCGGGATCCGCGTGAAGACGGACAAGCGCGAGCTTCGCCCGGGAGAGAAGATTTTCTCGTGGGAGAAGAAGGGCGTGCCGGTGCGCATCGAGCTCGGGCCGAAGGACCTTGCGGCCGGGACGGGAGTCGTCGCGCGTCGTGACGGGGGAGAGAAGGTTTCCGTCGCGCTCAGCGACATGGAGGCGCAGATTCCGGAGCTGCTCGTCAAGATTCAAAAAGCCTTGTTCGACAAGGCGAACGCGATGCGCGAGACGCGGACGGTTTCCGCGAACACGTGGGCCGAGTTCACGGCGGCCATCGAGGCCGGCAACTTCGTCCTCGCGCATTGGGACGGCGACCCGGAGACGGAGAAGCAGATCAAGACGGAGTCGGGCGCCACGATCCGCTGCCTCCCGTTCAACCAGCCGAACGAGGAAGGGACGTGCGTCAAATCAGGCAAGCCGTCGTCGCGCCGCGTACTCTTTGCGGCATCGTACTAACTCCAACCGTATGAAAAAACTATTGATCGCCGCCGCCCTCCTCGCCCTCGTCGGGTTCGGGTGCGCGAAGGTTCCGACCGCGATGAGCGATGCGATCCCGGAAGGCGGAAAGGCGTACGAAAACGCGCAGTACGGAATCTCGCTCGCGCTTCCCAAGGACGTGGAGATGCGCCAGCGCGAGGACGCGGTGCGCACGGCGAAGTATCTCGGGCTCGACGTCGATTTCTTCGCCTCGCTGCGCGACACGGTCCGCGAGGAGAAGGCCGTGAACCTGGCGTTCTTCTACGCCGTGTCAAAGATGTCCACGGACGAATTTGCGAAGGCGCTCGAGGCGAGCGGCACGAACGGGGCCGTGAAGGTGAAGTCGACCGAGGACCTGACGATCAACGGGGTCGCCATGAAGAGGATTACGAGCACGACCGAGATGGGCGAGGACAAGGTCCATTATCTCTTCGACGCGAAGGACTCGACGATCATCGTCTCGGAGTTCATCGGCGAGAACGAGGAGTTCGAACCGATCCTCGGGACGATATCGGTGAAGTAACAATAAGACGGCGCGCGTCACGAGTTGGCGCGCGCTTTTGGTTGTAAGAAAAAAGCGGCTCGGCGGGCGAGTCGCTGAGAGCTAGCGCGGCTTGCCGCAGGTGCCGCAGAAGCGGTGGCCGCGGTCGATGCCGGTGCCGCAGGGGCAGAGAACCGCTGGCTCGGGTCTGCCGGCGATGGGGAGGCGGCAGTAGGGGCAGACCTTGAACGTCGGGTCGAGCTGCTTGTGGCAGCCGGAGCAGCGATGGGTCGGCTGGGACTCGTTCGCGACCGTGGCGACCTCGGTGGCGCACTGGGGGCAGCAGGCGTAGTCGGGCTTGAGCGACGCGGCGCACTGGACGCAGAACGCGGCGCGCTTGGCGGATGCCGGGCGGTCGCGTACGAGCTGGACTTCCGTCGGGCGGACGTACGGAGCGGTGGACGTTGAGTAGCCGCCGCTAAAGCGTTTCCAAGCCATGGTGCCTCCAAACGTGGTGGGGATCGGCTCCGCACTGGTGGCAGAACCGATAGGTAGGGTCCGAGAACGTCCGCTGTCCGCACGCGGGACAGAAGTCCGTTCCCGGGGAGAACCGGCCGACCGCGTCGGACCAGTTTTGGACGGTGACGAGTCCTTCGCTCGATCGCCATTCGCGCATGATCTCCTCCTCGGTCATGCGCGGCGTGAGAAGAGCGAGCTCGGCGTCGCCGCGGGCGATACAGCGGAAGATCGCTCTCGCGACGAGCGCGACCTCGAGGGCCGAGGTTCCGACGCCGATGGTCGGCAGGTCGCCAGGCGACCAGTCGATGCCGAGGATCGCGCGACCGTCCGGCCGATCGAACCGCACCCACCGGACGAACCCGCCGAAGCCGACGGGCGCGTCGCGGTCGTAGCAGCGCGGTGTCTCGTCGACTCCGCCGTACGGCTGGATGAGCGTGCCGTGCAGGCCCGAGAGATCGTCGTCTCCCGCCGCGATCACCGAGATGCCGCGGCGCGGATGCGTGACGCCCTTGCGAAACGCGCATCCGACCCAGCGGCAGGTCGCGGCCTCGTCGGGACGCATCAGCGACGCGTCCATTACAGCCATCCGATCCTCCAGAGGATCACGCGCACCGTGAGGTGGCACATCTGGTCGAGCCACACGGACGGGATGACGCGGACGCCCAGGAAGTCGCGGCCCTTGAGCCGGTCGATGACGAAGTGCGTGGTCGCGTCCGCCACGATCCCCTGGGGCGTCGGGTGGTACCCGAGCAGCCGCATGAACAGGATCATCGTGGAGATGTACACGAACACGTGGTAGCTGAGCACCTCGTACCAGCGGGTGACGACGACAGCCGTTCCGCCTGCGCCGACGACGACCATGTCCTTGGCCTTGAACTCGGCCATCCAGGCGCTCTGAAAGCCGAAGTCGCCGACGAAGTGGGACGCGATGAGAATGAACAGGCGGTCCATGGGGTACCTCGGGTGTGGGTTGTGGGTTGTCGAAAGACCTATGCTCAGAATACGCCCGCTTGAAAATCCTCCCAGAGCGAGTGTCTGGATTTTCGACGACACATTGCCTTTTCCTATCTTCGTGATAGCCTGATACTCATATGCGTATGGATTATCCAAAAAATGTCCGCGACGCGCTCGTGGCCTACGGCTTCGACGAGAAGGAAACGCAGACGTATCTCGCCGGCCTCGAGGTCGGCTCCGCCACGGTGCTCGAGCTGTCCCGCAAGTCGGGCCTCCCCCGCACGACGCTCTACCCGATCCTCGAGCAGTTCTGCCGCCGCGGATTCTTTAGCGTCCGCATGGTGAAGGGAAAGACCCAGTACGTGGCCGAGCCGCCCGCGACGTTCCTCAAGAAGCTCGAGGACCGCGAGAAGACCTTCCGCGAGATTCTGCCCGACCTTGAGTCCCTGCGCTCCACGGAAGGGGAGGCGGTCGGCGTCACCATGTTCGAGGGATCCGACGGGTTCCGCCAGTTCTGGCAGAAGCTGTTCCGCTCGGGAGTGAAGGACTACTGTCTCCTTACGAGCGCCTCGGGAATGCGCGAGTACGTCCACGAGGAATACCTCGTGAAGCACGTCATCGCCACCCGCATGAAGCTCGGCATCAAGAGCCGCCAGCTGCTCCCCGAGAACTCGATGACGAGGAAGGTCGTCGCCACGGACCACGAACAGCTCCGCGAATCGCGCTACTTGTCGGCGGACGCGAAACTCCCCGCGACGGTGCTGATCTTCGGCAGCGAGGTCGCGTTCATCACCACGCGCAAGGAAAACTCGGTCATCCTCGTCGCCAGCGGCGACATCGCGGTCACGCTGCGCACGGCGTTTGAAATGATGTGGATGGGGGCAAAGAAGGCGGAGTAAAGAAGACGCGCGTCACCCGTGACGCGCGTTTTGTGATCTCATACCGATTGACGGAACGAGCAAATTCTGCCATGCTCCAAGCAGGAGGAACCATGCAAGAACTTCGCTGGGAATCATCTTTGACGGACGCCGATTTGGTGAAGGTCACCCGGTGGCCGCTCGGGCTGTCCGCGTCGGAAATTCGCGAGCGCATCGCGACGGCCGAGCGGTACATCGACTACGACGACACCCTGGCCTTGGCCTCGAACGAGGATCGGCCTCGGCCTTGCCTGCGCGACCCGTTTTGCGGACGACCACTGCGGACGTTCCTGGCGGAGAAGCCGTTCCTGATTCAGTCCAATGGAATGCACGGCCTCCATGTCTGGACGTTCATTCAAGAGCAGCGGCATGAGATCCCTGAGGGTTTCAAGGAGGTGTTCGAGGAACTTTTTCCGGTAGATCCGTTCCCCCGGCCGTTGCTGATCATCAGTCCGCCGACCGTCTGGATGCCGCGGCTACCCGGCGAGCCGCGATCGCGGGTTTACTGCGACGATCTCGAACTACGCCAGTACAAGGACCTCTACGCGATCGGGGTCCGCCGCGGGGAAGTGTACGACGATCTCGGTCCGTGCGTGTACGCGCCGGGCTGCACCGTCATCTCGGAGTTCTGACGCCAACGGGGCGTCTTTTTTTATACCGAAGGAGGACGAATTGGAATTCGGACAAAGAAAAAACGGCCCGCTGAAAATCAGCTGCCGTTCGAGGCGCGCGTCGGCTTCGGCGCGCGGTTTGCGTCTGGGAGGAGACCTTCCGCCTCGGCTTCGGCGTCGAGGTGGTTGAGCGTCTTGCGCGCGGCCGCGATGTGGGCGTCGCGTCGCTCGCTTTCCCTTTCATTCGACTCCTTTTCGGTCTCGCGCCGCCGCTGGGACATCCAGAGTACGACCTCGTCCTCCGCGCGCTTGATCAGATCCTCGCTCGCATGTTCCTTGCGGAGCACGTTGAGCGCGCCTTGGGCCGCGCGGATCTGTTCGCGATACGGACTCCGCAGGATTGTCCAGCTTGTATGCGCGATTGATGCCCAGGCCATCGTCAGACAGCAGAAGCGGTGCGCGATGAGTTGGGTGAAAAAGAACAGCGACAGAAGCGCTTTCGCAATCGGCGCGCCACGACTTCCTTTCACGACCTTCCAGGGAACGTGGCGAATCGGCAAGGAGATCCCTGTCATGGTCCAGGACGATGCCTGCCACCAGAACAGTGCGGATGGCAGGGACCAGAAGTTGTCGGTTGTCCATCCGTGGTTCGTGCCGATTGGCGAGCCGATGAGCATCGCCTCGAACATTGCGAAGAAGAAAGCGACGTTGGCACCGATATACAGTGACATCACGGCGTAAAGCACCGTATCGCCCGCATCGAAAATCGTTTTTCGTTCCGCCATGGGGAACCTCCTTCGTTGTTGGTGGTAATCCAATCCGGCTCCAAACCTAACAAAAGTTGACCATTTCGTCAATCGTCCATTGACGGAAGCCTCAATTTGCTCTATGATCGCGCATCCCGTGATTGGCACGGGAGCGACTATATTTCCAGGAGACTGCAACATGCCAGAGCCTACGGTCACGGTCATTCGGCGCAGGGGCGCGACGGGCGAGACGGTTCGGATTTCGGGAAGCGACCATGCGGTCCGGCTTCCGAGGAAGTTTGACGATGGCGGGGGCGACGTAGGTTCCGCGGAGCGCATTCGTGCCGCGGCGGAGCGCATCGCGGCGGTGTCGTCCGAGCGGCGGACGGCGCTGCACGGGGTCACGCTGCGCAGCGAGCAGCACGACGTGTTCGCGGACGTGGCAATCTACTTTGCCGCGGCAGCGGTCCATCTCGCCGCCACGCCAAGCCTGCCGTTCGCCTACGGGCGCTACGTCCAGCCGCCGCGCACGGGAAAGACCGTGGTGGCGGCGCAGATCATCGCCGTCGCGGAAGTGACGGCCGTGGTCCTCGTTCCGTCGGTCGCCCTCGCGCGACAGTGGACGCGGGAGCTTCAGGAGAAGCTGCCGACGACCAAGGTCGGCATCTACTGCGGCGACGAGAAGGACGCGGTATCCGGCGGCGTCATCGTTGCCACGTACCAGATCGTCCAGGCACATCTGCGTGAGGGAAAGCTCCCCCTGGCCATCCACGGCGCCGCGCTCGTCATCTGCGACGAGGCGCACCGCGCGATGACGGAATCGCGGATGCACATGCTCATGGCGGCCTTCGACCCGGCCGCGCTGCGGATTGCCTGCACGGCAACGCCCGACTGGAGCGAACAGCGCACGCTCGCGACCTACTTCCCGTGGCTGATCCACGAGATCACGCTGCAGGAGGCGGTTGAGCTCGACCTGTTCGCCCGGCTCGTCGTCCAGGTGCTCGGGATGCAATCCGACGGATCGGGCATCCGGCTCGTGGGAGGCGACTTCGACGCCATGGAGCTCGGGGCCGTCATGACCGAGGACCCGTTCCTCGACGCGACCCTCGCGATTCGATACGACCCCAGGGAGAACGCGGCGATGCCGTGCCTGGTGTGCTGCGTCTCGCGCGAGCAGGCCCGCGCCGTGCA
>CAIMOJ010000009.1 GCA_903843045.1 Candidatus Uhrbacteria bacterium
TCGAGTTCCAGGGTATCGCCCGAGAAAACGAACTCTTCAAGCAGGCCGATCAACGCGAGGACGTCGTCCTGCACGCGCCGCATCGGGTCGATACGTTCGAGCTCGAATCCGATGAGCCCGAGATCGAACAGGCACAGCGCCTCGAACCGCTGGCGCGTGATGAGCCGGTTGTCTCCCGGCTTGTCGGCCAGACGAAGAAGCGCGAGTGGATTCGACGTCACCTCGATGTCGCCGATCATCTGCAGCTCGTCAAGAATCGGCCAGGCGATTTCCTTCGCAAGCAGCATTCGTCCCGCGCGCGCGTCGTCGACGCGGCTTGCAACGTGCTTTATCTTCCGTGCCTCGATGCTTTCAAGGAAACCCTTGCGCTTACGCGTGGCGAGCGGATCCCGCAGTCCGGTCCAATCTTTGTTCCACGAAAGAACGGTCTTTAGACGCTCCAATCTTCCCCCTTGGTTGGAATCCCTGCCTGCCGGCAGGCAGGCGCATCCTACGGTTCTGCCAGCGCCGCGTCAATCTCGGCGGCGGTGAGATAGCGGCGGACCCGGTCGATCTTTTCCGAGCAATCGGGCTTCAGGCGGATGTGCAGGCGGAGGTCGCGGGCCTCGAGGACAAACCGGGCGCGCAGGCAGAACTGGGCAAGCCAGACGCGGGCGGCGGCTGCCTTTTCTTGTTTCTGCTGGTCCGTGTCGTACGGCATCCGCAGGACGTCCTCGAGAATGGGGCTCGGATATGGGGGACCGGTGTGATCTCGCATCGCTGTCTCCAAACGAAAGAGCGGGCATAATTGCCCGCTCCTACCCTACACGGTTTAGACTCCTTCGCCAAACTGGTAGCGATCCGTGATCTTTTCGTAGGCGAACAGCTCGTCGTCCTGGAAGAAGCGCTTCACCTCGGTCGCGGCCGCTTCCGGCGAGTCGGAGGCGTGGATGAGGTTGCTCGGGACGTTCATGGAGAGGTCGGCGCGGATCGTTCCGGCGTCGGCGGCACGCGGGTTGGTGGAACCGACGATCTTGCGCACGGACTCGACGCTGTCGAGGCCCTCGAGCACGAGGCCGACCACCGGGGTCTGCATCATGAACTGCTTGAGGGAGGCGAAGAACGGCTTGTCGGCCAGGTGCGCGTAGTGCTCGGTGAGCATCTCGTCGGTGAGGCGGATAAGCTTGAGCCCGACGATCTTGAGCCCCTTGAGCTCGAAGCGGCGGATCACTTCGCCAAGGAGGTCGCGCTGCAGGGCGTCCGGCTTCAGGAGAACGAGCGTCTTTTGAATTTCGGCCATAGGAGAGGGGGATTAGGGTTCGGAGGGTCGAAGGTTCGGAGAGCCGCGGTTCTTCGAACCTTCGACCCTGGATACCTATTCGCCCTCATGAATTTGCCTACACGTTAGCAATCTATTTCTAAAACGGCAAGGGGGACGGCTCAACCGTCGGTTCCCCGCCCGTCGAGGTCAGCAGGATGTCTCCGTCGAGGTCGGTGCGCTCGATGCGGACGTGGCGGTCGTCGAGGCGTTGGAGCGTCGCGGGATGCGGGTGGCCGTAGCTGTTGTCGATGCCGTCGGAGATAATCGCGAACTCCGGGGTGACCGCGTCGAGGAACTCGGTCGACGACGAGGTGCGGCTGCCGTGGTGTCCGACCTTGAGGACGTCGACGTCCCCGACCTCGGGAAGGATGTCATGCTCGACGTCGGCCGGCGCGTCGCCCGTGAGGAGCAGCGTCGTGTCGTGGTAGGTGAGGAGCATGACGACGGATGCCTCGTTCGGATCCTTCGGATACGTCCCGGCGATCGCATGCATCGGCGCGAGCACGTCGAGCGTGACGTCGCCGTACGCGAATCGATCGCCCGCGACGAGATGCTTCGTCGCCGCGTGCTCGGCAATCGTGTCCGCCTCGAACGCGTCCATCTCGCCCGTGCGCGCCATCGCCCCGCCGTCGTACACCGCCGCGACGTCATACCGGTCTAGAACGGAATCGAGTCCCGCGACATGGTCTTTGTGCGGATGCGTGAGCACGATGGCATCGATGGACCGGTCCCACGGCTGCATCACCTGCCCAAGCTTCGAGAGAACTTCCTGCGACGGGCCGCCGTCGACAAGGATCTGGTGATGGTCGGGGGTCTCAATGAAGATGGAGTCGCCCTGGCCGACGTCGAAGAACCAGACGCGAAGCTCGCCCGACGAGACGAACGGTACGGCAGGCGGCGCGTGCGACTCGCGAACGAAGAGAATCGCCGCGATCACGAGCGTAATGGTTGCGACAATAATGTGCTCAAGCTTCGATCGGTGGCGAGAAAGGAGTCGTCGCGGGGTGGATTGTCGGGAGGTGCGGAGGGTCATACGGCACCGAACCATGACACAACGTGCAGAATCACCGACGATACCGCGACCGCCGGGATCGCGAGAATCGTCCCGATCGTCGGAACCAAAAATCCCGCGGCGAGTGCGATGCCCGTCATCGCCATGAGCATTGGGACGAGCGGGAGGACAATCAGGTTAACCACGGGCGACAGGAGCGAGACGGAGCCGAAGTGCCAGAGCATGATGGGGAGGGTCGCGACGATCGCGGCCATGCTTCCCGCGAACGACTTGCGGAGCTCGAACGCCTCGGGGATGAATTTACATTTCTCTTCGATTCTCGACGACCAGCCGAGCATCGCGGCCGTCGCGACGAACGACAATTGAAACCCGACGTCGTCGAGAAGCAGCAGCGGGTTCCAGAGGAGCATCGCGGCGAGCGCGAGGAGCGTCACGTTGAGGATCGACGGCTTGCGTCGAATCAAAAACCCGACGAGCGTCATCGCGCCCATGATGCCGGCGCGGACGACGGCGGCCGAGGCGCCGGCGACGATGATGTAGGAGACGAGGAGCGCGGCGGTGAGGTATGCGCCCTTGCGGCGGCCGAGGACGGTGTGGGTGATGAAGCCGAGAAAGACCATCGAGAACAGCGAGACGTTGAACCCGGACGCGGCGAGGATGTGCGAGGTTCCCGTCGCGGAGAAATCGTCCTGGAGGTCCTTTGAGAGCGTCGAGCTTCCTCCGAAGATAAGACCGGAGAGAAACGACGCGTGCGGCTCGGGGACGATCATGCGGAGACGCGCGACGATGACGCGCTTGGTCGTGAGCAACGTCGCGATGATTCCGCCGCTCGACGGTTTTACGTCGACGAACTTCGGAGAAAAACACAGCGCGAGCACGCCCTGGCTGCGGAGATACTTGTCGTACGCGAACGTGCCGATCGGCGTCGGAACCTGCGGCCTGCACTCGAACGTGAGCGTGTCGCCGTACGCGACGGGCGGAAACGCGTCGAGCCAGACTTGGAGTTTTCCGTCGACCGGTTTGTCCACGACGGACAGATCGTCGAGAATCACCCGCTGGCCGTCGCTCGTCTCAACGACTTCGGACGCGACGGTTCCGACGATCCTCGACGAATGGTCCGCCGCGTCCGCGATGGTCGGGACGTTTGGTGGGACGAGCGCCTGGCCGTAGCGCCAGGCGCCGAAGAGAAAGAATGCGATGAACAAGGCGACGAGGGCGGTGACGCTGCGGCGTCCGTAGACCTCACCCTGGCCCTCTCCTTTTGAAGGAGAGGGGAGCGAGGCGATGGCCGGAAAGATTGCGAGGAACGTCGCGATCAGCAGGACGCGATCAAACCCGAGAAACAGCGGGCCGACGAGGATTCCGAACGAAAAACAGATCGCCGCGGCCGCGAATGACTTCGACGGCGAGCGGACGATCTGTTGCAAGAAGTGTGGCATAGGGTTCGTAGGGGTGATAGGGGTACCAGGTTCGAAGAGCCTAGGTTCTTCGAACCTTCGACCCTCCGAACCCTCGGAACCCTTATTCGCGAATTCCCACCCCCCGATATGCGAACCCCATCCCCTTCAACCCCAACTCCGCCAGCAAGTTCCTCCCGTCGAACACGTTCGGCTCGGCCATGCGCTCGCGGACGGTCTCGAACGAGACGTCGCAAAACTCGGGCCACTCGGTGAGCACGAGGAGCGCATCGGCCCCGGTGGTCGCGTCCACGGCGGTCGAGGCGAACTGAACCTGCTCGGGCAGCATGCGCTGGGCGAGCTCCATTCCCTGCGGATCGTACGCGACAATTTCCGCGCCGAGGCCGACGAGACGCTGCACGATATCGATCGCGGACGATCCGCGCACGTCGTCGGTCCCGCCCTTGAACGCGAGGCCCCACACCGCGAGGCGGCGACCGCGAACTCCGTGCATCTCCTCGACGATGCGCGTGACGAATCGCTCGCGCTGCGCGTTGTTCACCTCGATCACCGCGGACAACAGCTTGAACTCATACCCGGTCGTGCCGGCCATCTGGTGAAGCGCGGACACATCCTTCGGAAAGCACGATCCGCCGTAGCCGATCCCGGCCTGGAGAAAATGCGGCCCGATGCGACGGTCGAGACCGACGGCGCGCGCGACCTCTCGGACGTCGGCGCCGGTGCGCTCGGCGATGTTCGCGATCTCGTTGATGAAGGAAACCTTCGTCGCGAGCAGCGCGTTGGCCGCGTACTTGGTGAGCTCGGCGGATTCGAGCGAGAGGAGAACGCGCGGGGCCGTGATCCCGTCGTGCAGCCGGTCGAGCGTCTGCTGGGCAACGGCGTCGTCGGCGCCGATCACGATGCGGTCGGGCTCCATGAAATCCCTGAGCGCGAATCCCGGTCGTAAAAACTCCGGCAAGGACACGACGTTGACGATCGTCGTCAGCGCCTCTCGTCCCGCCGCGCCCATCGCGCGACGAATCCGATCAAGCACCGCGCGGTTCGTCCCGACCGGCACGCTCGACTTTACGACGACCAGCGCCTCGTGGTCGAGCAGCGACCCGATCGAGTCCGCCGCCGCCTCGACGTACGACAGGTCCGCGAACCCGTCCTTTCCCGCCGGCGTCCCCACCGCGATCATAATGATCTCGGCCCCGCCGATGACGGACTTCAAGTCCGTCGTGAACACGATCCTTCCCGCCTCCTGCATCTCGCGCAAAAGCTCCGGCATGCCGGGCTCATAGAACGGAGTCTCGCCCAAGTCGAGGCGAGCGACCTTTGCGGCGTCCGTATCGACGCAGGCCACGCGGTGGCCGAGTTTCGCGAATCCGAGGCCCGTTACGAGGCCGACGTAGCCGGTGCCGATCATGACGAGGTTCATAGGCGCTTCGCTTGCGGCTTAAAGCCTGGGTTTACCCGATGAGGGTAACAAAAGCGTCAAAAAACTACAAACTATTTGTTTTTTTGTGGCTGGCTGCCACACCGCCATATTTTCTTTCGCCGTGAAAGAAAGTATGCAAAGAAACCGGCCGCCCGGTCTTCATGGCGGGACGTCGCGGGAAAACGGACCTCGGCTGCGGAACTCGCTAGCGCCGCCGAACGTTTACCCCGGATGCGCCGCTTCGCTCAGACAATCCTCGCCCGTCCTGATGGACCCGGCCCGCTTTCCCGCGCCGTCTCCATCCGCCATTCCGACAGGGCGGGGAGACCGCATGGTGTTTCGCAATTGTTTTGTGGCTGATGCCGGAGTAAAAAAGACCTCCATCCGGTCGCCGCCCTGCCGGAGCGACCCAGCCAGGCCGCGGAAAGCTGACGGCGGCATCAGCCGGGCGAGGATTGTCTGAGCGACGTCCCGCTTTTTTCGATTTACTCGGCGGGCTAGCGAGTTCCGCAGCGAGTCAGCTTTCCGTGGTCTGGCGTAGGAGCGGATGGCCGGGCGGTAGCGGCTTTCTTTGGTTACTTTCTTTGTGCGCCGACAAAGAAAGTGACGCGGGTGCAGGGCGCAGCGCCTGCGGGAATACAGTCTTCCCTTCTGGACTTTCCAGCCCAATCGATTGACCAACGACCGGAAATCCGGTACCGTCCCAGCACTCTCTGGAGAGAACATGGGATTCACAAGACAGGAAATGCTTGCCGGAGTCGCCGCCGCGCGCGATGCGCTTACCAGGCTGGCGCCGCTCATCCGAGTGGACTTCGAGGCGTTCAAGATGCCGAAGAAGGCCGAGGAGCTCGACCCGCCGATGCAGGCGTTCCGCGACCTGCTCGACAAGACGGACGCCCTGTTGGCGAGGATCGTCGCGGCAAAGGATCTCGAGGAGATCCCCTACCCGTTCGACCGCGACGCGCCGTATCGAGAGGCCGATCACTGGTGTCACTTCTCCATCAAGGAGAGCGTCCTGCGCGATCAATGTCGGCCCCTCTGCAACGTGCCGGTGCTCGCCTTCGCCGTGATCCAGCTGCTGCGCGCCGACAACTTCGTCCGCGCGTACAACGCCTGGCACGGCAACAAGGAGCTCGACGAGGCGTGGAGCTACATCGGCGTCCTGATGCGTGACCGCACGGACATCCTCGTCGTGACGGGAAGCATGATCTGTTCCGACGGCATCCGAGCGCGAGCCCAGGCGGCGCTCGAAGCCAGCGGCGCGACGGGCGGATGGTGGGTCTCCACCACGAGCGGCCGTCCGGAGTGGAAGTTCGTCCGTCACAGCGTCGCGTACTTCCTCGGATACCCCGACGACCACGAGCGCCCGATCCCGCCCGGCCTCTACGACGACCTCGTCTACGACGCACCCCGCCAACATCTCGTCACCCCCGACGAGCTCGGCCACGACATGCTCCCGGCGCTCCGGTAGCGAACCAACGCAAAGACGAGCCTCTCGGCCCGTCTCTTTTTTTACGCCTGCCCTCCCGCAACCATCAGTTCGTCAATGGCCGACACGGCCCGCTGCGCAACGCGGGCCTGGTTCACGCGATACGCGGCAAGCGCGGTGCCGAGTTCCATGACTGCCGCGTCGTCCATCTCGGGCAGGCTTGCGAGGAGAGCCTTCTTTTGTTCCGGTTCCAGATCGACCTCCTCGATGAGAACCTTCAGCGCGTCTCGCGGGCTCATACGGCTCCTCCGTCCGGGGAGAATACGTCAATGGCATTCTGCACCTTCGGGGCGATGACTGCCTCCGCGGCAGCGATCTCGCGAATGCGCTTGTAGGCGCGCCAGACGCGGGGAACGTCCTTGTTCATCTGCATCAGGCCCTCGATGGTACGCATGGGCAACATTCCCGCGGAGCACAGCTCAAGCAGCTGGAAGCCGAGCGACGTGCGAAGCTTCACGTCGGGCGTCAGGTCGAGCATTTGGAACCCCGTCGATTTCCCGTCCGTCTTTTTGCCAAATGGAGCGTGAAACCACTTGAGAATCTTGTCCGCCTTGGACAGACCCTTGAGCGTCGTCGCCGAAAGCGTGGACGCGAGGCCCACGCCCGGGAACATGTCGCCGCACGCAAGCGCGGCATTGAGCGCCGTGCGGACGGCCGCCTTCGAACCCTCCGTGACGGTCGGGTCGTTCAGGTATGGCTCGGCCCGCCTGGCAAGCGCGTCGTACTCCGCGCGAAACGAATCATACGCCTTGATCGACTCGCGCAGGCTCAGATCCATCGATTCCATCATTCCACGCTCCCTGTTCCCCTCCATATTATTTCACGACAATGTTTATCAACCTCCCCGGCACATAGATCACTTTCACGATTTCCGTTCCCTCGAGAAACTTCGCGACGTTCTCCGTCGCCATCGCGCGGTCCTGGACGTCCTTCTCGTTCGAGGAAGGATCCATCTGGATCGTGCCGCGCAGCTTGCCGTTCACCTGCACCGCGATCGCGACGAGGTCGTCGACGAGCATCGCCTCGTCGAACGTCGGCCACGCCTCGTCGAACACGCTCGACGCATTTCCAAGGTCGTGCCAGATCTCCTCGCCAAGGTGCGGCGCGAACGTCGCGAGCAGTTTCACGAACGACTCGTACGCGCCTCGTGGAATCGTCTCGGCGGTCTGCAGCGCGTTCGCGCAGATCATCATCGCCGAGATGGCCGTGTTAAACTTCATCGCGTCGATGTCCTCCGAGACCTTCTTGATCGTCTTGTGGACAATCCGGTCGGCACCTTCGAACCTTCGACCCTCTGCCCCTTCGACCCTCTCCCGCATCATCCAGACCTTGTCGAGGAACCTCCGAACGCCGACGATTCCGCTCGTGTCCCAGGGCTTGGCATCCTCGAGGGGACCCATGAACATCTCGTACAGGCGGAGCGCGTCGGCGCCGTACTGCTCGACGACTTCGTCCGGATTGACCACGTTTCCTCGGGATTTTGACATCTTTTCGCCGTCCGGGCCGAGGATCAGACCCTGGTTGCGAAGCTTGAGGAACGGCTCCTCGAAGTCGAGGTAGCCGAGATCGTGGAGCGCGTAGGCGAAGAAGCGCGAGTACAGGAGGTGCATCACCGCGTGCTCGGCGCCGCCGACGTAGAGGTCGACCGGGCACCATTGCTTGAGCGCCTCGGGCTCTGCGAAGACTTCCGCGTTCGTCGAATCGACGTAGCGCAGGTAATACCACGACGAGTCGACGAACGTGTCCATCGTGTCGGACTCGCGGCGCGCGGGACCGGAACACTTCGGACACACGACGTCATGGAACGTCACGGAATCCACGAGAGGACTCTTCCCCGTCGGCTTGAAATCCACGTCGCGCGGCAGCAGGACCGGGAGCGCGCTCGGCTCGACCGGCTGGACTCCGCACGTCTCGCACCACGCCATCGGAATCGGCGCGCCCCAATACCGCTGTCGCGAAACGAGCCAGTCGCGCAGATGATAGTTCGTCACGCGCTTTCCCTTCCCGGCGGACTCGACGGCGGTTGCGATCATGTTCTTTCCTTCCGCGCTCGTCAGCCCGTCGAACGTCGAGGAGTTCACGAGAATTCCCGCGTCGCCGTACGCCGCGGACGCGAAATCGTGCTCCGGCATCCCGGCCGGCGGCGCGATTACCTGGTGGACCGGGAGCGAATACTTGGACGCGAAAAGATAGTCGCGGTCATCGTGCGCCGGAACGCCCATCACCGCGCCCGTCCCATAGTTCACGAGCACGTAGTCCGAAATCCAAATCGGCACTTCCTCGCCCGTGAGCGGATGCTTGGCGTACGTTCCCGTGAACACGCCGGCCTTGTCCTTCTCCAGCTGCGTGCGCTCGAGCTCGGACTTCTTGCGCGCCTGGTCGCGGTAGGCGACCACGGCCTCGCAGTTCTCGACGGTCGTCAGCGCGTCCACGAGCGGATGCTCCGGCGCGAGGACGATGTACGAGACGCCGAACAGCGTGTCGATGCGCGTCGTGAACACCGGAATCGAAAACTCCGCCTCGTGCACGCGCTCGGCACCCGGCTCGCCGATCATCTCGCCCTTCAGCCCGCGAAACTCGACCTCGACCCCTTCGCTGCGCCCGATCCAATTCTTCTGCATCGTCTTGATGCGCTCGGGCCAGTCGACCGTTTCGATCCCGGCGAGGAGACGGTCCGCATATTTCGTGATGCGGAAAAACCATTGCTCCAAGTCCTTCTGCACGACGACGGTCGAGCAACGATCACATTTGCCGTCGATCACCTGCTCGTTCGCGAGGACGGTAACGCACCCGTCGCACCAGTTCACCGGTGCCTTCGCGCGATACGCCAGATCGTTCTTGTAAAACAGCAGGAACATCCACTGCGTCCACTTGTAGTACGCCGGATCCGCGGTCGACAATTCCCGCGACCAGTCGAACGAAAGCCCGAGCGACTTCATCTGGCGCCGGAAGTTCCCGATTGCCTTGTCCGTCGTCTCCGCCGGATGCACGCCCGTCTTGATCGCGTAGTTCTCCGCCGGCAGCCCGAACGCGTCAAACCCAATCGGAAACAGAACGTCATGCCCCTCCATGCGCTTCTTCCGCGCGACAATGTCCATCGCGGTGTACGACTCGACGTGCCCGACGTGCAGCCCGGACCCGGACGGATACGGAAACATGGTGAGCAAGTACAGCGGATCCTTCCCGTCCGAGGACTTCCCCGTCGTCTTCCCCGCCCCCGTCTCGTCCCAGCGTCCCTGCCACTTCGGCTCGATTTCCAAATGGTTGTAACTTGGCATAGTGGCAAGATCGTAACACGGACCGGAAAACAAAAAAAGACGGTTGAAACCGCCTAGCCGAAGTGCTTTGTCCAGAGCCGACCGACGATCAGACCGAGACCAAGGGTGATCCCACGGCCCAGAATGGTTCCGCCGGGAAACCCACTCTCATAGCTGAGTCCCAAGAGCTGGTCGGTCCCGTGCAGGACAAGCAAGGCGATTATCGGCACGGAAGCCGTAATTGCGATAAGCGCCGGAAGCGTCCCGACGGTCGTGTCCTTGCTGTGCGTCGCGAAGTAGACGCCGGCGCAGACGAGGAGAATTCCGAAGCAGACGGAGTAGAACACCATGGTCACCTTCCTGTCCCGGAGACTATCACCGCGCGCGAATACGGTCAATTGTGTATACTGTTCATAATTCACTCATCATCCTATGGACACAAAAGGCAAGCCGCCCGAGGGCGGAGCGGCGGAGACGACCGCGACGACGATCGACGACGCGCGACGACCACCCCTAACCCCTCCTCCCAATGAGGAGGGAAAACGTAGGGTATTGAGGAAGACCGTCGAGAACGCGGCGGCGGTCGCGGCGGCGGCGATGGGGATCGCGCATGCGGTGATTGACGTTCCGAAGGAGGATCCGACGGCCGCGGACGGATCGTCGGAGGCGCAGGGCGAGGATGCCGAGCATCCGGAATGGAAATACAACGCGGTCGGCGAGATCGTGCGCGAGACCGTCTTTCACGACGAGAACTCGACGGGCGGGGTCCAGGACCAGTACGTCAGTCTGTTCAAAACGGTCTTCTCGTCGCCGAAGGGAACGTGCGTCTACTACGACACGCTGGGCAATGTCCTTCTGGTCGAGAAGATGCCAGAAATCCTGGCGCAACTGGCCGAGTCAATCGAGAAGGGGGCCGGCACGAAAAAAGAGCTGGACGCGATGACGAAGACGTGGAAAGACAAGGTCCAGGAATGGCATAATGCCAACCGAAAGAAAATCTCGGCCGTGACGGTGACTCCATCCGACTACGACGACAAGTGGGCATACCCGTTCGTCGCGAGCCCCGTGCTCAAGAACATGCCCGCGGAATCGGAAGCGACCACGCTCATCGAAGGGATTCGGGAACGGCTCGAGGAAAAGACGAAGAGCCCGGAGAATGGCCCGTCTTACTTCGACGGTGCGGAGCGTTCGATCTACGACGGCATCTCCGAAATTGCGAAAGCGTACGACATTCCGCTTGCCATCGTGCTTGGCATCGCCGCGAACGAAAGCACGTTCAACCGGGCGGCCCACTCGGATGCCGGCGCGAATGGAATCTATCAGTTTACGGAAAAAGGGTTCGGCGACGCCAAGGCGTACATCGCCAAGCATCCCGAGCTCGGGGCGGCCGTCCGGTCGGGATCCATCGGGACGTACGAGGATTCCTGGAAGGACCGCTTCGTCAGCGCCGAGCTGTGCTGCGCGTACTATCTGCTCATCCAGGGACGCATGCGCAAGAAGCTCGACGCGCTCGAGACGCGCCTGCTCACGCTCGACCCGACCTTTCCCGTTGGAACGTTCCTCGACATCGCCACGATCAATTCCTACAACGCCGGCGACGGGCGCATGCGCGACTGCATCGACCGGTTCCTGTCCCTTTCCGACGACGAGATCCGTGCGCACATCGGCGATCCGGAATACGGCGCGGACGTCTGGCTCGGCGTGGTCGGCCTCTCGTACGGGCTCACGGACGACGGAAAATTTTCGAACGTGGGAAAGGACAGCTTCCTGTATCCGCAGAAGATCCTCGCCATGGGATCGCTCATCATGGACGCGCAGAACGCGATGTCCGCGGTCGACCGCGACCGGGAGGACGAGAGCGTCGACACGGGAGACCTGGTTCCCGACTCGGCAACGCGGCGCGGGTTTTGGAAAAACTTGTCCGTCGCAACGGGCATCGCGGGCGTCCTGGGCGGATTGTTTTCCGGCGCGGGCGCGGCGCGCGACATTCGGTCGGAATCGCTCAGCACGAGCATAAGCCGACGAAACTTGCTGAAAGGAACGGCAAAGGCCACGGCGGCAGTCATCGGAGTCACCTCTCCCGTCATTCGCGCCGGAGCGGACTGGATCGACTCGCGCGTCACGACGGAGACCCCGCCGGAAACCCCGCCCGCGCCTCCGGAACAACCGTATGTTCCCGTAGAGCTTGAGCCGCTGAAGGACGTGGAGGCGGCCGCGATCAAATCCCTGGACGCGGTCTACGAAACGCTTCTCGAGCGAGCCTCGCAAAAGAAATCCGGGTGGTCCCCGGAGGAGGCAAAGCGAAACAATAACAAATTTCCCGTTCCGGAAAATCGCAGGATACTCAAAAATCGATTCATCGCCATGTTCGGAAAGGACCTGGTGAAGAAATTCAAGGCCTCCGAAAACGACTCGTTCGAAAGCCGCGCGCATCTGTACGACGAGGCGCGCGCCCAGCAGGTCGCCTACATCGAGCGGCAGGTCGCCGCGGGAAACTTCGTGCAACTCGCGGAGGACGACCCGACGAAGCCGTACTTCTGCGAACAGGTCGACAGGACGACGGGGATCACGAACAACCCGGACGGTCTCTATCTTCGCAAGGAATTCATCCCGGTCATCGGCACGCTGATCGAGCTCGTGAACTACCAGATCGACACGTTCAATGCCAATAATCTGTACTATGGAATCCAAGGGGACAGCTTCCCCGTCCTCCCGCACATTTCCGCGCTGAAGATCAGCGGGGCCCTCCGATCCACGCTCACCACGAAAAAGCAATTCGAGGAGGGAAAAGGAAAGGACACGACTCCGGGCATGACCCCGCACTGGCTCGGAAGCGCCATGGACATCTCGTCGTTCGCGACCGTTCCGCACAAGGACAAGAAATCCGGAAAGATGGTCGGACCGATGGGCCACATGGCACGGCTCGATGGCGACCTGCTGGCAAAGAAAGGCGGACGGGTCATCGTACGTCGCGGAGAAAAGCTGAACAACGGCGGCGACGGGGCAACGACCCGCGACATTCTCACGCACATGATCGGCCGCGCGCTTTTCGCGATGCGCGACCCGCTGATGGAACTGTACGGGATTGAGATTCAGCCAAAGTGGGAGAATCCTGCCAAGAACTGGCACGTCGCGCTGGAGGCAAAGGATGCGAAGTAACGAAAATACGGCTGACGCAATCGCGTCAGCCGTATTTTTGACTCAGGCTCCAATCAGCGTTTCCACCCGTTCCTTTCCCAGCGCCCAAATGAACGTCGACAACCGCGGCCCCGTGTCCTTCCCGATCAGCAGCTGGTACAGCGCCTTGAAGAAATCGCGCTGCGCTGCCTTGAGTTCCTTGTCCGCAAGGCCGTCGACCTTCGGGATCGCGTACAGCTTTTCCTCGAGCGTCTCGATCGTGAGCGTCTCGAAGTCCGACGCGCAAACGAACTCGGCGAACGCGGAGACGAATCCCCTTGCCCGCTCGTCCATCGTCGCCGCGTACTCGGCGTTCGGTTCGTCGCGCACCACGATCATCTCTCCCGGGTTGTACTCCTCAAGCCAAGCCTTCGCCTTGCCAATGCGCTCGACGACGGACGTCGCGTCAAACCCAAGGTTCAATTTCTCGACCATCGCGAGGATCTTTTCCCTGTCCCACTGCAGGATCTGCCCGAGCGACACGGCCTGGCGGAACGGGATCGGATTACTGGTCGCGTCGACGGCTTTCATAGCGCGGTCGTACTCGTCGTACTGGCGAATAACCTCGCTGTCGAACGCGAGATCGAACGGCTGGTGCGGATTCTTGCGGGTGTACAGCCACTTCAGCAGGTCCGGCGCGTAGATGCGCAGCAGCTGGCCCGGCGTGATCGCGTCGCCCTTCGACCCCGACATCTTGCCGTCCATCCCGCGAATCCCGATGAACTGGTACCCCACGAACACCGGCGGCTCCACCCCGAACACCTCGCGGGCGATGACGCTCGACGTGTCGTAGCTCCCGCCCGGCGACGCGTGATCGTGTCCGCCCGGCTCGAAGACGACCCCTTCCTCGCCCCACCGCATCGGCCAGTCGACCTTCCAGGACAGCTTCGCGACGTGGTCCTTTCGCAGGTCGACCGTCTCCGACTGGTGCGTGTCGAGGCACTCGTACGTGATCGTCGAGTCGCCGTCGTACGACAGAACGCGCGTATTGTCGCGGCCGGTAAACCGCGAGTACACCGAGATCGGATAGTATGACGCCGCATACTCGTCCTCGTCGATGCTCTTCGCGGCCTTCCCCTTGTCCGACATCGACGCAAGCAGGATCCGCGCGATCTTCTCGCGCGAGCGCAGCGCCTTCACGATCATCTCGTCGTACCGTCCCGACGCGTACTCGGCCGACTGATAGCGGTATTCCAGCTCGATCCCAAGCTCGCGCATCGATTCCTCGAACGCGACCTCGAGCGACCGCGCGTACGACGATTCCTTCCCGGCCGGATCCGGGACCGCGGTCAACGGCATTCCGATGTGCTTTGAAAACGACGGGTCCACGTTCGACGGAATCTTGCGGAGACGGTCGAAATCGTCCCACGAGAACAGCAGCCGCGTCTTCTTCCCGCGCCTCTGCAGTTCCCGAAGAAAGACAAGCGACGTCATCACGTCCCGAAAGTTTCCGAAGTGAACGGTCCCGGACGGGCTGATCCCCGCCGCGCAGGTGTACACCTCCTGGTTCGGGAACACCGTGAGGATCTTGTCGACGACTTCCCCGACCCACTCGGCCTGGGACATCGTATCGACGCGGTTGCCAGGCTCGGCGGCGACGGGACGCTCGGGTTGCGGAGGAAGGTCGTGAGAATGCTTCGGATCCATAATGGCGGGTCAGAGATTGTTAGGCCGTTTCGACGAATGGGGAAAGTGTACATGCCCGCGCTCCGTCCGGCAACGAAAAACCGCGCCGAAGGCCAGCGAGGCTTTCGGCGCGGCAGAGGCTGTCGCGCGCTCGGTCAGTTGGACGCGAGGAGAGCGAGCTCCCCGGCGACCGCGGGATCGAGGTTGGCGTTGGTGCTGTAGGACGCATCGTCGGTGAGGACGAGGAAGAAACCGAGCACCGGCGACTTCAGCACGCGGGGGTGCTCGTCCTTGATCTCCGTCCACCCCTGCGCCGTGCGCAGGGTGTGGCTCTGGAGACCCCAGGCCTGGGAGTTCTCCCAGGCGGTATCTACCATCAAGCCGGCAAAGGCTGCAAAGAGACAGAGGACGAACAGGTTCGAAAGGACACGCATGGTGACCTCCTTGGTGTGGGGGGGGTGGATCAACAAGAATCAGTAGTTCAGTGGAGGAATAGAATATCATAAAAATGCAGTTTTGTCAATGGATTGGCCTATTTCCGTATAAAAAGAACGCCTACGAGTAGGCGTCAGGTTGCTTGCGTCCTGAGATCCGCGACCACGGCCGCGCAGTGGGTGAGCTTGGACTGGTCGCAGGCGGCGAGGAGCTTGCCGAGCGCGGAGTGCGGATCGTCGTCCTTCGACGAGATCGATTGGATCGCGACCTGTCCCTCGGGACCGGTGAGCGCGGACCAGACGCGGGTCGTGGCAATGAACAGGAACGCGGCGCTCGTGTCGCGCCGCGTCACCGCGATGTCGGCTTCGCAGGTCGTCAACGACGAGAGGCCCCTGCCGATCGCGTGGCTGCGACGAAGCTCGCTTCGATCGGCCCCGCGAATCAGATCGTCGCACCGCCCGCCGCCGACGATCGACGCCCGCGAGTTTCCGACGTGCGCCGCAACGACCAGTTCGTTGGTGACGTGAGCGAGCGCGAGCGTCATCCCTCCCGGCCCGATGTGCCGAATCCGTCCGTCCAGATCGAGCAGGGCTTTTCGAATGGCCTCGTGCGGTTCCATGGCGGAATATCCGTGGAACCGCAGAAGGTACGGAAGTTCGCTCTCAACCTCCTCCGCAATCTTCGTCCGGTACGTTCCGCTCCCCTCGCACACGACGACCAGCCCGCCGTCGCACCAGTCCTCGGACACAAGGATCCGATGCCCCGTATCCGCCCCGTCCTCGGAAAAGAACGCCGCCCATCCGGGCCCGTCGAAATTCATTGGTTTCTCCGCGTGGAAACGGATGGTACCAGAACGGGGAGGGGCGTCAATGGAACAGGAACCACGGATGGACGATCAAAAGAAAAAGCCTCCCGATTGGGAGGCATAGGGTCAGGCGGCCAGGACCGACTCGAGCGCGCGGACGGCGCAGGCGAGCTTTTCCTTCCATGTGGTTCCGTCGACGACGTCCGCGTTGCCGCCCGGAGCCCAGGCGTCCGTCACGAGCGTTCCGCGCTCGACGGCCTGGTCGAACTCTTCCGCGCGCGCGAGATTGTTGCGCTTCTCGCGCTCGAACACGTCGCGCGGCGCCGCGGCCAGGCACAGGACCTTCGCGTAGCGCGAGCGCTCGTGCGCGGCGGTCTTGCCGGTGAGTCGCAGGAACTCCTCCTCGCCGCCGGCCATGTACGCGAGCGCGTCGACCGTCCCGCGGTCGAGCAACACTGCGCGCTTGCCGTCCGCGATCGCCTGCAGCTCGGCCGCCTCCTCGAAGGAGCGCTGGACGCGGTACACGATCGACTGGAATCCCGGGGTCGACGGCGAGATGCCGACCTGCGCGATGAGAATCGTCGCGACTTCCGGGACGCAGTGGAGAACCGCGCCGTACGCGAGCGCGATCTCGGCCATCATCGCGCTCTTCCCCGAGCACGGCCCGCCCGTGAGCACGATCTTCGGCAGCCGCGGCGCGAGGTGCGCGCGCACCGCGTCGGTCGCGTCGCCCGAGATCTCCCGCGCGAGGCGGGCCAGGTGCAGATTGGTGAGCGAGTCCGTCACGTCGATCGCGTCCGTGATCCACGGCGGCAGCGCCGGCGCGGCCTCGTCCCCGTGCGTCTCGTACTCGGCGAGCACGATCCCGGACAGCGGGCCCTCGAACACGTCGAAGTCCCACCCGTCGATCTTGCGCCGCTTCTTGTCGAGCGCGTACGGCGTGACAGTAAGCATCAGCTCGGCCGCATCCAGGTTCAGCGGCAACTCATGTTCCAGTCGGCTCTCGCCCGTCCCCGTCTTCAGGGTAACGACCGCCTCCATCGCGTCGAGCACGCGCACCCGAAAGCTGCGCTCGCCCAGCACGTCGAAGTATCCCTGACGGATATGACGAGACGGCTTGTCGAGGACGGATTGGTCGAAGGCACGGACGAGATATCGTCGTTCGCGCTCGATTCCGGGGCCAGAGAGCACTTGTTCCATAATCAGATTGTCATTGATGAGCGTGAGCGGAGTGTTTATTGGTGGCAGGGTATCAGTCGAAGGCGGTCGAAGCAAGCGTCCGAGACCACGTTGACACGGCAATCAGGACCTGGTATCACACGCGCACAACTGGAGCGATCATGCGTATCGAAGACCTGGGCAAGCGGGCCATGTTCCTCATCCCGTCCGTAAAGGTATACAACAGGAAGTACTCGAAGTCGAAGAAGAGCATGGCAAAGGCCATCCACAAGTTCCTCACGAAGACGTTCGGCGGATACACGTGCGTGTCGGGAAATCTCTTCGGGTTTTTCGACGGCAAGGACTCGCCGACCGAGTACGACGAGCTGCGCGAGTTCCGCGTCGCGTTCAAGGAGGACGAGATGCGCACCAAGGTTCCCAAGCTCCAGAAGTTCCTGGCCAAGCTCTGCGCCAACATCGGCGAGGAGTGCATCTACCTCGAGTGCGGCGAGGACGCCATGCTCGTGTATCCCTAGCGGACTCCGGTCCGCTTTTTTGTTAAAAAGCCCCGTCGGTCCGATCGGACCGACGGGATGAAATGCTACTCCTTCGACTTCGTCCTGGCTGCCCTTGTCGCGACGGCCTTCTTCGCGCCAGTCGCGCGGCGCTTTGACGCCTCGTACCTCGCGATCGATGCCAGCGCGTCCCGCACATGGTCGCCGGTCGATTCGACCAGCTGTCGCAAGATGGCATCTCCCGACGCGTCCTCCAAAACCTTCGGACGGTCGAGCACCCAGAGGTAGCTATGGAGGCGGACGTAGTCCTTGAACAGCATCTCCCACGCCTCGCGCTCGCGCGGGAACAGCGACCGCTCCGACGAGACGTCGCGGCTCCACATCCGCGCCAGCGCCTCGGCCGCCATGCGAACGGATCCCGCGCGCTCCGCAAACCGGTCGTCGATGCGCGTGAGGCTATTTCGAAACGCCTTCATGTCGTATTGTTTCAACGCGCTCGCAAGCATCCCCAGCTGCCAGCTCAGAACCCTGAGGCTTTCCTGTGCCTCCTCGATCGCCAGTTCCGGCTGGACCAACTCCTTCCAAAGCGCCTCCTCCCGATCGCGAACGGCAAGCATCCCCACCGGCGACGGAGGATACTCGCGATCGATTCCCGCGCCATGGAGCCGGATGAGCTCGTCGATCGCCGGATGGATCGCGTTCTCCGTCTCCGTCGTCCTCAGCCCGACCGTCCCGTCCTCCAAATACTTCAACTGATGCCGAAACCCGTCATACTGCCGCTTCGCCAGCGCCGGGTTGCGTACCGCCAAATCCTTCCAATACGAAATCGTCCCCGTCAAAAACGCGAGCGACCGCAGCTCGGCAAATCGGCGAAAGTCAGCGCGCTCCTGCTCGCGATCGAGATCGCTCTTCTCCGGCTGGTATCGTGGGGATTCAGACATATGGCGACATTGTAGCGGATTTGGCAGGAGGTCGCCAACGGTCAAACGAAAACCGTACGCCACTGAATGGCGTACGGTTTCAATCTCGATCCTATTCCTTGCTCGCCAGCCATCGCTCCGCGTCGATCGCGGCCATGCATCCCGTCCCGGCGGCGGTGATTGCCTGCTTGTAGTAGTGGTCGGCAACGTCGCCGGCGGCGAAGACCCCCTCGACGTTCGTGATCGTCGATCCCGGGCGGACGACGATGTATCCCGCCTTGTCGAGCTCGAGCTTTCCCGCGAACAGCTCGGTGTTCGGCTTGTGGCCGATGGCGACGAACACGCCGTCCGTGGCGAAGTCCGTCGTCTCGTTTGTCTTGTTGTTGAAAATCTTTACCCCGGAAACGCGCGTTCCGTCGCCGACGATTTCCTTGACCTCCGAGTTCCACACGAAGGAAATCTTCGGATTGTTCCGCGCGCGCTCCTGCATGATCTTGCTCGCCTTCAGCTCGTCCTTGCGGACGATCACCGTGACCGTCTCCGCGAAGCGCGTCAGGAAGTTCGATTCTTCCATTGCACTGTCGCCGCCGCCGACCACGACGATCTTCTTGTTCTTGAAGAAGAACCCATCGCACGTCGCGCACGCAGAGACGCCGCGGCCGCCGTATTCCTTTTCTCCCGGAACGCCGAGCCACATGGCGGTCGCGCCGGTCGAGACGATGACGGCCTCGGACGAATAGGACGCGGTCGACGTTTTCACGACGAACGGGCTCGCGGTGAAATCGACCTCCGTCACGTTCTCGGAAAGAATCCGCGTTCCAAACCGCTCGCTCTGCTTCTTGAACAGGTCCATCATCTCCGGCCCCATCATGCCGTTCGGAAACCCGGGCCAGTTCTCCACCTCGGTCGTCAGCATCAGCTGTCCGCCCGGCGTCGATCCTTCGAACATGAGCGGCTTCAACTCGGCGCGAGCGGCATAAATCGCCGCGGTGTGTCCGGCCGGGCCGGAACCGATGATAATGAGTTTCTCGGGCATAGGGTCGAAGGGATGACAGGGTGACAGGTTCGAAGAGCCGCGGTTCTTCGAACCTTCGACCCTCCGATCCCTACGAACCCTAATTACGAATGCTTCTCAATCTTCGCGCGCAATGCATCCTTCGTCATCGACCCGGAAAACTGGTCGACCACCTGGCCGCCCTTGAAGATGAGGAACGTCGGGATCGAAAGAATGTTGTAGCGCTGGGCGATGTCGGAGTGGTCATCCACGTTCACCTTGGCGAACACGACTTCCGTCAGCTCGCCCGCGAGCTCTTCCATGACCGGGGCCATCAGCTTGCACGGGCCGCACCACGGGGCCCAAAAATCCACGAGCACGAGGTCGGACGAGGCAAGGACGGAGGCGTCGAAGTTTGCGGATGTGAGTTCTAACATAAGGCTAAAGGCTGAAAGGCATTAGGCTTAAGGCTAGCGGAGATCGATTCCTTCGATGCTGAGCGTGCGCGACTTGGATTCCTCGTAATACGTTTCCAGGACGTCGCCGACCTCGATCTTGGCCTTGCCCTGGTATTCGATGCCGCACTCGGAGCCGCCGTTCACTTCCTTCACGGCCTGCTTGCCATACTGCAGCTTCACGATCTCTCCCTCGCCGATGACCTCCGGTTCGCCGGTAACCGGCGACACGCGCATGGCGCGCAGCTTGCATCCGACGCGGATCTTCTCGCCGAGGATCTTTCCGCCGATGACGCCGCCCTTGTCGAGCTTCTTGAACACCGCGAGCACCTCGATCTTTCCGGTCTCGGTAATGATCCGCTCGTCGGGAAGCATCTTCTGCAGGCGCGCGAGGATGTCCTCGAACAGCTTGTAGATGACCTCGAACTGGAGGATCTCCACGTTCTTGTCGCGGCCGTGCGACGCGGCGCTCGCGGTCGGCTTCACGTCGAAGGCGTACACGATCGAATGGGTCGCCTCGGCCTTGTCCACGTCCACGTCTGTGATGTTTCCGAGGCCCTTTGCCACGACTTCCACGCCGACCAGGTCGTGCTTCACCTTCTCAAGCATGCCGAGCACCGCCTCGAGCGAACCGAGCACGTCGGCGCGTAGGATGATGTTGAGCAGCTTCTTTCCTTCCTTGTTCTCCGGCTTGGAGATGGTCGAGACGGTCGACTCGACGGCCGACGTCACCGGCTTGCGCATGCGCGCCAACGCCTTCTCGTCCTCCGGAACCTCGATCACGTCTCCCACCGCCGGGGCGACCTTAAATCCAAGAATCTTCACCGGCATGCTGGGCGCCGCGTCCTTCACGATCTCGCCCTGCCAGTTCTTCATCATGCGCACGCGGCCGAACAGAGCGCCGCGGATGCCAATGGTGTCGCCCATGCGAAGCGTTCCCGCCTGGATGAGCGCCGTCGCCACCGGGCCCTCGCCCTTGTCGATGTGCGACTCGATGATGGTTCCGGCCGCGCGGCGGTCCGGGTTCGCCACGATCTTGGCCTGCTCCATCTCGTTCACCAAAAGCAACGCGTCGAGCAGCTCTTCCATCCCCTGCCCCGTCTTCGCGGACACCGGGATGATCATCGTCTTGCCGCCCCATTCCTCCGGCAGCAGGTTGAGCTCGGCGAGCTGTCCCTTCACGCGCTCCGGGTTGGCGTCGGGCTTGTCGATCTTGTTGAGCGCCACGACATACGGAAGACCGGCGGCCTTGATGATGTCCACGGCCTCCTTGGTCTGCGGCTGCACGCCGTCGTCGGCCGCGACCACGAGGATCGCGATGTCGGCGACTTTCGCTCCGCGCGAGCGCATCACGGTGAACGCCTCGTGTCCCGGAGTGTCGATGAACGTGATCAGCTTCTCCTTGCGGATGACCTGGTACGCACCAATGTGCTGCGTAATTCCTCCGGCCTCGGATTCCATCACGTTGGTGGTGCGGATCGAGTCGAGGATCTTCGTCTTTCCATGGTCGACGTGGCCCATGACCACGATGACCGGCGGACGCGCCTTCAGGTTCTCCTGCTTCTCGCCGGCGAACAGTTCCGTCAAGCGCGACGCGCCCTCGTCGTCCTTCGCCTCGTCGGTCGGCTTTCCAACCTGCGGCTCGGCTTTCACGCCGAGGTCGCCGGAAACAATTGCGGCAGTTTCAAAATCAATGCGTTCGTTCAACGAGGCAAGGATGCCGTTCTTCATCAGTTCGCGCATCACCTTCGCCATCGGGATGTCGATGAGCGCCGCGAAGTCGCGCACGGTCATGACCGCCGGAAGCATGACGGTCCGAATGACCGCCGGAGCATCCCCCGCCTTCTGAGCCGCCCCGCGGTTCAATTGCTCGTCGCGAATCGCCCCCATTCGCTCGCGTCGCTTCATTTCGGCCCATGCCGCAACAATGCGATTCGCGTCGCGATCGTTCACCTTCACGGAGTTGCGCCCATATCCCAAGCCCAACGTGGGAAGTTTCTCGCGCAGCTCATCGGTAGGAACCTTCAGTTTACGGGCGATTTCTGTAATGTTCATGCAGGGGGAGTATATCGGGATCGGGGGCGGGAGTCAATGGATTCGGAGAGTTGGCGCGACAACCGCTCTGCGTTGCCATGGAGAAGCAAGCCTTGGTAGGAAATGATTGCCGAATCCCCGGCCCCGCCCTCGATGGCGCGGAACATCCGTCGCCTCGTCGCGGCTCGAAGGACGCGGTAGCCTGGGAAATGCACCCAGCCGAGAAAGTCGACGCCCGACGCAAACGTCCGGATCTCGATCTTGTCCGGATGGAGGTCGAGCCGGAGCTCGCGCGACAGGAAGTCGCGAATGCAGTCCAGGGCAACGACGAGATAATCGCGGTCATGAAACAGCAGCACGAAGTCGTCCGCATATCGGACATAGTATTCCACGTTCAGCCGGCACTTCACATATTGATCGAGCGCGTCCATGTAGACGTTCGCCAAGAGCTGGGACGTCAGATTGCCGAGCGGTAGACCTTTTCCCGGGCGGACGTGAAAGCTCCGAACGATCGTCTCTATGAGCCGGACGACCCGCTTGTCCGCGATGCGACCGTCGACGATTCTCATCAGGACCTCATGGTCGATGGACGCGAAGAACTTCCGCACGTCGCACTTGAGAACCCACGCGGTTCGGCGATGATTCCGCGAGACCTGCCCGGCGAATCTCCGAAACCGGTCGAGTGCCGCGTGCGTTCCCTTCCCGACGCGGCAGGAAAACGAGTCGGCGATAAACGTTCGATCGAATGCGGGGTATAATTGTCGATAGATCGCGCGATGCAGAACGCGGTCGGCAACTGTCGCCTTGTGAATTTGCCTCGGCTTCGGATCCGAGATGGCGAACGCGACGTACGCGTCGTGCCGGTACGACCCGTTCGCCAGGCGGCGATGAAGCGCGATCAGATTTTCCATCAGGTTGAACGCGAACGCCTGCGCGTCCTCCCTTCCACGCTTTCCGACGACGAATTCCTCCCATGCGCCTAACAAATTCTCTAGCGAGATAATTTCCTCATAGCTATGCAAATCCAGCGTACCCATGCCAAAGATGCTACCCCCCCGCAATTTCTTGCCAGTCCTGCAAAAGCTGAAGTCGGCGTATCTTGCCTGGTTTGACGACTATGCAAGGCTTCCGAAAGTCCACCGCTACACCATTGGCCAGCGCGTCGATAATTTGCTCGTCGAATGCATCGAACTCGTCAGCGAGGCGGCGTTCGCGCCTGGTCTCGAAAAGGCCCCGTGCATTCGCGTTGCTACCCGCAAGCTCGACACGGCGAAACTATTTCTCATGATCCTTTGGGAATCGCACTCGCTCGACAAGACCAGTTACCTTGAGCTTTCCGTGCGTTTCGACGAAATTGGCCAGAATTTGGGCGGATGGCTCGGCA
>CAIMOJ010000010.1 GCA_903843045.1 Candidatus Uhrbacteria bacterium
CCACCACCACCACCGCCGCTCCATGAGTTCGGGCCGTACGTCGAGGACACGGAAGAGGTTCCGGATGGCATTCCGGCGTAGAACTATGGATGAGACAACCCGCCTGTCGACAAATGAGCGCCACCTTCTGTTTTCCTACCTCCTGTTCGTGCTTGCCCAGCCGATCTTTAGCACGTTCACGAACACGTTCCTCTGGCGCCACTCGCACGATCCCGTCGAGCTGGCCGTGTACAATATCGGGATGTACGCGGGGGTTCCGCTCGGCTTTCTGCTTGCGGCGAAGCTGCTGCGCCGCTGGGGATACAAGCGGCTGTTCTTTCTCGGCAGCGTCCTTCAGGGCGTCGTCCCCCTGGTCATTACGCTGTACCGGCCGTCATCGTTCCCGACGGTCGCGCTGCTCGGCGTGTTCTTTGGAATTCCGATGGGGCTGTACTGGGCGAACCGGAATTTGATCACGCTCCGCGCGACGGAAGGCCGGCATCGACTGTCTTTCTTGAGCGTCGAGTCCGCGCAAAATATCACGGCGGGAATCGTCGCGCCGTTCTTCATCGGGCTGTTCCTTGAGTCGCACGCCGCGAACATCGGGCTTGCCTACGTGGCGTTGATGGCCGCCGGCCTCGTGATGCTGCTTGTCGCGGGCGCGTTCGTCGCGACGACGGACGTGGATCCGATGTTTCAGAGGATCGCGACGCTCGCGGTTCCGAATCCGTCCGTCCGGTGGAAGCGCCAGCGTTGGCTGGAGTTCGTCGGCGGGGTCCAGACCGTGAACGAGTCGGTCCTGTCCCTGCTCGTCATCCTGACGTTCCTCGGGCTCGAGGCGTCCGTCGGAACCACGAAGAGCGGGGTCGCGGTGCTGGCCGCCGCGGCGATGTTCCTCGTTGGGAAGAAAATCCCGGAGCGCCTCTACGGCCGCGTTTTCGCCGTCGCGTTCGGCCTGATCGGCGGAAGCTCCGCCCTGTTCGCGCTCGGATATGACGCGCCGACCGCGCTCGTCTTCTTCGTCGCGTTCGGCATCGTCGCGTCGTTCCGCCAGGTCGTGGCCATGTCGGTCATGTTTCGGACGGTTGACGCGGAGGTATCGCGCACGGACGGGAACCGGTTCCTCTATCTGTTCGACCGCGAGTCCTTCCTGAATTTCGGCCGCGTCTGCGCGCTGGTCGCATTCATCATCTGCGTGACCGTCGCGCCGACGGAGACGTTGCGGTACGGTCTTCTGGTGACGTCGTTGCTGCACGTGCCATTATGGTATCTCGTCAGGAAACTGCAGGATTGAGAGGAACCGTCTCAAATCGGACGGTTTCGCCGTAGAATCGCGAGGCAAGCGACGAGAGAGTCTCGTCGCTTTTCGTTGTCAGGTATTGCCGCGACCCCGTTCGGGCGACGCGCTCGGCAATGTCGGAGTGTCGCGCAAGGTAGTCGACGAGCTTGTTCGCGATGATCGTTCCCTGGGAGACGACGCGACGGTCGCCGAGGTGCTTTTGAAAAAAGGTTTCGACCAGCGGGTAGTGCGTGCAGCCGAGGAGGACGGTGTCTACGAGCGGGTCGAGGGCAAGGAGCTGGGCGCAGAAGGTCGCGGCGAGCGCGCCGGCCTCGCGGGATTGTTCGCGGCCGGACTCGATGAGTTCCACAAGGCCGGGGCAGGCGATTTGGGACACGGCAAGATCGCCGCGCACATGGCGAAGCTCGTGGACGTACGCCTCGGACGCGACGGTCGCGGGCGTCGCGAACACGCCGATGTGGCCGGTCGCCGTCATGGAGACAATCTCCTCGGCCGTCGGGCGAATGACGCCGAGGATGCGACGATCGGGAAACTCGACGGGAAGGATCGTTCGCTGGATCTGTCGCAGGGCCTGGGCGCTCGACGTGTTGCACGCGACGATCACGAGCGGGCAGCCGCGGCGGAACAGCTCGCGGATTCCGTCGAGCGTGAACTGAAAAATTTCCTCGTGCGAGCGAGTCCCGTATGGCGCGCGCGCGTTGTCGCCGAGATAGACGGTGGAAACGTCGGGCAGGCGGCTATGAATCGCGCGCAAAACGGTGAGACCTCCGAATCCAGAATCGAATACTCCAAGCATATCGGAACGATCGTAGCGGAAAACGCTCGCCTTGTCACGCCCTTTTCGAACGTGTATCCTGTGCCCATATGGGAAAAGGAAAAGAGATGTTACGGGAGGCGCGGGAATTGAGCGCGAAGGGAAAGCGCCTTGTCGAGGCGGGTGTGATCGCACTTGCGCTTTTCGGTCCCGCCAAAAATGCAAATGCCTACACTCCGCCCGGAGACGACTGGGCCAGGCTCATGGGAACAAACGTCACGGAGCGCGAGCGTGACATCGACAGGCTCGAGGCGAACTGCGCGCATCTTCGGGCCCAAATCGCGTCGATTGAGATGCGCCTTGACGACGACCGCGGACAGTACGACCGAGAGCCCGGATTGAAGATTGCCGACAAGATTCAACTTGGCAAGCTGAAGGCCGAGCTGTCGCGTGACGAGGCGACCATGGAGCGGTTGCAAGAGGGAATGGACAGGGGCGTCGCCGCCGAAAATACGCGCCGCGGCAACTGGTCCGAATTTGCGGATTCGACCGGGCTGAAGGTTACCGACCCGACGCTCGACCTTTCTCCGAGGGAGCTCGGAAGTCAGAAGGTCGCAGACTACTACGCGAAGCACAAGATCGGATATGACGATCGCCAACACGCGCTGTATTTTTATACGAATAGACATGGTGAGCGTGGTCGGCTGAACGTGGGTCCCGGCCTCGTGAGCGCCGACGCATACTTTACGGACGGAGGAAACGATCTTTCGTTCGTGTTCACGACGACGCAGGAGACGTACATGACCCTGAAGCTCGACGATGGCATTTACGACGGATACTATCAGTCCGACAAGACGGGTCGCCCCATTTCTCCCTCACTCGAATAACCGCCTATGGCCCTCGACATCCTCGACCCGCGCGTTCGCATCATCGTGACCCTTCGGCGTAACGGGCATGACAACGACGAGATCACCTCGTTCATGTCGCTGTTCGACACGGCCGACCGGTCGCAGCAGGAACGCCTGTCGCAGCTCGTTTCGGTCGAGGATCCGGAGATCATCCGCGCGCTCGTGAAGGTTCTGCCAGACGTGCACGCGGCCCTGGTGCGTCGTGGAGCGGGAGGGAAGACGGCAAAGGAAATCATCGAGGAGGCGGCGCTACAATTTACCAAATAATATGTCCACATTTTCCTGCCTGTTCGTCGGTCGATTCCAGCCGTTCCACCGCGGCCACCTGATGGTCGTGAAGGGGATGACGAAGGTCGCCGGCAAGGTCGTGATTGCCATTGGCTCCTCGGACTCGCCGAAGTCGGCCGAGAACCCGTTCACCGCTGCCGAGCGCCGCGAGATGATTCAGCGCGCGTTGCAGGACGAGGACATCATTCCGAACTTCGACGTGACCATCGTGGACGTGCCGGACATGGCGGACGACGCGGAGTGGACGAAGAAGTGCCTGGAGCTGTCGGAGGAAGTGCACCAGGTATGGACCGGGAACGAATGGACGCAGAAGTGCTTCGAGGCCACCGGAATCGAGGTGAAGACGATCAAGGAAGTCCCGGGGATCAGCGCGACCGAGATTCGCGAGCGGATGAAATCCGGGGGTGACTGGCGCGCGCTCGTTTCGTCCGAGGTAGCGTCGTACCTGTCGGAGATCGAGGCCGCGTCGCGCCTCAAGTCGCTATGAAAGAACGGGTGACCGTCATGCGGTCGAGTCTCGCGAAGACGTTCTCGCGCCGCCGCGACCGGCTTGCGGGCATTCTTCTCGCGTTCGCCGCGTTCGCGCTGTTCGTGCTCGTTCCGGTCTGGACGACGCCGGGAAACGACGTGCGATTTCAATTGTCGCTTCTGACGCGCGGAACGATCACGGCAATGGTCGCGCTTTCCGTCACGAACGCAATTCTCATCTCGATGCACCTCCACCTCCGCCGCGTGAAGGCAAGGGTCGCGACGCAGGAGACGATCGGAGGACTCGCGATCCTGGGCAGCTCGATCATCGCGACCCTCGGCTGCGTGTCGTGCTACTCGACGATCCTTTCCGCGTTCGGACTGGGCGGAATCATTTTCTTTGGAAAGTATCACGCGTACATCGTCACGGCCGTCATCGCCGTCTCGCTCTATGCCGTCTGGCACACGGCCCGGCGCATCGAGGGCCTCTGCGATCGGTGCGTGGACTAGCCTATGAAGGGATCCGTAAAAATCTTCCTGCTGTACGCCGTTCCCGCCCTCGTCGTCATCGGGCTGGTCGCCTATCGTATCGTCCGTCCGACGTCCGTCGACAAGGTCGGCAACAAGCTCAAGCCGACGCCGGACCCGGTCGTCGATGAGGCGGAGGACGAACCGGTCGTCGACCTGACAAGGCTCGATCGCGCCACGAGGGAACTCGTCCTCGGCTGCACGACCGACATGGCCACGACGTTTCACATCCATCCGCTGCTCGCGATCTTCGTCGACGACAAGGCCCTGACGATTTCCGCCGACATCGGCATCGTCGATCAGAAGTGCATGTATCCGATTCACACGCACGATGGTGCCGGCAAGATCCATGTCGAGTCTCCCAAGCCCGCGAACTTTACCCTTGGAGATTTCTTCCTCGTTTGGGGCAAGAAGTTCGACGAGCTCGGGACGCTTGAAAAGATGACCGTAAACGGGACGGATTCGACGGAAGGCGAGAATCTGATTCTGATGGACGACGACAAGATCGTACTGAGATATAC
>CAIMOJ010000011.1 GCA_903843045.1 Candidatus Uhrbacteria bacterium
ACGACGAGGGAGTAAATGGCGATGGCTTCCGCGAAGGCCATGCCGAGCAGCATCGGAACGAAGATCTTTCCGGCGGCCTCCGGGTTGCGGCCGATGGATTCCATCGCCTTGGCGCCGATCATACCGATGCCGAACGCCGGGCCGATTCCTCCGACTGCCATCGTGATTCCCTTGGTAAGCGTGACCATGGATTCTGCGTCCATACGTGTGTCGTTAGTGAGTAGTTAATGCAATGGCTGAGCTGACGATCTTCGCTGCGGAACCCTCCGATTGAATCAATTTAGCCTTGGGAGGCATTGATTCGACGCGAGGAGTCCTCACCGTCATACGCCCGTCCGCCATCGTTCGACTGCTTAGTGCGCCGCCTTTTCCTCATGCTCCCCGCTGCCGTGCGCTTCCGTCGATACCGTGAGGTACGCGAGGGTCAGCATGGCGAACACCGTCGCCTGGATGGCTCCCACGAGCACTTCCAGGAAGACGAACGGGATCGGGAGGAAATAGGCGAAGATGCCGAGCATCACGGTCATGAGCACCTCCCCGGCAAACACGTTGCCGAACAGACGGAGGGAGAGCGACAGGACCTTGGCGACCTCGGAGATGATCTCGAGCAACCCGACGAAGAACTCGATCACGGCGACCACGATGGCCATCGGTCCGTGCTTGAGCGACTTCAGGACGCCGCGAACGTTCACGAACTTCGAGAAGTGGTTCGCCGGTCCGAGGGCAATGATGCCAAAGACGTGGCTGGCGATGACCGCGAACAGCGCGATGGCGAGCGTCAGATTCAGGTCGCTGCCCGCCGGGCGGAACAGCGGGATGAGCTCGCGGACCCCTTCCTTCGTTTCCCAGATCCCGATCGATCCGGTTCCGGGAACCAGGCCGAGCCAGTTGGAGAACAGGATGAAGAGGAAGATGGTCCCGACGATCGGCAGGAACTTACGTGCGCGCGCCGCGTCGCCGGTCACCTTCCGGATTTCTCCGAGCATGAACTCGACAATGGCCTCGGCGATATTCTGGATCCCCTTCGGAACGAGAGCCGAACGCTCGCTCACAAAGGATGCCATGATCACGAAAAAGATGACGGCAATCCAGCCGTTTAGCAACGCGTTCGTGACCGGGAACGTCCCAATGTGGAAGATGACTTCGGCGGCGGCCGGAGGAATGGTCATACGAGGGTTTCGAAGGGATCAAGGGGATCAACGGGTTTCGATCGACGTATACAGCCTTGCGTATTTCCTTGCCTTTCGAACAATGATGATGCCCGTCAGGACGAACGCGACCAGGAGACAAAGGATGATAAGCTTCGGCGAGGTGCCGTAACGCGTATCAAGCCATTTGCCGAGGAATGCCGCCAGAACGGCCGGAATGGCGATCGATCCGCTGAAATCAGCAAAGATCTTCATTGCCAACCGCTGGTATTGCGCGTCTTTTCCCATAAAAATGGATATCCACAGACGCGGAGAGTATACGCGTTTGGACGGAATGGGTCAATAGAAAAGAAAAAACCCGTGGTCGAGGACCACGGGTAGCGCCTACGCTTCGGCGAAGCGGCGGTCGATGTAGCGTTCAGCGACCTGGCGCTTGGGGTCGTTTTCCGGGATCGCGTCGCGGAACCCCCAGATCCTGCTCGCCGCGTCCGTGTTGCCGGAAGCGCGTTCCGCGAACATCGCGTCGATGGTCGCCCGGACGGACTCCCAAGCGAGCTCGTCCGCGGTCTTCACCGGAGGGAGCTGCGGCGGATTGGGCGGAACCGGCGCCGCGACGGTCTCCGGCTCGGGCTCAAGAGGCATGCCGAAGCGACGAATGAACTTCTCGTCCTTGGCAAACCTCGGGGCGACCATCCGCTCCGAGACGTACTCTTCGGCGAAGCCCTTAAGTTGCGGGTCGACCAGGCCGTCAACCAGCGCGCGGATCGCGAGATGAGCGACGCGGCGCTTGCCCGATTCGTACTGGACGAGCAGGGCGTGAAGGTCGTCGAGGATCGGCCTCCAGCCGGGGACCTTCGTCGGCGCGACGTTCCTGGCCGTGATGATCGGCCCAGAACCTCCTCCACCGCCACCTCCTCCGCCAGTGTCTCCGCTTCCAATCGGTTGCGAACTCGACGAGCCGACGTCGGGCGCCTCGAAGGACATCGTGTCCGTCTCGTTCGGGTCCGCGTCGATGTTGCGGGTGGCCTTGAGGTAGGAGACGAGGAACGCGAGCTCCCCGTCCGTGAGGTCGTCCTGGTCCCGGCGTGTCCTGCCGACGACGTGGTCCAGGGACTCGTTCGCCGCCGTGTCCACGGCCTCGAGGATCGTTGAGATCCGATCGATCTTGGCCGTGTCGGCCCCGGCAGCGCTTAGCGCGCTTGCGAGACCGCCGAGGCGCTGCGCCCCGTTTCCCGTGTCGCCAAAGAACGCGTTTCCGGAAAGCTTCGCCATCGCCGACGGGTCGAACCCGCGTTGCGCGATGGCGGCCAAGGCGAGCTCGGCCAGAATTTGAGTGAGTTCCAATTGTGCTCCTGCTGGGATCTCGAAGGAGAAACCAGGGAGGGAGCATAGCTTAATTTGTCATGTTTGTCAACCCAGGAATGCCCGGTTCCTTGACAAAAATGAAAATTCCTGATAGCCTGCGTCCTCAGCATTGGCGCCGCCGATGCGTGGGAAAACAACTTCACCAGGGAGCCATCATGGCCGACAGCAAGCAGAATGACAAGAATCAGAACGGCAAGAACGAGCGAAGCAGCGAGGTCCGGCAGACCATCCGCGAGCTCAAGATCGGGGAGCACCTCGACATCCTGCGGACCAACGGGGTCCCCGTCGAGATCGAGCGCATCGGCGACACCGAGCGCCCCCCGGTCGAGATCGTCCACGGCATGCGCTTCTGCAGGCTGATGGACCGGACGGCTCGGCCGCTCGAGATCGCCAAGAAGCACGTGGCCATCTTCGGCGACGCGCTCCGGACGGGACGCTTCGGCGACCCGATGCTGGACTTCCCCATCGCCATCCATGCGGCGTACATGAAGCAGGTCGCTGCCGACCTGGTCTTCATTGACGAGGAGAACCGCTGCATGGTCTACGGCGCCACGCCCCTCGCGTTCTACCGCGACGGGGCCTGCACCATCCCCGAGACGCCGATCAGCGGCCTCGTGGCCTGGAGCTACAGCAACGGCCGCAAGACCGTGGGCCTCTTCCTCCCGCTCGACCTCGAGAAGGCCGACAAGGAAGGCTGGTTCATGCGCGCGGCCGCGCACAAGGGCGTCAAGACCAAGGTCCAGATCTACCCCGGCATCCGAAAGGACCGGGACGGCAAGGTCCGCGGGATCGAGCCGCAGGCCATCCACCTGTCGGGCCTGAAGATCCTGTCCCCGCTTCCGCCCATTGTGGAGTGGACCCACCCGTGCGACTTCATGCTGACCCAGCGCGGCGACATGATCATCGCGGTTCCGCTTCCCGCGGTGGGAACGGCGCTTGCCATGGAGGCCGTGGAGGAGGCCGTGGCGAGCGGCGAGATCGACATCGGCGACGGCGTCGAGGTTGGCCCCGAGGAGATGAAGGTCGCCAAGGGCGAGGTGCGCAGCATCTGGACGGTCCTCGCGACCGCCCACGACACGGACGGCGTCACCTTCGACGCGGTCACGGTCGACTCGTCGTACGGCCAGCTGCGCGACGCCTCCCGGGCGATCGCGTTCGCGCTGCACCCCGACAAGGTGCAGGGACGCATGACGAAGGTCCCCGGCGTCTCGACGAACTTCATCGCGCGGGCGGTGAAGCAGGCCGGCCTGCAGTTCAACCTGCTGGACACGGCGTTCAAGAAGGCCCTCGCGGTCCGGGACGAACAGCTCAAGGCGGTCAACGTCGGGCTGGAGGCGATCACCATGGACGCGGACGAGCTGTCGGAGGCTTCGAGGGCCGATGACGGCGAGGACGTGCTCACCACCATGATCGGGAAGGCTCTGAGCCAGGGCTTCTCCTGGAAGAACCCGAACCACCGCGGCCTCCGCAACCACTGCCTCGGGGCGATCCGCAGGATCCTGAAGGCCGCGGAGGAAGCGGCGAAGGCAGCGGAGGAGGCGAAGGCGGCGGAACCGGCCGCGGACGAAGCGCCCCCGGCGGCCCCCGAAGCCGACGCCGCTCCGCCCCCGGCGGCCGTCTAGGCACACTGACGACACCCCGCGTGTCGTCTCTTTTTTTCGGGCTACGGCCCTCTGTTGCGAATAACGAATGAGTTACTTATTACACAAATGCAACGAATTGCTACGAAATGGCGAAGAGGCGCTTCGCGTTCTCCGTCGTCACGCGATCGACCTCCTCTAGACTCACTTTTTTCAACTCGGAGATCTTTGCCGCGACGAACGCGACCATCCAGGGCTCGTTCCGCTCTCCCCGGTGCGGGACCGGCGTGAGGTACGGAGAATCCGTCTCGACCATCATGTGCTCAAGCGGAAGGTCGCGGACGACGGTTTGGAGCGGCGAGATCGCGCCTTCCGTCTTGCGCGGAGGAAAGGTGATCACTCCCGTGAACGAAATCAAAAAGCCAAGCTCGACGTAAATTCTCGCCTCGTCGATCGTCCCGGTAAAGCAGTGAATCACCCCGCGTCTCTGCAACTTCCCCGCCTCCACGTACTCGCGGATGATCGCCTGCTGGTCGGCATGCGCGTCGCGGCAGTGGATGACCACGGGAAGGCCGACCTCGTGCGCAAGGTCGAACTGCTGGCGTACGGTGACCTTCTGCTTCGCGATCGTCTCGTCGCGGTCAACGTTCTCAGGCAACCGGTAATAGTCGAGCCCGCACTCGCCAATGGCGACGCACTTCGGATGTCGCGCGAGCTCGAGATACGTCGCGTGGTCGAACGTCTCGCACCGCGTCTTGATCTTGACCGGACCGTCAACGCCGGGCGTTGGCGGGGAGCCTCCGCCAAGTTCTTGTTCGTCGTAGAACTCCTGCTCGCACAGGTGGTTGGGATGCAAGCCGACCGTCGCCCAGAGCCCTTCGTACTTCTCCGCGACCTTCAGCCCGTTCGCGCTCGTCGTCGCCTGCGTTCCCACCGAAACCATACGCACGCCCTTTTCGAGCGTGCGGCGGATGACCTCGTCCATGTCTTCCTTGAACGCGTTGAAGTGAACGTGACAGTGCGTGTCGATCATATCGCTACGAGGAGATCATTTTGGTCCCTTCCGGATACATCACCTGGATCGCCGCGGTGACGGCGAGAAGATACGTCGCCACGTTCGATTGCTCGAGGGCGGCGCGCACGGCGTCGTTCGGAAGATATTGCAGGGCGAAGAAGAGGACGACGCCGACGACGATCACCCCTTCGACGAAGCCGAAGGCGGCGCCGAGCAACCGATTGAAGGTCTTGGCGAACGGAACCATGGCGAAGATGCCGAGGATCTTTTCCACGACCCAGAACAACAGGCCGATGAGGCGTGAGATGACAAGAAAGATAAAGATGAACAGGACGATCTTGGCGATCGCGCCCCCGCCGAGAAACGATCCGAACTTCGCGAACGCCGGATCGATGAGACGGCTCGTGACCACGGTCCCGAGGATGGTGCCGACCAGGCTCCCAAGCGTATGGACGAGCCCGAACATGAATCCGAAGAGGACGAACAGGCCGATAATGACGACAAGGATGAGATCGACGAGAAACATATTATTCTTTTCGCGGGAATAATGGTTCGCCTTTCACAATGGTAGCACCCGGAACCAGTTTCCCCCATGCCCCGTCGTCGGGAAGGCGGACGGCCGTCGCGTTGACGGACAGGTCGGCGAGGATCTTCGCGGCGGATTCCGGCGTCACCGGCAACAAGGCGGTCGCGACGATGCGCACGGCTTCGAGCAGCTGGTACAGGAACGGCGAGACGTCGATTCCCTCCTTGACCTTCTTCCACGGAGCCTCCACGTCGATGGCCTGGTTGCACGCGGTGGCAAGGTCCTCCACCGCGCGGACGGCCTCGTCGAACCGATAGCGCGCGACCGCGTCGTGATACGCCGCCCAGAACGCCGCCGTGCCGAAGCGATCCTCCGCGACCGCGGGGACCTTTCCATCGCAAAACTTCGTCGCCATCATCGTGACGCGCGCAGCCAGGTTGCCGACGCCGTTCGCAAGCTTCGACGCATACGTCTCGCCGAACACTTTCGCCGAGTAGTCCCCATCCTGGTACGACGGGATCGCGCCGAGCAGATAGTAGCGTGTGGCATCCGTGCCATGCGACGCAACGAGGTCGTATGGGTTCACGACGTTGCCGAGAGACTTCGACATCTTCTGTCCTTCCGCGGTAATGAAGCCATGGATAAAGATCTGCTTCGACAACGGGATTCCCGCGGATAGCAGCATTCCCTGCCACATAGCCGATTGCTGGCGCAGGTTGTCCTTTCCCGCCACCTGAACGCCCGGCCAAAAGTCCGCGAACAGGCCGTCCGTCTTCGGCCAGCCCAGCGTCGAGATATAGTTCACAAGCGCGTCGAACCAGACGTACATCACCTGCTCCTCGTCGCCCGGAACCGGGACGCCCCACGGCATCTTGGACGCGAGGCGCGAGATGCTGAAGTCCTGGAGGCCTCCCTCGACGAAGTTGCGAATCTCCGTCAGGCGGTGATCCGGGACGACAAAGTCGGGATGCGTCGCGTAGTGGTCGAGCAACGCCTGCTGGTAGTTCGACCAGCGGAAGAAGTAGTTCTCCTCCTCGATCAGCTCAAGCGTCATGTTCGGATGGACCGGGCACTTTCCCTCGACCAGTTCCGAGTCCGTCTTCTCCAGCTCGCAGCCGACGCAGTACTTCACGCTGTACGCCTTCTTGTAGATGTCGCCCGCGTCCGCACACTTCTTCCAAAACGCCTGCGCCGCCTCGATGTGATGCGCGTCGGTCGTGCGGATGAAATGCGTGTACGTCAGGTTCAGCGCCTGCTTGAGCCCGTCGAACTTGGCCGCGTATCCGTCGCAGTAGGCCTTCGGATCCATCCCCAGCTCCTTCGCGTTGTTCCAAATCTTCATCCCGTGCTCGTCCGTCCCGGTATTGAATACGACGGTATCGCCGAGAAGACGCCGGTAGCGCGCAAGCATGTCCGCCTGGACGATCTCAAGCGCGAACCCAATGTGCGGGTCGGAATTTACGTATGGGAGCGTAGTGGTAATGTAATAGTTTGGCATAGTCGGAAGGTTAGCGAGGAGCGATGACGACGACGAATTCACCACGAATACTAGTCTTTTTCAGACGCTCTGTCACGTCGGCGGCCGTACCGCGGTAGATGGTCTCGTGCATCTTGGTAAGCTCGCGACAGACGACGATACGGCGGGCCGGGACGTTCGCGTTGAGTTCGTCGAGGCACTTTTCAATGCGATGCGTGCTCTCGTAGAAGACGACCGTGGCTGACATTTCGACCAAATCCCTAAAGAACGTCTGACGACCTTTCTTGTGCGGGGGAAACCCGAGGAACGTGAACGAATCCGTCGGGAACCCCGACACGGACAGCGCGGCGATGGCAGCGCAGGCTCCCGGGATCGGGACGATCGTCACGGTTTCGCCCAGCTCGCGGACGACGGCTTCGACGAGTCGACCTCCCGGATCGGAGATGCCAGGCGTTCCGGCGTCGGTCACGAGCGCGAGCGACTTCCCTTCCTTGAGCATCTCGAGGATCTTTTTTACGTCGTGATCATCGGAATGCTGGTGATACGCCACGAGCGTTCGCTTGATCCCGAAGACGGAGAGCAGCTTCGACGTCACGCGCGTGTCCTCGCAGAGAATCGCGTCGACGGCCGCGAGGGTCTGCTTGGCACGCTCGGTCGTGTCGGAAAGGTTCCCGATGGGCGTGGCGACGATATAGAGGGTTGGCATAGGCTATGGAAGTTGATAGAGCGTGATGCCGGGATACGCGGCGGCGAAGACGAACCAGAATCCCTCGACGACGTTGTCGGACGACGCGATCAGCGCCCGGACGTCCTTGACCTTGGCGACGGCGTCCGCGGGATAGGCCGTTCGCGTGTCCCCGTCCGTCATGACGTACACCATTGTCTTCGCGGGGAGCCGCGCGTCGACCGTCGTGAGTGGGAACAGGATCGACGGCGATGCGGCGTAATTGCCGTACGGATCGCGCGTGTAGTCGCGACTGGCACCGGTGTCGCGCGACAGAACCTCTCCGCGCGGGTTTTCAACCTTCCAGTCGGTCCACGTCGCGACGGTCGTCGGGTACGGGACAAGGATCGTTCCCGACCGCTCGCCGACGACGGCGCGACCGAGAATCTGGCTCCAAAGCGAATGCGTCGCTTCGTCGACGAGCACGAGGTTGTCGTTCCAAAGCGATCCGGCAACGTGGAAGACGGTCGTCACGTCCGGCCGTTCGAATGCCATTCCGGTCATCGTCAGCGGAGAGAAGGTTACCGCTAGATTCTTGTCGCCGAACGTGTCGTTGACGATCTCGTGCCAGACGATGATCTGAAACGGATAGAACCGGTGGTCTCCGTCGACCTCGACGTCCAGTCCCATTCCGTCGTCCTTCAGGTACTGGTCCGCCTCCGCAACGGATTCGAAGACCGGGGTATCTATAGATGGGATTCCGCCGTCCGGAGTTCCGCCGGAGACGAGGTCCGATGCGTCGAACCCGCGATTCGCGTTCGACGGCTCGACCGGCGGCACGCGATAAAACCAATGGAACCCGTACAAAATGACGGATGCCGCCAGGCCGAGCAGAATCGCGATTCCGATAGTTGATCGTCGCATAGATGTCGCGTAGTATAGTAGCATACACTAACAACCAATATGCAATACGAGCCCAAGCTCATTCCGTTCGCGACACCGCTCATCGGCATCTCGGACAAGACCGTCGCGATCCATCATGACAAGCTGTACGTTGGGTACGTGAACAAGATGAAGGAGATCGCGGACAAGCTCGTCGAGCTCTCAAAGAACCCGGAGGCGCTCGCCGCGGCGAACCAGTCGTACTCCGAGCTGCGCGCGCTCCGCGACGGCGAGACGTTCGCCACGAACGGCGTGTACCTCCACGAGCACTACTTCAACGTCCTCGGCGGCGATGGCGCCCCGAGCGGTTCGCTCGCGGACGCGATCGCGGAACAGTATGGGTCCGTCGACGCGCTCATCGCGCTGGTCTCTGCAACGGGCATGGCCATGCGCGGGTGGGTCGTCCTCGCCTGGGACACGCATCTCGCTCGTCTCAAGATCTATGGCGCCGACGCCCACAACCAGGGCGGCGTCTGGGGCGCCATCCCGCTCATCGTCCTCGACGTCTACGAGCACGCCTACTTCATCGACTACGGCGCCGACCGCAAGGCCTACATCTCCGACTTCTGGAAGAACCTCAACTGGTCCGCCGC
>CAIMOJ010000012.1 GCA_903843045.1 Candidatus Uhrbacteria bacterium
CGGACTCTTCGTCGCCATCTCTATGACGACCGGAGGCGGCGCGTGGGATAACGCCAAGAAGTACATCGAGGCCGGCAACTACGGCGGCAAGGGTTCCGACGCCCACAAGGCGGCGGTCACCGGCGACACCGTCGGCGACCCGTACAAGGACACCGCCGGCCCGGCCATCAACCCAATGATCAAGATCCTCAACATCGTCGCGCTCCTGATTGCGGCGCTGATCGTGTAAGAAATAGAAAGAGAGCCGCTCGGGAAACCGGGCGGCTTTTCGATTGTGTTATGATTATCCATATGAACAATCCGATCGCCGACCGGCTGGAAGAATTCTCGAAGAATTTCTTACAGGAGGCCAATGGCCCATATCATGCGACTGAAAACACAAGGATTATCACGGAGACAGTGCCGACAATGCTTCGTGACGCGCTCGAGATCGGTGATGGCTATAAGTTATATGGTTCAATAGGCTCCGGCGGATGGGTAGAGATTCCGTGGATTGCCATCCTTGACAAATCGATTTCCGAAAGTACTCGGGACGGTTATTACGTTGCTGTTATCTTTAGCAAAGACATTCAGTACTTCTATCTATGTCTCATGGCTGGGTGGACACAATTCAAGGATGAGTACGGAACAAAGGACGGAAGAGCCAACATCAGGATCGTTTGCGACCACTATGCAAAGTTGCTTGAAAGCAAACCGGTCGGATTCTCAGATGGCGTCATGAATCTCGGAGCGGAGATTGAACTCGGCAAAGGGTATGAACTTGGAGCAATCGTCTCAAAAAAATACCAGATTGGACTGATTAACGACTCGGAACTACTGAATGATTTGCGTGGAATCCTCTCCACCTACTCGGAATTAAAATCGATCGTGGGGAATAGCATCCTAAACATCGAGGTTGAACCGACGATTGACACAGAAACAGTGGCAACATTCAAACAGCGAATCGCAGCTGAATCATTTTCAACCAAACCGCTCGATTCGATCATCGTACTCATGAAAGAGGCGAGCGCGTCTCCCCCAGAGGTTCGCACTCGACTGATCAGAGAGATTGTGCGCAATCGAAATTTCGCAACGTATATCAAGCAGCGTGCTTCCTACATCTGCCAGATATGCGGACGAAAACCATTCATCCAAAAGAATGGCCAGCCGTATGCGGAGGCGGATCACATTAATCCATTGGGTGGCGCTTACAAAGGAATCGACGGTCCAAATAACATGAGATGCCTTTGCGCCCAGTGTCATTCGGTCGTGACACACGGGTCCGACGAGGCAATCGCGGAACTATTTCAGCGAGGGGATACAACAAACCATTGACGGCCAACCCAAGAAACAAGTGACATGTCCGTTCGACAAACCGTCGAAAATCTGCTATTCTCGTATCAAGTTGGTCACACGATGAACCGTAGCCCACGGCGACGACGCGCCTCGGGAATCATCCGCTTGGGATAATTCTTGGGGCGCGTTTTTTCGTCGTGTGAGGTATGGAGGATCAATTATTGCAGTGGTTCGACGTAAAGCAGAGGCTCCGGGAAACGCAAAGAAGCGAGCCCACTGTATCTGACTGGGAAATTTGGTGGGTTAACCTCGGAGAAAATATCGGGATGGAAATCAATGGCAAGAGCCGTGACTTTTCGCGACCGGCCGTCATTTTCAAAAAACTTTCGTGTCAGTTCTATCTCGTAATTCCTACGACGACGAAGCCAAGGATCGGAAGCTGGTTCGTTCCGATCCATCACGAGGGGAGGGACATGTGGGTTTGCCTCCATCAAATTCGATCGGTAGATTACCGCCGACTGCGATCGAAACTTGGACGATTAAGCGCGACGGAAGCGCTGACCATTCGGAACGCATTTCTAAAACTTCTATAAAAAAAATGGCCCCCGCCATCCTTGCGAATGGCGGGGTATCGGGCCGTTCCCCAGAAGATATAAATATAATACGTCAGCAAAGTAGAATGGTCAATCGCATCAGGAGGAGATATTCCCCGTCCTCTCAGGAAGAACGGGGCGGCGGGAAAATCCCGAAATGCCTTCTCTTTGCTGATTCCGTGAAGGCTGTTCAATGATAGCACACTGACGATCGGGCGTCCCTGGACGCCGACCGACAATCCTGATACCTTCTCCGCGAGGAATCAACCATGAGACATCTCACCACGATCGCCGAGCGCAACGCGCGGCTCAAGGCCAACGGATTCGATCTCGCCGCCGCGCTCGATCGGCGCGGGGCGTTCGTTCGCAACGGGTTCTATCCCGATCCCGCGCTGGACGTGGCGCCGCGCGACACCGAGCTCGATGAACGCATTCGAGAATCGGAACGGAATCGCGTCGGCCCGGGCGAGGAGGGAACCTTCGATGAGCGCGGGAATCTTCTCGCGCGAGTCTGGTACACGCGCGACGGCGACGATCCTCCGCGTCGTAATCCGGACCTGGACGACACCTAGCCTACGAGATCGCCAAGCGATACGCAGCAACCCCCTCTTCCCGTGACTTCGTCCGGGATTTTTTTGTTCGACGATCCTGGGCCACAATCATTGACGCCGAGCCGCTCGTCTGCTACCTTCGGCCCGCACCAACGATGACCGCATGTACCTTCCGTATGCCGACTGGCTCGACCTGTTCCGCCCGTATGTGCGCGGCATCGATTATCCCAACGGGCACGACGCCTTCGTCGCCTACCCGGATCACGACTTGTTCCGCGCCATGACGGAACAGGCAAAGCGCACCGAGTGGCGGGACCTGCCATCAACCTCCTTCGGCATCCATGGGCAGCCGTGGCACCGGCAGGCAACGGCGATGCTCGGGAGGAACAAGAACGCGACTTTGCTGGCACAGAACATCGTCGGCAAATCCGTCTTCACCACGGCCGCCTGGAATCGGCTCGTGCGAACGAACGGCATGCGGCACGCCGTGTGGGCCGAGAACCTGCAGCCGAGCCTGACGGATCCCGATCGCCTGACCAGCTTCACGCTGATTGTCCGCGCGCAGGAGCAACGATGGAGCGTCGAGTACCAGTACGGCGAGACGCTGAAGACATCGGGATCCGACCGCACCCGCGCGGAAGCGATGATCCTGCTCGTCGAAGCGCGCCGATCGGTGCGCGCCCTCCAGGAGAAGGGCGTGCCCGACGTGATCTTCAACGTGTCGAGACGACGGATCGCGATGGCGCAGCATGCCGTCGCGAACGCGTTCTCGACGTCCGCGCCCGACATCGACCAGCTCGAGCCGTTCCTTCGCGCGCACGGCTTCACCCGGCAGGATACGCAGGACGTCTGCGAGGGCCGCGTTCCCAACCGACTGTTCCTTCCGTCCAGCTGGACGGTGCTCATGAACGAGTCGGGCGGATTCACGATCGAGCGTGACGAAAGCGCCGTCCCGTTCCTCCGCGAGCCTCCATCGGAAACAAAGCAGGACGCCTGGCTCGCGAAATCCGCCGTCATCGCCCAACGCGCCCACGCCCTCTGCGCCACCATCTGGAACCACCGCGACCCGCTCCTCGCCGCGTCCATCCAGATCTCCGCCTGATCTCCGACTTGCTCGGAGATCTTTTTCATTCTTCCGACGATTGACAATTCTCCCGTTTCCCCGCACACTCGCGCAACGTTCCTTTCACAGGAGGACGCATGGAATCTCCTTCGAAGCTGAAGCCGTCGTGGATCGCCCTGGCCATCAAGGCGGGCAAGCTCGTGTTTCCGCTGCTCATCA
>CAIMOJ010000013.1 GCA_903843045.1 Candidatus Uhrbacteria bacterium
CAGCAGGCCATCGCGCTCGGCGAGGGACTGATCGCGGCGATCGGCGACGGGCTCTCCGTCGACGGGATCCGCAGGGGCGTGTGGTCCAGTCTCAAGCGCTGGCACCAGAGCCAGAGCGATCCGCGACAGCGGCGCGCGCCCGGCGCGACGTCCATGTCGTCGCTCTCCGGGGACGTCCCCGGATCCCTCGCGGCGCCGCTCAACCGGAGCGACAGCTGCGGATCGGTGATGCGCGCGCATCCGGTCGGCATCCTGTATGCCGGACACCCGGAGGCCGCGTACGAGGTCGGCGTCGAGACGGCCGTCCTGACGCACGGCGGCATCCTCGGCCGAAGCGCGGCCGGCATGCTGGCAGTCATCGTTTCCGAGCTCTGCGTCGGAAAGGACCTGCGCCAGTCGTACGTCACGGCGGACCGGATCGTTCAGAGGGAAACCGGAATCGGTCCCCTGCTGACCCTCGCGCGGCGAGCCATGGAGCTGGAACCGGCCCAGGCCGTCACGAAGGAGTCCGGACTCGGCGAGGGATGGGAAGGCCACGACGCGCTTGCCATCGGCCTCTACGCGGCGCGCTGCCACGAGTACGAGTACCTCGCGGCCGTTCGCCTCGCGGCCAACCACGACGGCGACAGCGATTCCACGGCATCCATTGCCGGAGCGCTCGTCGGCGCGCGGCTCGGCCTCGCGTCCATTCCCCGCTCGTGGTACCAGCAGCTCGAGCGCCGCGCGGACATCGCCCGCGTCGCCAACGTCCTCGCCGTGATCGAACCGATCTCGGCCCGCCCACCAGCCTGACTCGGGCTGGTTTTTTCATTGCGCCGAACCTTGACGAAATGGCGTTTTTCTGATGAACTTGCGCCGCGTCATGCAGACGCCATTCCCCCGGAGGGACCCATGACAACAAGACGTGAGCTCGAATCGGCAAAGGCCCGCGCGGCCGAGAACATTTTGGAAAGCTGCGTCGGCCGACACGGGATGTGGGCCGGCAACGGGCGGTACGCCTGGCAGTGCTGGACGCGCGACTTCGCGTTTGCGACGATGCCGTACCTTCTCGAGGAGGAACGGTACTCCGACGTTCGCCGCCACCTCGAGACGCTGTCGCGCCGACAGAGGCCGAACGGACAGATTCCGATCGTGTACCTCGACGGCCTGCGCGGACAGATCCGGTTCCTCGCGGACAAGACGAAGAAAAGCGTGCGCGACCGCAAGATGTCGTTCATGCTCCGACGCTTCCTCGACGGCCAGCTTTGGAACCTGACGCCCGGCACGCGCGACTCGGAGATCCTGTATCTCCTGGCGATGTACGAGTACGGGAAGCGCGAGCCGCGGTTTCTGGAACGCTACCAGGAGAACCTGGACGACGCGATCGGACACGTCGAAAGCCGTCTCATGGTGGACGGACTGCATACCGGCGCGGACTGGCGGGACACGATGGAGAAGGAGCTCGCGAACACACCGCTGCTCACCAACAACTGCATCCTCTATCGCGTCTATGTCCTTTCGGGGCAGAAGCATCGCGCCGCCGAGCTTCGGAAGCGCATCCTCGCCACGCATTTCCCGACCTGGGGCGACGGGGACCCGCGCGTAATCGACTACCCGGGAGTGGATCGTTGCGACCCGCTCGGCACCTCGTTCGCCGTCCTGTACGACGTGGCGGGTCCGATGCACCGCGCGACGGCACTCATCGGGATCAGCACCGTCGACAGCAGGACCGGAGTCACGATCCGCTGCAAGCACAACCCGCTCAACGAGAAGGAGCGCCTCATGATCGAGCGAACCGGAGGAGTGGTGACCTGGCCGTTCGTGGTCGGATTCACGGTCCTCGCCCTCCTTAACCTGGGCGCGCGCGCATTCGCCGAGGAACAGTTCGCAAAGATGACCGCCCTCGACGGATTCCGCGAGTACTACGACCCGAGCGACGCCACCGGCTACGGCGAAGTCGACCAACTCTGGAGCGCCGTCCTCTACCTCCGCGCCTACCACGCCATCCGCGCCGCGCGCGAGTCATCTGCCTCCGAGTAAATCGGAGGTTTTTTTAATGAAAAGACTTCCATCCGGTCGCCGCCCTGCCGGAGCGACCCAGCCAGGAGGCGAAAAGCTGACGGCGGCATCAGCCGGGCGAGGATTGTCTGAGCGTACGAGCCCGCAGGCGAGAAGCGAGTTCCGCAGCGAGTCAGCTTTTCGCCTCCTGGCGTAGGAGCGGATGGCCGGGCGGAAGGCTCTCTTTGCCTACTTTCTCTGTCCGCCCTACAGAGAAAGTAGGTCGGGTGCAGGGCGAAGCGCCTGCGGAAAACAATCTTCTCTTCCAACCAAAAGGACGCCCACTTTGGGCGTCCCTTGCGTTCTATCCTAGAGCCCCGCGACCTTCGCGGCGATCGCCATGCGCGTCTTCATGACGCCCATGTCGATGACGTCCGTCGCGGTCATGTCGGCTCCGGAGCCGTACCAGTGCATGGTCGTCGCCTCGACGTCCACGACATAGTCGGCCCAGGCCGAGCCGTAGAGGGCGATGGCGACGGCTTCCGTCGGAACCCAGCGCAGGGTCGACGATCCGTCGGCGTTCGCCTGAACCGCGTACACCTTCGGGTCCGACTGCACCTTTACGAGTACGACGCCCGGCTTCGGCAACATCGGGTGGTCGATGGTCAGCGTGGCGAGCGTGGCGTCCGAGACCCAGACGACGTCGCCCCAGGAGTTGGCCCAGGTGAAGAAGCTCTGCGAGTCCCAAAACGGGCGGCGGGTCATGTTGGCGGTCACGTAGTAGACCGAGTCATAATGCTCCGAGCGAATGAGCTCGCCCGGAAGGACCTTGGATATTAGCTGGGTGGATCCGTCGTATGGTGACAATCCCGTCATGATCGAATCCGGGGCCCAGTCACGACCCTCGGAGTCGGTGGTGAGCCCGTCGATCGCATCCTCGTCGGAACCGATCAAGAGCGGAAACCCCTCGTCCATGGCGGAAGATCCAGAAGCAGACGCATCCGCCGTCGCGGTCGTATCGGTCGTCGCCGTCGCATCCTCCGGAGCGACGTAATATGTCGTGATGCCGCCGCCGTTGCTGCAAGAACGCGTCGTAAACGACCAGGTCATGTCCTGGGGTCCCGTCGTCAAAAGTGTCTCTTCGACGGCAGAATTGATCGCCATGTTGTCGAGTTCCACGTCATATCCGTCGCGACAGCCGAGGTTCGTCGAATGGCTGAGCGTGATGACCGTATCGCCCGCAGAACCCGAGGCGGACCATGCCGTTACGTCGGGACTGACGTTAAACTGGGTCCCCTCGTCAAACGTCGTGTCCATTGGCTCGGAGAAGGTCAGGACAAGCCCCGCCGTCCTGGATGCGCTCGTGGCGCCATCCGTCGGGCTCACGGAAACGAGCACCGGGTCCGCGCCATCCGTGATGGCCGGGTCGGATTCCGCGTCGATCGTGAAGCTCGCAAGGCGATTGCCGTTCAGGTCGATTACGTTTAGGTTGTCGTCGAACGTAAGGGACAGGTCGCCGACGGCCGTATAGGCCCTGTCGCACGCAAAGGTCAGGGTGAGCGCGTCCGTCCCGTCTGGGTCGATAAGCTCCGAGTCGCACGTGCCGTGGTCATCCCCGTTCACGACGTCAAAGTCATTGTCAGACTCGGCCCGATTCTGTAGGGCCTGGCTGAACGTCAGGTCCATCGCGTCGACGAATCCGTCGCCGTCCATATCGAGCATCTCCGCCGAGGCAACCTCCGGTCGCACATTGTCCAGGTCGACCGTCATGTCGGACGCACCGCACGTGTCCAGGTTGCCGGCATCATCGAACACCGTCATGCCGTCGGAGACCAGGTTGGACGCCTCGATTTCACCCGCCGAGATCGTCAGGGAGGTCGACCAAATACCGTCGCCTGCCATCCCGTCCGCTCCGGTTGCGCTGTCGTTCATCACTGCGTAGACCGAGCCGCCAAAATTGGAAAGGTCGACGGTCACGTCACCCGGGGTCGACCCCATCGACTCACCGGCGTTGTCCAAGTTGGCATTCCAGGTAACGACGATCGTGTCGCCGATGATACAGAACTCATCCGTCCCCGTGCAGTCGGACGAATCGATAACGATATCATTGGCGTTCACGGTCGGAGCAATCGAGTCCATCGCCTCGGAAAGAGGGGTCGTATCCATGATGACCGGGGCGTCCTCGTCCGCGTCCGTCGCGGTAATCGTTACCGCGGACAGTGCTTCCGACTCCCCGACGTCAATCCCGCTCTCCCCGGGATTCGTAATGTATCTGAAATGCCGCCAGACATCCCCGACCCCGCCGTTATCGGTATCGCACTCGAGGGGATCCGAAGCGCCGCCGCCGTACGCGCGAAGGTCGGCCGAGACGCTCATACCCGGAACGCTTTCGCATCCGCCGTCCGCGTTGTCAACGATGACTTCCACGCGCACATAGTCGTCGATGTTTGCCACGCCATTGACATCTGAATCCACGAACAGCGACACCTCCGCGGACGAGATCGAAATGCTATCATCAGCCGCGAATGCCTCGTTTGTCCTAAAAAATACCGATCCGCCAACGAGAGCGACGATGGCAATGGCGACGAATCCGAACGGGGATCGATCACGGCGGAACGGGTTGGAGAGACGTGGCATAGCGTGACATGGGTTACCAGAATAATTTGAACGCATTGTCTCATCAATCCACCCAATCAACAAGGACACATATCCCCGCCCCAAACAAAAATGCCACGGATTGACCCGTGGCATTTTCGTGGTTCGGGGGAATGGGATCGAACCATTATTCACAGCTTCAAAGGCTGCTGTCCTGCCATTAGACGACCCCCGACCGGAGTGAGCGAACAAGAAACGAATGGTTCTTGTTCGCGACCGATAGCGGGAGTATAGAGAATTCGCAGGAAACGATCAAGCGGGCTAAACTTTCAGGTACTTCCGCATCGCCAGGGTCGTCGAGACCATGTTGATCACCGTGAGCGCGGCGAGCTGGATGCCGAAGACGACGTACCAGTTCGCTTGAAAGTAGGAGAGGAGGCCGACCGATTCCCCGCCGAAGAACGTCGTCATGCTCGGGTCGATGACCGCGACCGCAGGGAAGACGATGCCCGCGACGATGGCGACGGCGAACAGGCTGTAGAGAAAGCACTCGATGAGGAACGGGGATCGGATGAACGCGTTCGTGGCGCCCACGAGCTTCATGATGGCAATTTCCTCGCGGTGGACGAACAGGGCGATGCGGACGGTGTTGAACACGATCAGGATCGCGATGAGGAGGAACACGGCGGCCAGGCCCATCCCGAACAGCTGGACGCGCTCGGTGGTTGCCTTGATGCGGTTCACGATGTCCTCGTAGCTGGAGAAGTCCTTCTCGCGGATGTCGTTGCGGAACTGCGGGTTGTCGAGCGCGTCGAGGATGAGCGGAAAGTCGCTGGCGCTCTTGGCCTTGATGACGAGCGTCGGGCCGAACGGCGAGCCGCCGACCTCGTCGAGCGCGGAAAGGATCGTGGCGTCGGCGGCATGGCGTTCCTTGAAGCGCGAGAGCGCCTCGTCGGCCGTGATGACCTGCACGTCGCGCACCTGCGGCAGGCCGCGAAGGTATCCCGACGCGTCCTTGATCTTGTCCTCGGTGGCGGCAGGAAAAAAGTAGACGGAAACCTCGATGCGCTCCTCGGCAAAACTTACTGCCTTCGAGGCGACGATCTGAAGGACGAGCAGCAGGTTGATCGTCACGAGCGTCAGGACCAGCATGCTGACCGTGATGATCGAGAGCCAGAAGTTTCTGCCGAAGCTCTGGAACGCGAATTTTACGGAGCGAATGGAGGATGTGAGCATATCAGATCTTGTAACGCCCCTCCTCGACGTCGGAGACGATCTCTCCGCCGTCGACGAGGATCACGCGCTTCTTCAGGGCGTTCACCACCTCGCGGTTGTGCGTGACGAGCACGACGGTGGTGCCGAACTCGTTGATCTTCTTCAGAAGGTCGATGATCTCGTGCGTGTGGATCGCGTCCAGGTTTCCCGTGGGCTCGTCGGCGACGAGGATCTTCGGCCGGTGCACGAGCGAGCGGGCCACGACCACGCGCTGCTGTTCCCCGCCGGACAGCTGCTTCGGGTACCGGTCGCCCTTGTCGTGCAGGTTCACGATCTTGAGCACCTGCGGGACAATTTCCTTGATGCGACGGCTCGGCGTCCCGGCCACCTCGAGCGCGAACGCGACGTTCTCGAACACGGTCTTGCGCGGAAGCAGCTTGAAGTCCTGGAACACGACGCCGATCTGTCGGCGCAAAAGCGGAACGTCGTGCTGCGAGATACGCGTGATATCCCAGCCTCCGATCGCGATCTGACCGCTCGTGGCCGTCTCCTCCGCGAACATTAATTTCGCGAGCGTGCTCTTCCCCGTTCCGCTCTGCCCCACAATCGAAACGAATTCCCCAGGACGAATGTGGAGGTTCACGTTTCGTATCCCGACGATGTTCGGCGGATACGTCTTGATGACATTTTTGAAATGAATCATTGCAGTAACGTTACCTTCACCTGGATGACGCCGGCGCCGAGCGAGGCAATCTTCTTGAACGCCACCTTGTCGAGGTCGATGATCCGATCCGGGAATACGTCGCGCTCGGGTCCGTAGTCGTTGACCTTTACCGTGACCGTCCGCGTCGGGTCGTCGGTGCGCGAGACGACCAAGTACGTTCCCTTCGGGTAGTCGGGGCTCGCCGCGCAGTCGCACCCCTTGTAGCCGTACCAGCTCGCGGAGCCGACCTCCGGGATCTTGTCATCGAAGATGGCAAGCCGGGCGTATGGAAGATGAATCAGCGCGCGAACCGACCCGTTCTCGGGACTGTCCTCGCTCGGAAGTTCCTCCCAGGCGCTCGTGACCCCGTTCCAGAAGGCGATGCGGCGCCTGCCGTGCATCCCCTTCGAACCTCCGCTCCCCTCGGAACCCTCGTCTCCCTCTTCTGGATACTTGATCTCGAGAAAGAAGTAATCCTTCCCGTCGTAGCTGGTCTTGTTCAGAATGTCGAAAAGGTAGATGCTGCCGACGAGCGTCTTGTCCGCCGGCAGGGTCGCCGTCATGAGCGACGGGTCGAGCGTCTTCACGTCGACGCGCGTTGCGACGTTCAGCGTGCTCGGGCGGATCCCCAGGCGGAACAGTCCGTCGCCGGACGCGAGCGTGAATCCTTTCACGATCGTGGCCGCGTCGAACTGCGTGGAGGAAACCTGCTCGGTCGCGTCGTCGGCAAGGACCGGAGTCGCGACGAAAGACGCGAGCGCGAACAGGATGGCAAAGAAAGTTCTTGTCATAGGCATCGACGTGGTATATGATACCGCGCGGAAGAAACAGAGACAAGCCGCAGCCACGAATTCGTTTCGAGCGGGTATAGTTTAGTGGTAAAACGAGTGCTTCCCAAGCATTAGTCGCGGGTCCGATTCCCGCTACCCGCTCCACGAAAAAAGCGATCCTGAACGGATCGCTTTTTTCGTGGAGCCGATGGTCGGGATTGAACCGACGACCTCTGCTTTACGAAAGCATTGCTCTACCACTGAGCTACATCGGCATTGCCGCCCCCGGCGGCAATGCCGGGATGGCGGAATGATATCAGACCTCTGAAAATCGATCAAGTGTTGCCGATGTAGCGCCAGTCCCGCACGGACTTCAGGTACTCCTGGGTCGCTTCCTCCAGGGTTTCTTTCGGAACGGCGATGAGGGAGAGCTTCACGGACTCGTCCGCGTCCTTGCCGGTACGGGCCACGACCTTGAAGACCATGTACAGGGACTTGCCCTCGACCACCTTTGAGTAATCACCCACCGCGACCGCTGCGATCGCGTCCTTCCATTCGGCCGGGATGTCGGACACCTTCACGTCGCCCACGTCGCCGCCGGCCGTGGCCGACGGGTCCGAGCTGACGTCGGTCGCTACCTTCGCAAAATCCTCTCCCGCCGCGATACGGTCATAGGCGGCCTGGGCCTTTGCCCTGCGATCGGCCTGACGCGTCGCGTCGGCCTGGATCGACTCGTCCACCTGGGACGCAAGCACCACCGCCCGAACCACGCGCGCCTTGAACTCGTCCGGCGTCCAGCCAAACATGGTTTTCAGCTGGCCCTCAAACTCCGCGGGGTCCGCCCCGCCGACCGCGTTCTTGTAGAAATCGTCCACCTTCGATTCGTCGAGCGTGATGTTCGCGGCCTTTGCCATGTCCTCGACGGCAATCTTGTGAATCATGGTGTCTACCACGTTCTTCGTGATCGTGGCCTCGTCGGGAGCCGCCGCGCCGGACTGGGCGGCGGATGAGACGAAGTAGGTGTTCAGCGCGTCACGCTCGTCAAGGTATTGCTTCAGGGTGATGACATGGTTTCCAATCACGGCGGCCGGATACGGGATGACGCCCACGACCTTGCGGATGGATGAGTCCGTCGGGGCGTGGCGATAAACGAACGACGTCAGGATGGCAAACGTCAGCACGAGCACGCCGAACGCGGTCAGTACATGCACGGCTTTCTTTGGAATCCTGGATTTTTTCGTCGGTTCTGCCGAAACGACGTCAGGCGTTGCGATATCCGTGTTTTCGGCGGCAGGTTCTGCGACGGCATCGACGGCAGGAATTTCAGCGATTTCTGGTTCCATAGCAAGATCAGGATTTTGTTAACGCTCTAACGGAGGAAATAATGCCACCATTTGGTCGGATTCGCAACCTCGGGCTCGGAAGTGTCCAGGGCCAGCAGAGTCCTTGGGTCCGCCGCCTTGGCAATGGCCTCGGCATCCGCGTCCGACGCGACGGTCCCTTCCGCGCTTCCGTCCTGGATCACGACCACGCTTTCACCGGGCTTCTTCAGCCCGAGCTTGAGCCGCGCCTCGCGCTCGATGAACGATTCCGTGCGAAACGCGGTGTTCAGGTCGGCGATTTGCAAATTTCGCGCCTGCAGGGCCGTTGCCTGCTCCTGCAGCCCGGCGATCTCGCTCTGAATCTCGCGGTTGCGGATCCATTCCCGGCCGAACGAACAGCCGATGGCAACCAAAATGACCGCGTTCACGACGAACAGCAGGCGGAACTCAATCAGGCGTCTCCAGAGTGGCTTGCGTTTCTCAGGCATGTGAGTCGTCAAAGAATTGCTCGATGGCCTCGTCGCGTTCGGCTTCGCTTACGGCCGTGACGACCTTCTTTGCCGTTCGCGAATGCTCGCGCAGGTCGTTGATCAGGTCGTGGATGCGGCTCGGACGCGCCGCGTTCTTGAACTCGATGTCGGCCGCGGAACCGGACACGTGCAGGCGGATGCTGCCGTATCGGAACAGCGTCGGAAACAGCCCCTTCACCCGATAGCTTACCTCGTCGATGCGCGGATAGGAAATCTCGGAAATCTCGCGGTCGAAGAACGCCTTCCTTTCGACGTCGATGACGCGCCGGTCCGTGACGATCATCACGGTGCACGACCATTTCACGTAGGCCCGCAGAAAAAAGTATGTCGCGCTTCCGAACAGCCCGAGAAAGATCAGCACGCCGACCCATCCCTCGCGGAACAGCGGGAACAAAAAGAAGAACGGGATCACGACCCAGAGGAACAGCAAGAAGAAACGCGGCAGGTGCGGCACGATATCCTCGTGCACGACCTCAAGCACGTCTTCCTCGGGCTTCAGTTGGATGCCCTTATCGATGTGTTGCATATCCAAGTTTTGCAAGCGCCTTCCGCGCCGCGTCCCTGTCGTCCCACGGAACTTTTTGTCCGTTCGCGACGGCCATCACCGGCTCGCAGCCTTTTCCCGTCAGCAGGACGAGATCACCGGGCTCGGCCAGTTCGACGGCCTTGTCGATCGCCTCCTGTCGGTCGAGGATCAGGAAGAGATTTTCTCCTTCGACCCTTCGACCCTTCGAACCTTCGAACCTCTCAGCCCCCTCGGCCACCTCTCGAATAATCCCCATCGGCTCGTCATCGTACGGATCCTCGTTGGTCACAATCACCACGCCGTCGCGTTCCGCGGCCATTTCCCCGAGGATCCGACGACGGGCGACATCGCGCCCGCCTCCCGTCGAGCCGAGCACGTGGATGATTCGCCGGTGCTCGATCAGGTCGAGCGCGTCGTACAGCGCGGCAAGCGCCGCCGGCTCCGGGGCATAGTCGACGATCACGGAGAACGGCTGGCCCGCGACGATCGATTCCAGGCGTCCCGGGACCGGCCGGAGCGACGCGACGCCGGCTTTGATCTTCTCCCAGGACAGTCCGACCGCGCGGCAGGCGGCGATGGCGGCAAGGGCGTTCATCAGGTTGAACCGTCCGATCGGAGAAATTGAGAATGTCTCCCGGCCGATGGAGAACGTCGTCCCCGTCGAGGACAAGGCGACGTTCGTCGCGAAAACGTCCGAATCCGTTCGTCCGCTCGACAAGCCAAAACCAATCTTCTCGTCCGCGGGAAACGACAAGAAGTAGTCCGCATGCTCGTCATCGACGTTCACGACGGACACCTTCTTCTGCGATCCCTTGCGACGGCCCAACGACAACGCGGCGAACAGCCTTCCCTTCGCATGCCTGTAATTGTCGAACCCTCCGTGCGACTCGATATGCTCCGGCGTAAGGTTCGTGAACACGGCCACGTCGTAGTCGATGCCGACGTGGCGCGACTGCGCGATTCCCTGCGACGACGTCTCGATAACCGCGTACTCGCACCCGGCCGCCACCATGTCGGCGAGCAGCTTCTGCGTCGCAAACCGCCCGAGCATCGTCATCTTCCGGTCGTTCGTCCACTCGCGGCCCGCGACCTTGAACGACGTCGTCCCCGTCCAGCCGACCTTGTGCCCGGCATGCTCGAGGATCCGCCCGACGTATTCCGTCGTGGTCGACTTCCCGTTCGTCCCGGTCACGCCGATGACAACGAGCTTTTCGGAAGGACGCCCGTACGCAAACGCCGCCGCGACGGCAAGCGCGTAGTGATAGGCGCCGAGGACCGGAGCCGGGATCATTTTTTTCAGCGTCTCTTTCATTCCATGATCTTTTTGACCGCCTCCACGAACTGCTCTCCGCGGTCGAACTCGTTCTTGAACATTCCAAAGCTGGCCGCTCCCGGGGAAAGAATGACCGTATCGCCCTCCTCCGCGCCCTTCGCGGCGAGCCTGACCGCGTCCTCCATGGAAGTCGCAACGACGGAAGGGACGGATTCGCCGATAGCCTTTTGGATGTCCGGCGTGGCGGTTCCATCGAGATAAACGACGAATTTGCAATTCTTTGCGACCTTTTTTCCCATTTCCGCGTACGGAAGGCCCTTCGTCGATCCACCGCAGATCAAGACCGCGCGCCCACCTTTCCCAAATCGATCAAGAGCCGCGATCACGCCGTCCGGCGACGTGGCGGTCGTGTCGTTGACATAGGCGACGCCGCGGACCTCCTTCGCGATCTCCTGGCGGCCCGGCAATCCCTGGAACGTCTTGAGCGTGGCGGAAATAACGTCGGCCGGAATGCCGGCAAGGTGGGCGGCAAGCGACGCGGCGAGCGCGTTCAGCAGGTTGTGCTTCCCCTGCAGCGCCATCGTCGCGGTATCGCCAAGGACGTGCTCGACGCCTTCCACGGCGCAGATGATCTGTCCGTCGCGCAGGAATACGCCATTTTTTGCCTCGCTGGCCTGCTCCGAAAACCAGAACTTCTGGCACCCGATCTTATCCGCCATCGCGCGGACCATCTCGTGGTCGGCGTTCAGCACGGCCTTCTGGCCCGGCTTGCAGTGGCGGAACAGCTGGAGCTTTGACTCGGCGTAGGCCCCGAGCGACGGATAGCGGTTCAGGTGGTCGGCAAAGATGTTCGTAAGCACCCCGATGTCCGGTCCGCGGTCGACGGACTCGAGGCTCTCGATGAGCCAGGAAGACATTTCAAGGACGACCGGCACGGGCGCCGTCTCCGTCAAAAGCGCGTCGAGATCCTCAAGCGGCGAGCGCGTGATGTTTCCCGCGACGACCGCCTTCGGGTTCACGGCCTTGAACATCTCGCCAAGCAGCGCCGTCGTGGTCGACTTTCCGCGCGTTCCGGTGATCGCGTAGATCGGGAACGGGCAGTGGCGGAAGAACAGCGACATGTCGCTCTCGACGGGGACGCCGTGCTCGCGGGCAAGGAGGATGAACTCGGACTCGCGCGGGACGCCCGGGTTCTGGACCACGAGGTCGACGTCGGTGAAATCCTGGGCGCGGTGCTCGGCCAGCGCGAACACCGGCTGGTAGATCGTCCGGTCCGGAAACTGCGCGCGGTATGCCTCGTACCACTTCGAGATCTCGTCGACGGATTCGCGCAGCTCCTCCTCGGTCTTCAGGTCGGTTATGACCAGCTGGGCGCCGTGGCGCATCAGCCACTTGGCCGCGCCGATCCCGCTTCCCTGCGTGTACGCGCCAAGGCCCATGACGGTAACGACGGCGTCCTGGAACGAAGAAATGTCGGATGGATTTACGGGCATAGCGTTTAAAATCTCTTTAATATCCTGCCGATCCTTACGGCCAGCATCGATCCGACGATCTCCCCGGCCATCTTGGCATATTGTACCATGCCGAGCTTCCAGCCGACCTTTTCGTACTTGCGGCGGATCGTCAGGCCTCGGAGATGGACGGAACCATAGGGAAGCTTTCGGGAGCGGCAGTAGAAGTTCAGGGCGGATTCGGCCATGAAGCCCTGCAGGTACTCCGGCGGAACCCCTTCGACCACCTGGCGGAGCATCGCGCGCTCGCCGCCGATAAGCGGGAGGGACGACGTCAGCCTCGACACGATCGCGCCGCGATCCCGGAGCCCGACGTTCATGACGCGGGATCCGTTCACGACCGGGAGGACGAGGCGGGCGACATGGTCGACCGTGAGGCCGCGCAGGTCGGCGTCGAAGAACGCGATCACCGACGCGTCGGTATGGGCAAGGCCGTGCAACATCGCCGCGCCCTTGCCCTGGTTCTTCGGCAGGTCGTATACCGTCGCCCCGGCCGCGCGTGCGACTTCGGCCGTCCGATCCGTGGACCCGTCGCACACGACGATGACCTCGCGCACGTCGGGCGACGCGCGCAGGGTCGAGACGACGTCGCCGATGGTCGGCTCCTCGTTGAACGCCGGAATGATGGCCGCGACGCGTATGCTCATACCTTGAGTTTCTTACGGCGCTCGTCGAGCGCGACGGACAGCCCGTCCGCTTCGTCCATCATCCAGGGCAGGTCGGGATGTGACATTCCCATCGCGCGGAGACTTCCGAGCGACTCGCGCACGCGCGACAGGTACGTCGAGGCAAGCTCGTATTCCATCGACGCGATCGCCGACGAGTGCTCGTCGCCGCGTGCCTCCTCGGTAAGCGCGAACGCGATCTTTACCGGCACGAGGTACGCGTTCACGTTCACGCGGAACATATCGCGGTTCCGCATTCCCTGCTCCCAATAGCAGTCGCGCGCCCACAAAAACACCTTGGTCGACCAGGCATACGCCCGCACGTAGATCGCGTCGCGCCGCTGCCCGAGCAGATCGCGGATCGGCACGCCCTCGGGTATCCCGGTCCCCTGGCAGTTCTCGCACGCGTGCCCGTCCTCGCCCTCGTCGCCGGACGCGAGCGACTCCGGACCGAGCAGATCGGCAAGCCGCTGCTCGTACAGGTCCTCGGTCCGCGTCTGCTCCGCGATGACCCCCTTCTCCAGCGAATGCTGCACCTGGTTGCGCGACTGCTCGTGCAAATCAAACACCTCGTCGAGCTGATCCTCGAGCGCGTCCAGCTCGTCGCGGCGGAATAGCCAGGGAGATGGCATAGGCGTCTTTCGTTATTTCCGCATCGAGATGTCGTAATTCATCTGCTCCAAACTCCTCAGGTTCCGCTTTGCCTGGTCGAACTTCGTCCGCAGGTATCCCGTCAGGTCCATGTCGAGCAGATACGTGATCACCGCCTCGACCGTCTCGAAGGCGCGCGCGACCTCGGCGTGGTTTCCAAGCGTCACCTGGCGCATGGCGTGGCGGACGATCTCGCCGGTGGCGTCGCAGAGGCCTCCGAGGTAGGACGACGCGTCCATCGCGCGCCTGTCGATCGCGGCGAGCTTCCCATTTTTCAAATATCCCGCGAACAGCTGCGCCTCCGCGAACTCCTCGAGCGCGGCGACGTACGGGCCCTCGGTGCGGAGGTCGGCGAATTTCTTCATCGGCGCGTCGCACGCGGCGAACAGCGCCTTCGTCTCCTTCAGCAGGCGCTCGGCCTCGGCGCGGTCGTCGCGATGCAGGGCGAAGATGGCCTGCTTGGCGCGGCGAATCGCCTGGTCCGAATTGCCCGCGATCTCGCGTCGCGCACGGCCGTGTTCCTCGTATCCGCTTCGAATGGCATTCCAAATGTCGTTCATATCGCAAGTTGTTTGGCGGTTTCGATGACGCCGAGCTTTAGCACGCCTATCATAAGCAAAAGAGCCCAGTCGGACAAGGAGAGCGGCGTGACGCGAAGGACGGCGGCAAGGGGCGGGAACGTGAGGGCAAGAACCATGAGCCCCATGCTGAGAGCGACCGCGCCGAGAAGCCACGGGTTCGAGAACGGATCGATCCGGAGAATCGAGCGATGGAAGCTGCGGATGGAGAAGACGTAGATCACCGACGCGATGCCGACGGCCGCGAACATGAACGACTGGGCGGACGGCACGTCCTTTGTTCCGAGGACCCAGAAATACAGGGCGAAAAGGAAGACGTCCGTGACGACGCCGATCACGAGAAGCAGCGCCGCCATCTTCCGGTTGAACACCGGCTCGCCGCGCGGACGCGGCGGGAGGCGCATGATGTCCGGCTCGCCCTTCTCGAAGGCAAGCGCCGCGTTCGGGAAGGTGTCGGCCACGAGGTTGATCCAGAGAATCTGCGCGGGAAGGAGCGGAAGCGGGAGGTGAAAAAGAATCGCCCCGCCGATCAGGATCATCTCGGTGAACCCGCTCGTGAACAGGTACACGACGCTGCGGCGCATGTTGTCGAACATCACGCGCCCCTCGCGGATGGCGGAGGTGATGGACCCAAGGTTGTTGTCGAGAAGCACGATGTCCGAGGCTTCCTTCGCGACCTCGGTGCCCGAGCCAAGCGCCACGCCGATGTCCGCGGCCCGGAGCGCGGGCGCGTCGTTCACCCCGTCGCCCGTGACCGCGACCACGGCCCCGCGCCGCTGCCACGCCTGCACCACCCGAATCTTGTGCCGCGGCTCCACGCGCGCGTAGACCGAAACCGAGTGCACGCGTCGGTCGAGCTCGGCGTCGTCCCAGCGGTCAAGCTCCTCGCCGGTCGCGACCGAATCCTGTTTCGTCGGAACCCCGGCCTGCTCGGCGATGGCGCGAGCCGTATTCGGATGGTCGCCCGTCACGATCACCGTCCGCACCCCCGCCTCCCGCGCCGCCCGAATCTGCTCCGCCGCCTCCTTGCGCAGCGGGTCGCGGAGTCCGACGAAGCCGAG
>CAIMOJ010000014.1 GCA_903843045.1 Candidatus Uhrbacteria bacterium
CCGAGGTGCGCCGTGGTCCGGCGGTCCGTCAGGTAGCTTCCGTCCCACAGGTCGGAGCGGTCTTCCAGCCATCCGCCATACGACCACGCGACGCCGAGGTCCCCATGCATCTCGTCGACCATCCGCTGGCAGACGATCGGATCCAACAGCGGGTTCCCGTCGAACACCTTTCCCGCAAGCCACTCGCGACTGTAGAGCGCGACGTTCGCATAACCGAACGGCTGTCCGCGCAACGTTGGAAAGATCACACCTCTACTCGATCACGTACCCGTTCTCGCCCGCCCACGACTGGACGGCCGACTCGACGATGGGCGCGCTCATGTCGAGGGTAAACTCCCAGGTGTTGCCGTACTGGTCGGTCCCGGACGCGGTGCCGTCCTCGCGGATTTCCGCCGTAAACGTGAGGATATCCCCCTCTCCGTTGTGGATGGCGTCGACGTAGGCACCGGAGATGTCCGCGTCGAGCGCGTAGGTGCTTCCAGACAGAGCGGAGTATGCCTGAACGGACGCGGTTCCGTTCACGTTTCGGGCGATCTGGTACCAATACTGGTCGATCGCGTCCGAACGGGTAATCGTCTGCGTCGCTTCGTTCGCCGAAGCCTGGTCGTCGGAATCGGACGAGGTCGATTGGGTCGAACCCGAGCAACCCGCTCCCAGGAGAATGACGGCGCAAAGAACGAACAGGGACGACGCGGCGCGAGAAGAGATGTTCATATGGGTGCGTTCATGGGAATAACGGGGCCATCATAGTCGCTTCGGCCCAAAGCGATCAAGTTTCCGCGAGATGACGCGAAACAAGTCCTCATGCGCCGGCATTCGGCCGGATGCGAAAGGACGGGAAAAGAAGGCGATCATTGGTACTGGATAAACGATGGCGACGGGGTCAGTTCGAGCACCTCCTGCGGGGTGAGCATGCGCGATCCGGCGCGCTGAAAATCGTTGACGTAGAACAGCTTGAAACCGGTAAACTGCACCGGGTACGCCTGGATGTACGCCTGGTACGAGTCGATCTTCTGCGCCTGCGGTCCCCAGCCGTCCATGTCCATGACGACCTGGACTTCGGGAAGCGGGACGATGCTTGTCGCGTTCGTCACCATGGCGCGGGTGTAGCGGTGCACGATCAGGATCTTCGGCGGGAGGTTGTTGTCGCGAACGAGCGTCGCGAGATATTCGGCCGCGGCATTGACCGTGGTCGCGTCGACGGTGCCGACGACGGTACCCGGGCGCTTGCCGGAGGCAATCATCGCAAACTCCGGGTCAATCGCGAGGTGGACGTTGGGAAGCTTAAGATACGGCTCGAGCTTATCGATCTCGACCATCATGTCAGAGAGTCCTGCCTGAACCTCCAGGATGACGATCCCGTTGATCTTTGCGGCCAGCTCGACCGCCTTGTCCTTCTGGGAATCCGGCATGCGGAACCGGTACTTGCCGTCGACTCCGGGACTCAACTGTGCCGTTACGGTGATATAGTCGATCGCGGGAATGACCGGCGTGGCCGGGTCCGCCGCCTGCCAGGATTTTACCTCGACGTCCAGCCGGCGCAGCATCTCGTCGGGATCATACTTTCCGAGCACCCCCATCCCGCGCGAATAAAAGTTCCCGTAGTACGCGACGATCCGATTGAACGGAAGAATCGCGCCCGGATTGGGGTACGCGGCATGGACGGGCCATAGGGATTCCGCCGTACGAGTCTCCCCTCCTTCGTCAAGGAGGGGTTGGGGGTGGTCAGCGGTCTCGACGATTGGTTCGACGAAGTGGGCGAGCTGTTTGAGCTTTGCGTCGTACGCGACCGTGTCGAGAGGCGGCAACGGAGGCGGAGGCGACGTTTCCGGCGGCTGGTCAACCGGGACGTTCGCGACGACGTCGGGACGATCGACGGAAGAATCGGCGGTCGCCACGGGATCCGGCAGGACAAAATGAACGATGCCAATCACGACGACGGCCCCGATCACGGCCGCAGAGGAAATCTGAATGATCATTTGTCTCTTCATACCGATACATCGTACCAGATTCGGACAAATCGCGTTAGGAATTCGCGAACGGATACGACCACCTTCCCTTTTTCCATGCGCGCCTCGACGTCGCGGTTCAGCGGGCCGATGAGGTCTTCGTCACTTCGAGGATGGTCCCGCCCGATCCATAGCCCGTTGCCAGCACGGACACGCTCAACCCGAGATCGTTCGTAACGCGATTGTCCGGCGTAATCCGATCGATCGTGCGCGATCCGCCCGTCGAAAGGATTACCGTTTGCGCGTCCGCAAGAAGCCGTCCCGCGATTCCAAGCGACACGTCCAGCCTATAGCCGATGTTGCTCAGGTACGCGACGTCGCTTCCGACGGCTATCTTCGGGCTGGCGTTGATGTCTCCCAGGGCGAAACGGACGGAAACCTTCCTCGCCCGTTCCGCCAGGGCCGCGTACTCCTCTTCCGTCCGGACGATGTCTCCGACAAACGCCTCCCTGTTTCGAGCGCGAATGAATCCTTCCGCGAGCGTCGGGGGATACAGCTCGGCACCGTCGAGATTCAAAATGAGATCGAAGAAGTTCTGAGCCTGCGGCGTAAGGGCGCGTCGAATCCGGGCATAGGCGGTCTGCCGGATGAATGGTTCCATTCTCTCGACGCGATCGACGATTTCCTTTCCGTCGTTCCCGATGAGGTCCCGGTACTCGTCAAAGGTCAGCCCGCGCAACGCCGCGAGCTTAAGCTCGGAATACATCAGGGCCGGAAGAGACATGTCGAACACGACGACCTCCCGCGCGCCGCCGTCGACGAATGCCTGCCAAAAGTCGCCATTGCCGGCCACCGTGGCGGCCTTCTTTCCACGGACGTCGACGCGTTCCCGCAAGGCACGGAGATTGTCCGACGAGGTAACATAAAATGCCTCGGCATGCGAATAATCGCGCGCCGCATACCGTCGCACCCGATCATGAACGTCCTGTTCCTGTCGCTGGAGATCGCGCACGGTCTCTTGCTGCGTCGCATACTCCGTCCAAACGCGGTCGAGGTCCCGCCGAAGATTCTCGACCTCCGCCTCATACCCTTCGCTCCACTGGATCTCTTGAATCCGCTCCTCAAGCAGGATCGTCTCCCGATACAGCCGGTCGTACTCCTTCTGCTCCGGGGCAAGCTTTATCCTGATCGCCTCGATCTGCGGGCCAAACCTCTCATCCAGGAAATCCAGATCCTTTCCAAACAACTGAAGATTGGCGACGAAGTCCTTGATTTTCTGGACGGAAACCCCCTGCGACTCGTATTCAAGCCGGATAGCGGATGCCGGCGTGTCATCGGCTGTTGGTCGGTTGCGCTCAATGGACATACGAAGGAAATGATACCACAAAGCGGGCGGTTTCCCTTGACCGGCGTATTTTCTTTGCTTGTCCGATTTTAGGAGGGATTTGCCCCAAACGCGATCCGCGCTGGACGGGCGGACCGGGAGGATGTATGGTGTATATAGTTAAACGATCATTTAATCGTTAATCTATTCATTCACTCACCCCTATGTCCGAGCAAACCTCTGACGGCGGAACCGGCGTCGTGGCAATCGTCGCCCTGCTCATTCTTGCCGCGCTAACGGTACTGTTCTTCGCGTACGGCCTTCCGATGCTCCAGCGCGCATCCAGCCAGACCATGCCGTCGACCATCAAAGTCGAGATCCCGACGCCGACGATCCCGACGCCGACGGAACCAGCCGCCCCAGCTCCTGCCGCGCAGCCATAGCGTTATTCATTGACAAAAACCGATATGACAAACGGAATCATCACCTACTCCGCCGGCATCCTGATGGTGCTCTACGCCATCATCTTTCGAGGGTTCGGCGCGAACGACTGGTCCGGCGCGACGATCATGATGTTCATCGCCATCATGGGAATGTGCCTGCAGCGCTCGATGAGCGAGCGGCGCGACGACTCGGTGTAACCGGCCTCAAAAACAAGACTGCCGCCGGACATTCGGCGGCAGTCTTGTTTTTATGATTGCCCTACCGAGCCGAGACGACGACCGCCTAGGAAACCTGGGTGGCAAGCCGAAGCGTTTACGGGGCCGACGCGAGCGTAACGGGAATCTCAACGGAGTCGTCGTTTGCAGGCAATCCAGACGGATTGTCTTTTTTCAGGATTATTGCCCCGCGACCGCTGTACGCCTCCGGATCCGCCGCGAATGTCAGCGTCGCCTCGAACGGGACGAACTCCTCGGTCATCCAATCTCCCGTTGCCCGCGCAATTCCCTCCCCGATGATCCTCCCGTCCCAATCCACGATCGTCACGGGAAAGCTTGCCTCGAAGAACCAGGTCCCGTGAGCCTCGCCACGAATCGTGAGAGGGCTTCGGACCGTCTCGCCGGTCCGGGGCGTTTCCAACCGAATGACGTCAGACCGCTCGGTGGTCAGCTCGACGGGAGCGGAAACCGGCGGCTCGCTCGGCTCGGAAGGAAAGGAAAATTCTCCGAGGAGAAACAGGGCGAGCGTCACAAGGTACGCGATCCCGAGCATCCGGAACACCGCCCATTCCTTGTGCCGAAAACCGGCGTACAGGCCGACAATCAGCGACAACGGCGCGGACAGCGTAAACGCGACGGACAGGATTCCCGCGAGCGCGGTCAGCACCGGACTCGCCTCCACCACCGCCAGAGATCCCCGCCGATCGCGAAGGCAAACACGACGGTGAGCGCGATGGAAGCCACGAGCAGCATCCCAAGGCGCACGGCCAGCGTTCCCGAGACGGACTTCGGTACGAAGATGATGGACATACCAGGAGGTTAGTCGCTGATGAATAAGCTATGGGTCAGCAGGAACACGAAGGTGCACGCGCCAATGAGGATCGAAGCGCGGACAAGGGTCGCGCGCTCGCGTCCCCTGGCAACGGCAACGATCCCAAGGATCGCCCCGACCAGGCTCGCGGGAAAGGCGATCCCGACGGTCGCGTCCCACCAATGGTCGTCAAAGGACAGCAGGCCGAGGACCTTCACGAGGACGACGGACGCCGAGACCGATACAACGAACAGCGCGTTGAGCCCGACGGAGAGCTTTCCGAGGGTCGTGGATGGCATGCGTGGCAGAGTCATACCGGTCCTCGGCCAGGGGAAAAAGACGCTCACGCGCCGCTTGTATTCCGCGAAGTCGGGATGTTCCGCCATTTTCTTCTCAAGAAGCGGGATGCCGGACACCTTCAGGATGAGAACCGTGATCGTGATCGGTCCGATGACCGCGAGCGCGCCGCCCGGAACGGAAAGCGCAAGGAGCCAGATCCCCCACCACTGCGTCACCTCCCCGAAATAATTCGGATGGCGGGTGTATGCCCACAGCCCCCGCTGCATCAGCTTCCCCTTGTTTGCCGGATCCGCAATGAACCGCGCAAGCTGCGCGTCTCCCGCGGCCTCGAAATAGAATCCGAGAAGCCACACCGCCGCGCCGGCCAGGTCCAGCGGTCCGAGTGCCGGTCCGGCGTTCCCCTGGATCACCAGCACGGGGAGCACGATCAGAAACAGAAGCGCACCCTGCAGCAGGTACACCTGCAGGTAGGAACGCAGGTAGAACCACCGGCCCCATTCCTTGCGCCAGGCAAGGTACCGGTAGTCCTCGGCCTTCCCCTTGTTCCGCCCGTGAATGTGCCAGGCAAGTCGGATCCCCCAGACGCTCACCAACAGGCAGACGATCAGCCCGCGCGGCCCGGATCCGCCGGACATCGCGTACGACACCCAGGAAAGAAGCACGAACCCCAGTCCCCAGGCCACGTCGGCCACGTCGTTGCGCCGCTTCGCCAGGGAAACGACGTACCACAGGGTCATGTAGCAAAAGAGGACGAGGCCGAGAACGAGAAAGGCGCTCATAGGCCAAGTTTCTTCGCGATCACATAGCTGATTCCGGAAACCGACGCGGCAAGCGCGGCGCCCCAGGCCAGGTCCACGATCGTCACGAGCAGCGGCCAGTCCTTTGCCACGGCCAGGTTGGTCAGGTCGTACGTGGCGTAGCAGATCAGGCCGAACAGCGCGCCGAACAGGACCGCGTGCGTCCAGGATCCCCTCGCCACGGCCGGCGAGATCACGAACGCCACCAGGCCGACGATGAACAAAAGATAAAAGATGATCGCCGCGACCCAGTTGACATCCGGCTTCATCAGGCTTCCGATCTGCGCGCGATAGAAATTCTTTGCCACCAGGCCGAGCCAGACCATGTCCATCGCGAAGAACACGGGAAGGGCGATCGCGTACAGCTTGAGAAACATAGGGGTTGTTCGGTTACTGAACGGAGGGAGTTAGGGTCCGAGGGCCGGCACGCATTGTCATCGGTTCAGATAGGTGATCCCAAATTGCACGGTCGTGGCGAAGGCGACCCAGAGGAGATACGGGACGTTCGCGTAGACGATCCAGGCGTAGGTGGGAGCGCCGGTCTCGATGTGGAGCGTGAGCCCGAAGGAATAGATGGCAAAGAGGGCCCAGACAAGCGTGCCGAGAACGAGAAGGATGTCCGCCGAGGCCAGGAGGTTGTTCTTCAGGCCGAACTGGATCGGCGTAAACGCGACGTTCGCAATCAGGTTGAGCGCGAACGGCAGTGCCACGATCCACGGGATCTGTTTCGTGAACGCCTTGTAAAACACCGTGCCGAACGAAACGGCGATCACGGCGTACAGCACCGTCCACACGGGGCCAAACAGCCACGACGGCGGGGACCACGACGGTCTGATCAGCTGGGAGTACCAGTTGTAGGCGGGGGTAGGCATACAATACAAAAGAGGAAGATTAAAGACCGATTTTCTTTGCGACAAGGTACGTCACGGTTGAGACCGATGACGCCAGCACGGCGCCCCACGCCAGGTCGACAAGCGTAACCGAAAGCGGCCAGTCCTTTGCGACTGCCAAGTTTGTGAGGTCATAGGTCGCGTAAGACACGAGGCCAAACAGCGCGCCAAGAAGCAGGGCCCGCGTCCAATCACCCTTTTCCAAGGCCGGCTTGATCACGAACGTGACAAGGCCGAAAACAAAGATGAGATAAAAGACAACCGCCGCGACCCAATTGACGTCCGGCTTCATCAGCGCGCCGATGCGCGCACGATAAAAGTCCTTCGAGACGACGCCAAGCCAGAACATGTCCATCGTAAAAAATACGGAAAGCGCGATCGCGTAGAGTTTTAGGAACATAGGATTAGCTCTCCGTGACCCTCTTCATATCCTTCGTGCCCAAAACGATCAACCCGACCATGACGACCTTCAGGAGATAATGTCCGTGAAGATCGAAAACGTTTCGGGTCATCGGCGTGAAGGTGAGGAAGACCAGGTGGACGACCACGCTTATCGGCAAGGTCAGATAGAGCCAGGACCGTCTCGGAATATCAAGGTTGAATTTCCTGCCGAGCCTTGAAAGATAGGGTGCGAGCAGATAGACGGCAACGAACGAAACGGTAAAATCGAAAATGGCGTATTCGCCGAAACGGAACGACCTTAGGTATGCGATGATTCCCATAGATCCCAATGATAGCACACTTCATGCGACCCCGTTCGCGAACTCTTGGATTGCTCGCCTCGAGAAGAACGCGTCAGACCTTCCTGCTATCGTACGCCCAGTGCAAAAGCGCCTGCCTCTGCGCGGATCGGCACGAAAAATCTCCGGGTCGGCAATGTTTCCTGACCTGAGCGAGATGACGGCGGATTGCTTTCCAACGCCTGATCTGCCGTTCGTCCTCGCCCGGCAGCCGCCTGCCCATATAGTAGCGGCAATACCATTGAAACCATCCGCGCGGATCGTGCTCCGCGTTGATCCATCCCTTTTCCACCCAGACGCTGAGCGGCTGGCTGGCATGCCTGCGAAAAAAATTCAGCGTGTCGTCGTGGCGTTCGGGAGAAAGCTTTGCGCGCGCAAACCAACTTTTTGGAAATTCGCGCTTGCAATCGGTCATATACTTGCCGCCGAAAACGCCGAGCGCGAGCATTTCCTTCGGCGAAAGTTCCGGCTCGAAGTCGGAATGAAAATTCCGCCCAACCGGTTCCGTGAGCTCGTACGCGTACCCCTTCTGGAAGGCATCGTTCACCCTGATCGTCTTTTTCTTCATATGTTATCGGCCCAGGAGGTAGATGACCAGCAGGAACAGGCCGCCCCACCAACCGAGATCGGAGACAATGAGGCTTATCGTGATTTTCTTCTGCCAGACGGTCGGTAACAGCTCTCCCGATCGACCGGCCTTCTCGCGCTCCAGCAAAAATGGACTGACCTTGAAGGACAGGAAATATCCGTTGGCAATGAGAGCGACCGCAATCAACGCGTGAATTCGCGGGATGCCGGAAAAGTCCTGCGCGCGGTAAAAAATCAAACCGCCGACGACGGCAAGAAACATGCCGACCCAGATCATCGGCTTTGTAACCTTGTGCGTTCTGGTAGTCGCCTCGGTCCAGTACGATGATGTCCGTCCAAGAAAGCCGTGCATGTCGATCACGGTCACCGCCCCCAGTCCGATGACAAAGCCGGCAAGAAGAGCGAACAATCCCGCAACATCGATCCAATTGATTGAAAGCTCGGTAAGCATAGGGCGGAATTCGTTGTTTGGCGTTTCTCAAAGGATGCAAAGCGTCACGAGATCAGCTCAATGATGTGCCCGTCGTCGAGTTTGTCGGGCGCGGGCTGGCCAAGGTGTCTCAGGATCATCTTGATAGGACCGCCATGAGAAACGATGGCGACGGTCGCGTCGTTCCTCGTCAGAATGTCCTTGAACGTATCGACGACGCGGCGGTTAAAATCATCGTAGCCTTCGCCCTCCGGGTCGGTAGACAGATAATCCTTATGCGATTCGACGACGTCGGGATATTTCTCGCGCGCTTCTTTTTTCGTAAGGCCAGTGAGAACCCCATAGTCCCTCTCCTCCAACCCTTCGACAATTTGCACGGGCGCGCCGACGGCCTGACTGATGATCTCAGCGCTCTCACGGGCGCGAATTAGCGGGCTTGAAAAGACCACCTCGATCCCCTTCCCGACCAGCTTCTGCGCAGTAACCCCAAGCTGCTCGCGTCCCTTTTCCGTCATATGGTCATCGTAGCTGCCACCGTAGCGATCTTCGATATCGCCAGTGGTCTGGCCGTGGCGGACAAGGTAGAGTTTCATAGCGCATTTACGAACCAAATTTCTTGCTCAACGATAACAAAAATCACTGGAATATTCCAGCGATTTTTCTGGCTCTGCGTCATCGAGGATGTTAGAACTGCTATTCAGGAGTACGAGGGATACATTAGCATCCCCAAGCTCACAACAGAGATTGTGTTTAGCGATTGGCTTCAATAATCGCGAGGAGTGTCTCAAGGGAGGATTTGCACGATGTTACGTTTGGATTCACTGCTCGAACTTGACGCAACACGCTATCGATCGCGTCGTCCATCTCTGTCCATTTTGCTCGATTCATCGGTTTGAGTTTCGCCTCTGCGTTATCCCATTCATACTCCAAATCTCCAACCCGGATTTTTGCATCGGCAAGCTTGCCAGCATTTACAAGGTCAAGCGTGTCCTGAACGATGGTTTGAAAATTTGATAGGTCTCCAAGTGGAGCCTGATGTTGTGTAGAAGACGAAGAAGTATTTACAGAAGTAGCCGCTGGCTGTTCTATAGGCGCACTGAGGACTGACTGACGCCAGCTGTAACCGATAGCGGCGGAAATAAAAAGCAGCGCGAGCACGATGATTGTTTGTTTCAGTCCTCCGACCTGCTTCTCATCTTGTTTTTCTTCCGACAAAGCGTTTGTAACCTGATCACGTTTCGTAACGGAGAGGAAAACAACGGTCGCCAAAATAGCTAACAGGAAAATAACGCTCGTGATCGTCGCCCCCAATCCCAACCCACCATATTTTTGTGGCTGGGACAAATAGTCACCAAGGGAAGCTCCGAGTGGTCTCGTCATGATGTAGATCATCCAGAATGCCAAGATACTGTTGAGCCCCAAACGCCACGCCACAGAAAACAGGACGATCAAACCAGCGATAATGAGTCCCGTAACCGCGTATCCAAGACCAAGACCTTCAGCCATTAAGTCGCCAGATGCCGTACCGAGCGCGAAGGTAAAGAGAATGGCAAGCCAATAAAAAATTTCACGGCGTTTTGTGAAAATGGAGTGCATTGACAAGGTCTTCTCTTGTTTGTACCAGCAGGCGAATGTCCCCGCAAGAAGCACGCTGAACACTACCGTACTCAACTCAAGTGGCACGCCTAAGGCATCCGTGAGGTTATCTGTCACCAGCGTTCCAAACACACTAATGAGCACAACGCTCACCCAATAAAAAACTGGAACGTATTTTTTGGAACGAAACTGAAACCAGAGCGCGACAGCAAGAAGAACTCCCGTCAGTATGGATGTGCCCGTCAGACCAAAATTGAGGTTGACGTTCAGGAAGTCGGACGCCGTTTCACCGACGGTTGTGCAAAGGACTTTGATGACCCAAAAAAAGATTGTTACCTCAGGCACCTTACTTAATATATTTCCGATATCCGTCGGTCTCGACGCTGTTTGTTGGCTCATTGTCATATCATTTGAATTTATACGATTGAAGTATAACAGTTCGAATCCAACTTTGGATAGTTCAAAAGGATAGCAAAAACCCCAGCAAAATGCTGAGGTGGTTGCTGGCTCCGGGGGCGGGGATCGAACCCGCGACAAATGGATTAACAGTCCACTGCTCTGCCGCTGAGCTACCCCGGAATTTGGTACGGCGAGAGGAGTATAGCAAGGCGGGAGGTGTCGCGCAAGGGTTGTGGAAAACATTGATTGTCGAAGCGAATCGCCTGCGAATCGGGTGTTCCTAGGCGGAACACCCCTTGCATGTGCCGAAGAGCTCAAGCGCGTGATCGCTCACCTCTTGGAACTCCTTGCTCCCCTTGAGGGCCTTCTTGATGACCGCCTCGACCTCGCAGCCGTCGAAGTCTTCGATCTTTCCACAGCCGGTACAGACGATGTGGTGATGATCGTGCTTGTCTTTGACGAGCTCGTAATCGACATGGCCGTGGCGGAGATCTACTTTTCGGACGATGCCGGCTGTGGCAAAAGCGTCGAGGGTGCGGTAGGCGGTGGCGTAGGTGATGTTTCGGTTCACGGCGATATCGAACAGCTCCGGAACCCCGACCGGGGCATCGAGCTCGTAGAGGATTCGGAGAATCTCAACGCGGGAACCGGTGATCTTCATCCCGGAGCGATAAAGGACGCTGTAGAGTTCCACGTTCGCAAGCTTTTTCATAGCGTTCACGTTGACGCGACGATATCACAGGTGATACAATGTCGCAAATGGAATATTCTCCCGTATGCGGACATTGAACAAGTTTGCGCTTTCCCTCTCGGCGGCAGTCGTGCTTGGAATTGTCCTGGCCTGGGCGACGTCGCGGCATCCGTCGACGGCGAGTTCCTCCCCAACAGCCGACTCCGGCCGCATCAAGGTCGTCGCGAGCTTCTATCCCGTCGCCGAGTTCGCGCGGCAGGTCGGCGGGAACCTCGTGTCCGTCTCGACGATCACTCCCGCAGGAACCGAGCCTCACGACTACGAGCCGACGGCGCGGCAGGTGGCGGAGATGTATGGGGCGGACCTGGTGCTTTACAACGGCGGAGGCGTGGACGCGTGGGCAGAGCGGCTGGATTCCGAGCTGAGGATGCAGGGGGTTCCTGCCGTTCGGATGGGAACCGCGATCGAACTTCTGCCAGCCTCCCCCGGCGAGGATTCCGGGACGGACCCGCACTTCTGGCTCGATCCGACGCTCGCGGCAAAGGAAGTGGCGCTCATCCGTGATACACTGATAACAATCGACGGGAAGGACTCGGCAGCATACCGCGCGAACGCCGACGCGTACCTTGCGAAACTTTCCTCGCTCGACGCCGATTTCGTCTCCGGGCTTGCGACGTGCCGGCAACGAACGGTCGTCACCTCGCATACCGCGTTCGCCTATCTCGCCAGGCACTACGGGTTCGACGTAATCTCCATCTCCGGAATTTCTCCCGAGCAGGAGCCATCCGCGGGCCGGCTGTCCGAAATTGCGGGAATCGCGAAGGCAAAGGGCGTCCGCGCGATCTTCTTTGAGACGCTGGTCAGCCCGAAGCTTTCCGAGACGATCGCGAGCGAGATTGGCGCGCGGACGCTCGTATTCAACCCGCTCGAGGGGTTGTCCGCGGAAGAGGCACATGCAGGCGAGGACTATCTCAGCGTCATGCGATCCAACTTGGAGAACCTTAAGACTGGAATGGTATGTCCGTAGAAGCTACGCCACAACCGATAATCAGCGCGTCCAGGCTCTCATACGTCCGAAACGGCGAGGAGATCATCCATAACTTCTCGTTCGAGATCAAGGCCGGCGACTACGTCGGCGTGATCGGGCCGAACGGCGGCGGGAAGACAACCCTGCTTCGCCTTTTGCTTGGATTGCTGCAACCGACGCACGGAACCATCGAGGTGCTTGGCGGGCCGGCGACGGACGCGTGCGTTCGGCGTCAGATCGGGTACGTGGCACAGCGCGGAGGAAATCTCGACCCGCAGTTCCCCGCCACCGTCGAGGAGGTCGTTCGCTCCGGGCGCATCCCGCACCTCGGGCTGTTCGGACGGTTCAAGGAGCACGACGAGGACGCCATCCGCCAGGCAATGACGGACATGGGGCTCTCGACCCTTTGGAAGCGCCCGCTCAGCAAGCTTTCCGGCGGAGAGCGCCAGAAGGTCCTTCTCGCCCGCGCCATGGCCGGCGAGCCGAAGATCCTGTGCCTCGACGAGCCGACGGACGGGCTCGACCCGGCGTCGCGTGACGCGTTCTACGCCATGCTCCGGCGCATCAACGAGAGCGGGGTCACGATTATCTTCGTGTCGCACGACATCCACGCGGTCTCGAAGGAGGCGCGCTCGGCCATCTGCCTCAAGCACCAGCTGGTGTGCCACGGAGACAAGGCGTGCCACATCGGCCAGGAGGAGCTGCGCGACCTGTTCCATCCCGACCGCGCCGACCTGCTCTCCCACCACCAGCATCACGATCACGCGTAATCCTATGTTAGAACTCTTCGCTCTCGACTTCATGCGCCGCGCCCTGATGGTCGGCATCGTGGTCGCCGTCGTGGCCCCCACGATCGGCCTGTTCTTCGTCGTTCGCCGGTACTCGTCGATGGCCGACACCCTGGCGCACATCTCGCTCGCCGGCGTGGCCGCGAGCCTCGTGGCCGGAACCGCCGCGATTCCCACGGCGCTCGTTTTCTCCATCGCGTCGGTGCTCGGGATCGAGAGGATGCGCGAAAAGAAGGTGCTCCCTGCGGACACCATCGTCTCCCTGTTCCTGTTCGGCGGCCTCGCCGTCGCAGTCGTCCTGCTCGGCCTCGCGCACGGCAAGAACGTGAGCGTGGTCAACTATCTCTTTGGAAACATCATCACCGTGACGCGGGCGGACCTGCTTTCGATCGTTCTCCTCGGAACCGCTGCGTTCGCCATCACCATGATGCTGTGGCGCGCGCTGTTCGTCGTCTCGCTCGACGAGGACATGGCGGAGGCGAGCGGCATATCGGTCAAAAAGCTCAATCGCGTCCTGGCCGTCCTCGGCGCCGCCACGATCGCCATCTCGATGAACGTCGTCGGCGTGCTCCTCATCGGCGCGCTCATGGTCATCCCGGTGCTCGGCGCGATGCAGTTCCGGACGGGATTCAGAAAGACCTGGGAGATCGCCCTCGGGATCTCCGTCCTGTCCGTGATCCTCGGCCTCGTGTCGTCATTCTATCTCGACCTCGCGAGCGGAGGAACGATCGTGCTCTGGAGCATCCTGTTCTTCCTCGTCGCCAGCGTCGCGGCCTCTACAAGAACAGCCGCGCGAGCTTGATCTCATCGTAGGAATAGTCGTCCCCGAGCAGCGTTTTGACCGGCGAGAGAAAGGCTCCGCCGGTTTTTTCGAACGCGTCCGAGATGGCGCACATCCGGTCGTCGGACGGGCGAAGGTGCTCGATGTCGAGCGAGTCGTCCTCCGCGAGGAGCGCGGCGATGTGCGTCACGACCGTTCCCTCGCTGAGACCGCGGGATTCGGCGATCTGGGCCAGGGTCAGCTTGTTCTCGATGAGTTCTTTCGTTTTGAGAACGGTTGATCCTCCTCGTCGCTCGACCGTCGCGGATCCGTCCGAGGACGATCCGGTCGTCCGCTCTTCCCCGGCCTTGGGATGACGACGCTCCGAACGATCGTTCGCCTCGGCGTACTCGCGAATCAACGCCAGGAACGTCTCGCCGAACTCCTCCAGCTTCTTTGCGCCGACGCCGAACACGGACGACAGGCTGTCCGTCGAGCGCGGAAAGTAGTACGCCATTTCCTGAAGCGTCTTGTCGCCGAAGATGACGAACGGCGGAACGTGACGCTCGTCGGCGATGGACTTGCGCTCGCGGCGGAGGATCTCGAACAGGCCCGCGTCGTATGGGACGGAACCCGCGGCGGCCGACGACGAGCGGGACGATCTCGACGGCGCGGCGGTGGTCGTCGTGATCGAAACCGGCAGCTCGATCGGCTCACGGGCGGAAAGGGCGGCCTTTCCCATGCGCGACACCCGAAGCGTCGGGTAGTCGCCCTCGGTCTTTTCCAAATAGCCCTTTTTCTGCAGCAGCCTGAAACACTCCCGAAGCGAGTCGACCGAAACGTCGCGTCCGATCCCATGCACCGGCAGGTCGTCGTGATGGTTTTCGACGATCCGCTCCTTCCGGGATCCGCGCAGCACGTCGATCACGTACGCCGCGCCGAACGCCTCGCCGGTGCGGAGAACGGCCGAGAGAATCTTCTGCGAGATCTCCGTGGCATCTCGCAACTCGACCGGCGCCTGGACGCAGTTGTCGCACGCGTCGCACTTGGAATCGTCCCAGGGTTCGCCAAAGTACCGCAGCAGCGTCTGGCGGCGGCAGGTGTCGGACTCGCAGTATGAGACCACCTGGTTCAACTTGGTCTGGGCTAACTCACGCTCGTCCTCGTCGGCAATCTGGGCGATGAAGAACTCCTGCTTGCGCTTGTCGCCGTAGGTATAGAACAGCACGCACTCGCTCGGCAGGCCGTCGCGGCCGGCGCGGCCCGTTTCCTGGTAGTACCCCTCGATGGTCTTTGGAAGATCCATGTGCGCCACGAGCCGCACGTCGGGCTTGTCGATGCCCATCCCGAACGCGATGGTGGCCACGATAACCGGCACCTCGTCGCGGATGAACCGCTCCTGGGTCTTGCGACGCAGGTCGCGCTCGAGACCCGCGTGATACGGCAGGGCGCGAATGCCAGCGTGGGTCAAATCGGCGGCAAGGGACTCGGTGTCCTTGCGCGAAAAGCAGTAGACGATCGCCGGCTGGTCGTTGAGCTTTCGGAGGCGCTCGACGAGCTGGCCGAAGGAATTCGACTTCGGGACGACCGAGTAGCTGAGGTTCGGGCGGTTGAAACTCGAAAGGAACACGGACGCCTCCTGCATCGAAAGCTGCTTCACGATGTCGTCGCGTACCCTCGGGGTGGCCGTGGCCGTGAGTGCCATGACCGGGACGGACGGAAACGCGGATCGCAAGTCCTTCAGGTTGCGGTAATCCGGACGGAAGTCGTGTCCCCATTCCGAGATACAATGTGCCTCGTCGATGGCGATCAGGCTCACGGTGAGCTGCTCCAGGAGACGACGGAACGCAGGCGACGGCAGGCGCTCCGGTGCGACGTACAGGATCTTCAGCTCGCCGGACAGGGCACGGAATTCGACCGAGGACATCTCGTCGTCCGTGAGCGTGCTGTTGATGAACGCGGCGGAGATTCCGTTCGCGGTGAGCGAGTCGACCTGGTCCTTCATGAGCGCGATGAGCGGGGAGATCACGAGCGTGATTCCCGGGAACATGAGCGCCGGAAGCTGGAAACACAACGACTTCCCTCCCCCCGTTGGCATGAGGACAAGCGCGTCCTTTTGGCCGAGGACGGTGTTCATGATGTCCTCCTGCAGCGGACGGAAGGCATCGTAGCCGAAATGCGTTTTAAGGAGTTGTTTCATACGGTTGGTTCGCTGGATGCGGAAGTTCGCACATGTTACCATACTGCCATGCGATCGACGCACATGACATCTAAAATCACGCGGATCATTGCCCTCTGCCTGCTGGCTTCTTTTTGTCTGCCGTTGGAACTGCGCGCGGAGGACACGGCTTCGAGCCTCCAGGCGCGGCTCAAGGAAATTGAGGCGGAGATTGCGAGCGACCAGCAGCAGATCGTTGCCGCACAGGGCAAGACGAGAACGTACGCGAGCGCCATCGCGGAGATCGCGAAGAGCCGGTCGATCATTCAGCTCCAGATGGAGGAGGCAGACCTGCAGATTCGCGACGCGGAGGACCGACGGAATGAGACGAGGAAGCGGATCGACGAGAATAGCGCGCATCGGGACGTCCTGCGCGGACAGCTCGCCAACCTGCTTGTCGCCATGGACATGGCCGACGGCCAATCTCCGCTGTTCGCCTTTCTGAAGAGCGACAACGTGTTCGACGCGATGAACGTGGTTCAGCAATACGTGGAGGTTGCGGACAAGCTGAACGAGGCGGTCGCGGCCGCGAAGGAAATCAATCAAGCCCTGGCGGCGCAGAACCAGGCCCTGGAGGACGTTGCCGATGAGGCGCGCAACCTGCTCGCCATCCATGCTCTTCAGGAAAACGCACTTTTGGAAAACGAGCAGGATCAAAAGGGTTTGCTCGCCCAGTCCAAAGGCAAGGAATGGGCATACGCGGCCGACATCAAGACGCAGAAGTCCGAGGCCGCAAAGATTCGGACCCGCATCTACCAGCTGCTCGACACGGGGGCGGTCCACATCACCTTTGGCGAGGCCGTCACGAAGGCAAGGTGGGTTTCGGGCGTCACGGGAATCGACCCGGCGTTTCTCCTGTCCGTTTTGACGCAGGAATCGAATCTGGGCGCGAACGTGGGGACATGCAACCGCCCACAGGACCCTCCGGCGAAGGGATGGAAGGTCGTCATGAAGCCAACGCGCGACCAGGAACCGTTCAAGAGCATCATGGCGGCTCTCGGACGCAGCACGGAGGGAACGCCCATCTCCTGTCCGATGCACGATGCGAAGGGCAATCAGATCGGCTGGGGCGGAGCCATGGGCCCCGCGCAGTTCATTCCGTCCACGTGGATGGGATATTCAGGCAAGATCAGCGCGATCACGGGCAAGGCGTCCGATCCATGGAACATCACCGACGCGTTTCTTGCGGCAGCGCTGAAGCTCACCCATGACGGGGCGAATGGCACGACGGACGGGAACTGGGCAGCGGCTATGTACTACTTCAGCGGATCCACCAACGTCGCCTACCGATTCTACGGCGACCAGGTCATCGCCCGCGCCAAGCAGTACCAGAAAGATATCGATTCACTTTAGAACCTATGCCCAACAGCAAGGATATTGGTTTAGTCTCCATTCTCTGCGTTTTTCTCCTGGCTGGATTCGGCTGCGACGGAAGTACGGATGTTTCGACGTCGACAGGAGACCCGTGGAGATCGAAGCTGTCGGCGGAGCAGTATCACATTCTACGCGAAAACGGCACAGAGATTCCATTCAGCAGCCCCCTTGAAACGGAAAAGAGGCCTGGAACGTACTACGGCGCGGATTGCAGCCAGCCGCTGTTCAGATCGGAACAAAAGTACAACTCGGGAACCGGATGGCCAAGCTTTTGGGCACCGATAACGGAAGACGCGCTTGTCCTGAAGGAAGACGACTCGATCCCTTTCTCGCCGCGCACGGAAGTGCTGACGCAATGTGGCGGACACTTGGGACACGTGTTCGACGACGGCCCGAAGCCGACGGGCAAGCGCTACTGCATGAACGGAGCGGCGCTTGTGTTTGTCCCCGACGAACCCTAAGGTCAGCGCGCCACCGCCATGCTCTTCAGTACCTCCAGATACAAATCCTCCACGATTTGCTCCTGTTCCGCCCCGGACTTGGCATAGTGGTCCAGGCCTGGCGCGGAGTTGATCTCAATGACCCGGTAATCGGCGGGTTTTTGCGTAATGTCGCCATTTACCATCAGATCCACGCCACACAGCCGAAGGCCCATGTCCTTCGTGATCCGCACAGCGATTTTCTTGAACTCGGGATGGATCGTCTTCGTCACGTCCACCGCATCGCCTCCCGTGGACAGGTTGGCGTTGTCGAGCAGGAACACCCGTCTGCCCGTCTCAATGACTGAATCGCGGGAAAGGCCCTGTCGTTGCAGTTTGATCGTGATGCGCGGATCGTCCGTCCGAATGGACGTGTCCCTCCCCGCCGTCCGAAACTCCTTCTGCTTGCGTGCCAACAGCCGGTCGACCGTCGCCCGACCGTCGCCAACCACGCTCAGCGCGATACGCTCGTATGCTGAGATAATTTTGTCGTCAAGAACGACGACGCGATAATCCTTGCCGGCAACGGGACGCTGGATGAGCGCGACGCGGTCCGTCTTAAAGACGCGGCGCATCGCCACGTAGAACTCCCTCTTGGTCTGAACGAACGCAACCCCGGTCCCCTGGCTTCCGCTGTTCGGCTTCACCACGACCGGCATCCCGAGCGTCATCGCATACCGAAATGCCGCGTCAATGTTCTGCTTCGGCCGTCCGATCGCGCGTCCGAAATCAGGCGAAAAAAACACCTTGCCCTCGATGGTCGGGTACCCCATCCTCGCCAAAAAAAAGTTTGCGTAATCCTTGTCCTTCGCAATGTCGGACGCACCAAGCCCATTCAGGTCGAGGCTCGAATACCGGAAGTACCGCTTGCGCCCGTTCGCGAAAATGATCTGCCCGGCAATGTCCCATTCCGGTTCCATCACGACGGTCGCGCCGATCCGCGGGGCGATTTTCTGGAGCATCTGGCCGAGCAGTGGTTTCATCTGATTCATAGTGGTAGGATCATAGCAAATTACGCGCTATGACGGAACCAGTCTTTCAAGACCCAATCGAGCGATCGGCCCTTTGGTTTCTCTGCGCGCTTTCGACCGCCGGAATCGTTTGGACGGCCGGATATTTGCTGTTCGATTTGAACGTGGCCGTCGAGGTCGCGGGGGTCGTCGTGTCGATCGCCACGACACTCGCCCTGTCCCGACGAAAAACGGAACGCGGGACTAACGTCCCTGGGAATCCGGATCTTTTCTTCGTCCTCGCGACCGTCGCCGGCGACCTGTTCATCCTCCTCGCGTGCCTCCACGCCCGAACCGACCTCGCGCTCTCGAGCCCATGGCTCGTCGTCAGCCCGGCGGTCCTCGTCATCTTCGCCGCGACGACCTTCTCGGGGATGCTGTCCCGTTCGCGCGTCGCGACCGTCTTCCATTTCTTCGCCGCGTTCTCGATCGCGACCGTCATTTTCAAAATCGGATTCGGCTTCGACCCGTTCATCCACCGAGCCGCCGAAACCGCGCTGGCCGCAGCCGGGCACATCGATCCGAAGACGCCGCTGTACGCGGGACAATACGCAATCGTCGCGGCCGCCCATCGTCTTCTTGGAATCTCCCTCGACGCGCTCGACAAGTGGCTCGTCCCGCTGCTCGCCTCGACGCTGATCCCGATCCTCGGAATCGCCGGCCTTCGCGACGGCTGGGGGATGACGGACGGGGCCGCGCGACGATGGATCTACCTGTTCCTCATCACCCCCTTTGCCGCGATGACGTTCACGGTCCCATACAACCTGACGGTCGTCCTGTTCCTCGTCGTCCTCTGCCTCTGGCCGCTGTGTCACGACCGTCGAATCGCGACGGGACTGTCTCTCGCTGCCGCATGGTCCGTTCTCTGCCACCCGCTTCTCGGCGTCCCGACCGCGATCTTCACGGCGTACTCGATCGCGAACGGACGCGTTCGTCGCTCGGTGAAGAACATCGTGGCGACTGTCTTGCTTACCGTATCCGTTCCTGCGCTTCTCGCGCTGAACAACTATCGTGTTCACGCACCTACCATCATCAACAACCCGTTCTCACGCCTCGATTTCTTCTGGGGCCTCTTCGCCGATCCGTTCCCCCACCCTCCCGGAATCGTCCCGACGTTCTGGACCGGCCTCTATCTCTATCACCAGTGGCTTCCGGCGATCCTTCTCGTCGCGACGATTGTCGTGGCCGTTTGCACGTCCCGCCGTCGGGCGGGATCACGCCCGACGGCGGGAAAAACCGATCGATCGACGATCTCCATCCTTTTCCTCGGTCTCCTCGGCTCGATCTTCCTCGTGAGCACCGCGTTCGTCTTCCAGGACATCATCTCCTACGAGCAGTCCGAGTTCGCCCTTCGCCTCGTCGAGATCCTTCCGCTTGTCCTACTGCCAACGCTCGGCGTCGGAAGCGAAGCGGTCTGGCAATTCGTCGCGGCGCGCCGGCCTTCGCTCGCCCCGCTCCTCCTCGTCCCCGTCGCCATCGCGGCGTCGCTCTCCCTCTACCTTAGCTATCCGCAGACGAATCCCAAATCCGACCTTTCCGGACCGAGCGTGAGCGCCGCGGACGTCGAGGCCGTCCATGCCATCGACGACCTCGCGGACGGCCAGCCCTACTTCGTCCTCGCCAATCAAATGACGTCCGCCGCCGCGCTACGGGAGTTCGGCTTTGCGCACTACCTTTCCGCCGGCGAACGACAGACCCTCTGGTACCCCCTCCCAACCGGAGCCGCGCTCTACGACCTCTACGGACAGATGACGTACGGCGAGCCAACGATCGAGACGATGCGTGCCGCCGCGGCGCTCACGGAAACCAACCGTGGCTACTTTCTCACCTACCGCTACTGGCCCGGGTTCGAATGGCTTGACGAACGGGCGCGGGGGATAAGTAGCGCCTGGTATCCGGTGGGCAACGGTGCTATCATTATCTACGAATTCGATAATTTACTTGTGGAACCAGATTCGTATGCAAACCAAGACTGATGTCGCCATGTCCACGAAGACGAAGGTCGCCTACGGGCTCGTGACGGCCGCGGTGATCGTCGCCGCCGGGTTCATCGTGATGAGCACGACGAGCAGCACCGAGACGACTGGAACGGCAGCTGGCACGCCGGCATACAAGTCGGGATACTCCGCTCCGGGATACGTTCCGCCAGGCTACTCGAAGCCGGGGTATGGCAAGCCGGGATACCTCCCGCCGGGCTATAAGAAGCCGGGTTACAAGAAATAAGAGCAACCAGAGCCCGCCGTTACGGCGGGTTTTAGGACTTCCCTATGAACGAATCCGTGACCATCTTCCCAAGGGGCGCCATCGTAAGCGCGGCCGCCCAGTTCCCAACCCCGTTTTTCCTGTATGACGAAGAGCGGCTGCGGGAGAACTGCCGAGCGTTCCGTGAGACGTTTCAGGCCGTGTTCCCAGACTTTCATCCGCTTTACGCAGTGAAGGCAAACGCAAACCCGGACGTCCTGCGAATCGTCCAGTCGGAAGGATTCGGTTTTGACGCGTCGAGTTCCGCGGAAGCGTGGATCGTCGAGAAGATTGGAGGAACCGGCATGTACACGGGCAACTACACCCCGGCCGAAGAACTCGCCTTCGCCGCGTCGCGGGGATTCGTCCTGAATCTCGACGACGCGAGCATGGTCGACTTTCTGGACGAAGCTGGCATTCCCGAGACGCTGTCGTTTCGCATCAATCCCGGAATGGGTTCCGGCGACCGCGAAAGCAACGTCCTTGCCGGGCCGGACGCCAAGTTCGGCGTGCCGTTCGAATGGGCAAGCGACGCGTATCGAGCCGCAAAGGACAAAGGGGTGCGGCATTTTGGCATTCACATGATGACCGGGAGCAACTGCCTTGACGCGGCCTTCTTCGCGCAATCCGTCGAAAAGCTGTTCGAGATCGTCGCGACGATCAAGCGGGACACGGGGATCGAGATCGAGTTCATGAACATCGGCGGAGGATTCGGCGTTCCCTATCGCCCCGACGAGCCGACGCTCGATCTCAGGGCCGTCGTCGCGGGAATCCGTCGCGTCGTCGACGAACAATGCGCCAAGCTCGACCTGAAGGAACCGGTTCTCTACGCCGAGCCGGGACGGTTCATCGCGGCTGACATGGGATTCTTGGTCGGCACGGTCCGCGTGATAAAGAATGGGTACAAGAAGTTCGTAGGGATCGACGCGGCCGCCAACGACATGCCGCGACCGTCGATTTACGGCGCGTACCACCACGTTTCGGTCATCAAGGTCGGGTACGAGAAGCCAACCTTCGAGACCGTCTCGATCGTCGGTGGCATCTGCGAGAACAACGACCAGTTCGCCAAGGACCGCCTCCTCCCCGCCTGCGAGATCGGCGACCTGGTGGTCATTCACAACTCCGGCGGCCACGCCTACTCGATGGGACACAGCTATAACGGCAGGACGCGCCACGCCGAATACCTCCTCGAGCTCGACGGCACAATCAAAAAGATCCGCGACGCCGAGCGCATCGAGGATCTTTATCGGGGGACGAACTTATAGCGTTCCGAGGTCCAACCAGTCCGTGAACGCAATCTTGCTTACGAAATCGGGGACGTGGCTGACCACGATCATCGTTCCGACGTACTGCTCGAGCGCCTCGGCGATGACCGGGAGGTGGCGGAAGTTAATGTGGTTCGTGGGCTCGTCGAGAATGAGGAGGCCCGGCTTCTGGAGGACGAACCTGGCGAAGCAGAGCAAACCTTTCTGCCCTTCCGACAGCGAGCCGACCTTGTTGAGCAACAGGTCGCCCGTGAGCAGAAACTGGGCGGCGGCAGAACGAAGTGCCTCGTTGTCCGGGACGTCCATGACAGACTCGAGCGACTTGTAGACCGTCTGGTCGAAGTCCAATCCCGAGAAATCCTGGCGGTAATAGCCAACCTTCACGCCCTTCGCGATCACGGCCCCTTCGTCCGCCTCCTCGGCCAGCGAGCGCAGCAGCGTGCTCTTGCCGATCCCGTTCGGTCCGGAGATGAACAGGCGCTGACGCTTGCGAAGCTTGATCTCCACCTCGGCGCGATGCGGCTCGTGATTCTTGATCACCTTTACCGACGTGATCATCACAACGGGCTCGATGAACTCCTGGGCCGGGATGGTGAAGTCGCGGATCGTGCGGTCGTCGCGCTTGACCTCGACCATGTTCTCCTCGGCGTCGGCCACCTGGTCGCGCAATTTGGCGGCAAGGGCGCGCATCTTTCCTCCCTTGTGCGCGAAGAAGTTGATCTTGTCCTTGCGATCCTGGATTTCCTTGAGGAGCTGCGCGTTCTTGGCACGGTCGCGCTCGACGCGGGCGGCAATCTCCTCGACCACGTTGAAGTAGTTCCCCTCGTATCGATCGACCTTTCCCGAGTACACGTCGAGATGAAGAACGCCCTCGGTAAACGAGTTCAGGAAGTCCGCGTCGTGGGAAATCACGAGGACGGTCTTCTGATAGCACATGAGGAAGCCGGTCAGGTGCTCGATTCCGGCCGTATCGAGATTGTTCGTCGGCTCGTCGAGAAGCAGGATGTCGGGCTCCTGGATAATGGCGTAGGCGAGAAGGAGGCGCGCCTGCTGGCCGCCGGAAAAGTCCTTGATCTTCTTGTCGTACTTCGTCTGCAAATTAACGATCTCGAGCGCGTCGGCGATACGGCGGTCGAGGTCGTACATCTTCTCGGGAAAGGCATGGGCGAAGAACTCGGACACGGTATCCTCCTTGCGTTCCGGCGGGACGACCTGGGTCGCGATTCCTACCGTGGCGCCCTGGCGCATATGGATCTGGCCCTTGTCGGCCGTAAGCGCGCCGGTGACCAGCTTGAAGATCGTGCTCTTCCCGGCCCCGTTCTGGCCCATCACCGTCATCTTGGCGTCCTCGCGAACCGAAAAGCTCGCCTCCTTGAGGATCGGATTTTCCTTGTCATACCCGAAGGTGACGTTTTCGAAGCGCAGAATAACGGCGGCCTTGTCCATAATGTGAGGTAATGGGATCAATTCATTTTCTCGCGGATGATACCCGAAATCGACGCGATTGGCAAGCGATGACCGGACGAAAAGAAAAAACGACCCGTTGGAGGGTCGGCAACTAGTAGCAGGACTTGCTGTCCGTGAACCAGTAGTAGAGGTGCGTGAGGGTCGTGTTGACGACGCGCACGGTGATCGTGTCGAAGACCACGGGACCGAGGCTCGAGGAGTTGTCCTTGTCCCAGGCGATCCGAGTGGGATCCTGCGTGAACCAGGTGTCCACAAGGGAGTTCGTCGACGCCGAGGAGAGGACGTCGAACGTGTACGTGGTGTTCGTCAGCGTGATCGAGGTGATCCCCGTCCCGGTCGCCTGGACGCGGACGGCGCTGGCGCAGCCCGTGTAGTTGTTCGCGGCGACGTGCGGGTTGCTGATGTAGTAGGTCGACGTCCGCATGACGTACGCGGCGGCCATGGGCTCATGCTCGGGGAGCGCGCCGGTGTCCGCGAGGAACTCCGCCGTATCCGAGAGCAATTCCGCAACGGCATCGCCGGTTGGCGGTTGCCCGTCATCGCACCCGACAAGAAACAGCATGGAAAGAACCGACAGGATCGAGACAGTTTTCACGTTCGCCTCTGTCTATCTGGGCTTCCGCCCACGTTCTCGCTTGCCACCGGAATTGGAGGGCCTGCGAAAGGATGGGAGAAAGATTCGATAGCGCAGCCAGAGGCTACCACGCGGCGGCCATGCGCGCAACGGGAAGGACGACAGCCTCGGCGAAAGATGCTATCATGAGGGCAAATTCTAACCACATCTATGTCCAAACGAGCCATTGCCGCCACATGCCTTGCTCTTCTCCTCGCGATTCCGTCCGCGACCCGCGCCGCCGGATGGGCAGAGGCCGACACCTCGTCGAGCCACACGCTCTACGGAGTCTCCGTGAGCGGCAGCACCGCATACGCGGTCGGAGCCAGCGGAACCGTTCGGTACAGCGACGACAGCGGGGCGAACTGGACGAACGGAGACAGCGGCACGTCGAACGACCTGTACGACGTGGCGGCCATCAGCTCCACGAAGGCGGTCGCGGTCGGCGAAGGAGGAACGGTCCTTCGCACGACGGACGGCGGGGACAGCTGGTCGACGATCGACCCGGACTATCTCACGAGCAACCATGCGGACTACGACCTCCGCGCCGTGGCCATGGCCTCCTCGACCGTCGGATACGCAGCCGGCCAGTACGGCGTCATCCTGAAGACCACCGACGGCGGGGCGAGCTGGGACGAGATCGTGAGCCCGGAGGCGGACACGAACAACAGCCTTAACTCCGTCGCGGTCTCCGGAACGTCCAAGCTCTGGGTCGCCGGGGAGAACGGCGTCATCCACGCCAGCACGGATGGCGGGTCCGACTGGACGGAGGAAACGTCCGGGACCGGCGAGGACCTGGTTACGATCGTCTTCACGGATTCCACCCACGGCTACGCGAGCGGGGACAATAGAAAGTTCCTGAAAACCACGAACGGCGGTTCAGCCTGGACGGCCGTCACGGTCTCCGAGCTCAGCAGCGGCGACACCATCAACGATATTTCCTTTCTGAGCAGCTCGGTCGGCATCCTGTCGAGCGACAACGGCGAGCTACTTGAGACGGACGACTCCGGAAGCTCCTGGAGCACGATGAGCGTGTCCGGATCGCCCGTCCTGATCGACCTTTCCTACGCCTCCTCGTCGGCGCGTTACGGCGTCGGCGAGAGCGGCGACATCTATCGCTACGACTCGACCGCCCCGACCAAGCCGACCAACTTCGACGTGGATGGCTACAACGGCGCGGTCACGGACACGACCCCGGACTTCTCCTGGACCGCCTCTACCGATAGCGAATCCGGCGTCGATTACTATGAGTTCAAGATGGATTCGGGAAGTTACGCGAAGGTAAGCGACGGGACGTCGAAGACCTACTCGACCGTCCTCTCGAACGGCTCGCACACGGCCTCGCTCTACGCGGTCGACCTCGGCGGCAACCCAAGCTCCGTCGCGACGCTTACCTTCACGATCGACGCGGACTCCTCCTCGAGCAACGCGCCGGACGTTTCCTCCGTCACCCCGTCCACCGCGCTCAAGGACTACACGGTCACCTTCTCCTCCCGCGTCTCCGACAACAAGTCGGTGAGCTCCTGTGACCTCTACGTGGACGGCTCGAGGTCAAAGTCGATGACGCTCAAGACCGACCTCGCGTACGCGACCGAAAAGTTTACGGCGACCGGGACGCACGAGCTTTACGCGCGCTGCGAGGACGCGGACGGCAACAAGACGAGCGGCACGACGACGACCGTCACGGTTTCCTCGACCTCGAGCTCCGTGACCCCTGGAAACATCATCAAGATCGGATGCGAGGGAAACGTCTACGTGAACGACCCGTGCACCGCCGTGTACTACTACGGCTACGACGGCCTCCGGCACGCCTTCCCGAACGAGGCCGCGTTCAAGTCGTGGTTCACGGACTTCGGCGATCTCGTGACGCTCTCCAGCTCGGCCATGGCCAACATCACGCTCGGCCGCAACGTCACCTTCCGCCCGGGAACGAGCCTGATCAAGTTTTCCACGAACACCGTGTACGCGGTATCCTACGGCGGCATCCTCCGACCGATCTCGACCGAGGCCATCGCCATCGCGCTGTTCGGAAGCTCCTGGGCCTCGCAGATCACGGTCGTCAGCGACGTCTTCTTCGCCAACTACCGCATCGGTTCCACCATCGACAGCAGCAGCGACTACTCGTCGAGCTCATCCAAGTCCGGCAGCGCGACGATTGACGTGACGTTCTAATCGAAGAAGGGTTCCAGGGTGCGGAGGGTCGAAGGTTCGAAGAGCCGCGGTTCTTCGAACCTGTTCACCCCTCTCCACCCTACGAACCCTAACCACGTACGCACCCCAATCCTTATGCCAACCCGACTCAACAAATACCTCGCCGATCGCGGAATCTGCTCTCGCCGCAAGGCCGACGAGCTCATCGAGGCGGGCGAGGTCATCGTCAACGGGGCCGTCGCGGCCGTCGGGCAGAAGGTGGAGGATACGGACGAGGTCCATCTCAAGGGCCAGTCCGTCGCGGCCGAGAAGCCCAAGCCGCTGTACCTCGCGCTGAACAAGCCGGTCGGAATCATCACGAGCGTCGACCCCAAGGCGCGCGACAACGTCATTTCTCTGCTCGGAATCAAGGACCGCGTGTTTCCCATCGGCCGCCTCGACGTCGCGTCGTCGGGTCTGCTTCTTCTTACGAACGACGGCCGTCTCTCCGAGCACGTCACGCATCCCCGCTACGAGCACGAGAAGGAATACGTCGTGACGGTCGACCGCGACATCGACGACGGGGCGCTCAGCCAGATGCGCAGCGGCATCACCATCCTCGGATCCCTGACGCAGCCGGCGACGGTCGTTCGCGTCCCGGGACGAACGCGCTCGTTCCACATCACGCTCAAGGAAGGCCGCAACCGCCAGATCCGCCGCATGTGCGAGGCACTCGGCTACCGCGTGGTGAAGCTGAATCGCATTCGCGTGATGAACATTTTGCTCGGCGAGCTGGAGGAAGGAAAATGGCGAAACCTGACCGAGTCCGAGACAAGGCAGTTGCTGGAGTTAACGGTTGAAAATGAGAAACCGTCCGACGAGGTTCGCTTTCATTAGAATTCGGTCGCATATGAGCAGAAGGAAGGTTGCGATCGAGCGAACCGAGGAGTTTGAGAACGCGCTTGCCCTGATGGAGGGCAAAGACGCGTTCTTGTTCGTTACCGGTCGGGCCGGAACGGGAAAATCGACGCTTCTGAAGCTGTTCCGCGAGAACACGAAGCTCGACTGCGTCTACCTTGCCCCGACGGGCGTCGCCGCGCTCAACGTGAACGGGGAGACGATCCACTCCTTCTTCCGGTTCGCCCCTGGAATCACGGTGCGCGAGGCCGCGGCGAAGGGAAAGAACGCAGACGCGGAGCTGTATCGCAAGGTCGACGTGATCGTGATCGACGAGATCTCCATGGTCCGCGCCGACCTGATGGACTGCATGGACGCGTTCCTCAAGTCCGCGATGAAGAGCACCACTCCGTTCGGCGGCAAGCGCATCGTGGCGATCGGCGACCTGTACCAGCTCCCTCCCGTCGTCCGCAAGGACGAGGCGGAGGAGTTCGCCAACAAGTACCCGAGCCCGTACTTTTTCTCGTCCGAGGCGATTGACCTCATGCGAGCGGTCGGCGAGATCAAGTTCGTCGAGCTCGACCGGATCTTCCGGCAGACGGACAAGGATTTCGTCGACATCCTGAACGGCGTGCGGAATCGGACCGCGACGGACGCGCACCTCGCGCTTCTCAACAAGCGAACCGTCCCGGCCATACCCGACGAGAAGGACCCGCCGATCTATCTTACGTCGACCAATGCGGCCGCGGACGAGATCAACGCGATGCGGATGGCGGAACTCGGCGGGAAAACCCGATCGTATTCCGGAAACAAGAACGGCGTCTTTGCCGAGAAGGACTTCCCCGTCGACCCGAACCTCGAGCTCAAGGTCAGGGCGCGCGTGATGTTTCTGAACAACGACTCGCAGGGCCGCTGGGTCAACGGGACGCTCGGCACAATTACGTCGGGCCAAAGGGACACGGTAAACGTCCTCATCGACGACGGAGACGAGGTCGAGGTGGACGTTCACACCTGGAGCAGCTATCGCAGCGTCTACGAGCGCGAGAGCGGCCACCTGAACCAGGAGAAGATCGGCTCGTACACGCAGCTCCCCATCAAGCTCGCGTGGGCCACGACGATCCACAAGAGCCAGGGCAAGACGTTCGACAAGTGCGTCATCGACCTCGGGCGAGGCGCGTTCGCGGCGGGACAGACGTACGTGGCGCTCAGCCGGTGCCGGACGATGGACGGAATCCGCCTGGCCCAGCCCATCACCAAGCGCCACCTCCTCATCGACTGGCGCGTCTCCGAGTTTCTCACCGCCCTGCAGTACGGCATCGCGGAATCGACCCAGGGAAAGGACAATCGCCAGACGATGCTCGAGGACGCCATCATGGCCGAGGAAAAGGTTCTCATCACGTATCTCAAGTCGTCCGACGCCAAGTCCGTCCGTCTCATCTCCCCGTATGCGATTGAGGAAGAGGAATACAACGGCCAGACATTCCTCGCGCTCCGAGCCTTCTGCCACGAGACGAAGGGCGAGCGGGTCTTCAACCTTAAGCGTGTCCTCCGAGTAGAAAAAGCTTAACAATCCTTCGAATTTCGAGTTTCGAACTTCGAACTTTCATTTCCACTATGTCCTTCAAACTTTACGGTCGCAACTCCGGCTCCCCGCTTCGCTGCCACTGGACCATGCACGAGCTTGGCCTTCCCTACGAGATGATCGCCCTGGACATGCAGGCAAAGGAACACAAGGGTCCCGCCTATCTCGCGATCAATCCGACCGGCCAGGTGCCGACGCTCGACCACGACGGGTTCATTCTCGCCGAGTCGCTCGCCATCGACAACTACCTGATCGAATACGCTAACTCCGATCTCGCCGGGGCGAACGTGCAGGAACGGGCGAAGGTTTGGCAGTGGTCGCTCTGGACGATCCTGAACGCCCAGCCGGAACTGCTCTCGCTTGCCATGCCGAAGTGGACGGGCGTCCCGCTGACCCCCGAGAACGACGCCGCGGTTCGCGCGAAGCTCGACAAGCACCTCCAGATCCTCGAGGCGCGTCTTGGCGCGTCGGCATATCTTGCCGGCGACCGGTTTACCGTCGCGGACATCAACGCGGCAACGGCGATCGGCTACGCCTCGTACAGCGGATTTGACCTGACGCCGTACCCCGCGGTCACCAAGTGGCTCGAAACGATCACGTCGCGCCCGGCATACCTCGCGGCAAAGGCGTAGACGACTATGGAAGCACTGAAGATCTCCGGGCTGACGAAGACATACAAGACGGGCGTTCAGGCTCTCAAAGGAATTGATCTGACGGTCGATGCCGGGACGATCACCGCGTTGCTCGGGGCGAACGGCGCGGGAAAAACGACGTTGATCGCCATCCTGACGGGACTCGTAAACAAGACGGACGGCTCCGTTTCCGTCTTTGAGCACGACATTGATTCAGACCCGCAATCCGTCCGTTCCATGATCGGCGTCGTCCCGCAGGAGTTCAACTTCAACATCTTCGAGAAGGTCGAAGACATCGTCATCAACCAGGCCGGGTACTATGGAGTCCCTCGCGACAAGGCTCGCGCGCGGACGGAATTTTTGCTAAGGGAACTCGGGATCTGGGACAAACGACGGTCGATCGGACGCACCCTTTCGGGCGGAATGAAGCGCCGCCTGATGATCGCCCGCGCCCTCGTGCACGAGCCAAGGCTCTTGCTGCTCGACGAACCGTCCGCCGGAGTGGACGTCGAGCTTCGGCTTGGCATGTGGGAGTTCGTTCGCAAGATGCACGCCGCGGGAACGACCGTCATCCTGACGACGCACTACCTCGAGGAGGCGGAGAACCTCTGCGAGAACGTCGTCATCATGAAAAAGGGCGAGATCATCAAGTCGGGCGCCGTAAAGGTCCTGCTCCGCGACGCGAAGCAGCAGTCGTTCGTCGTGACGGTCGTCCGACCGTCCGGAACCGAGGAGATCATTGACGTTTTCCTCGTAGACGGACAGTCCGTGACGGACTACGTGCAGAAGCTCGCTTCGGACGGGACGATCGTGCGAGACATACGTCCGAAGGCGAACCGGCTCGAGGAACTGTTCTTGGAAGTGAACTCCTAGTATGCAATTCAAAACATCCTGGATCGCGTTTGCGACGATCGCGCGCAAGGAGGTCGGCCGCATCTTCCGCATCTGGACGCAGACGCTGCTTCCGCCGGTGATCACCCAGTCGCTGTACTTCGTGATCTTCGGCGCGTTCCTCGGACAGCGCATCGGCGAGGTCGGAGGGACAAGTTACGCGGCGTTCCTCGTGCCGGGCCTCGTCCTCATGGCCGTGGTGACGAACGCGTTCACGAACGTGGCCAGCTCGTTCTTCAGCTCCAAGTTCATGCGCAACATCGAGGAGATGCTCGTGGCGCCCGTGTCGCCGGGCGTCCTTCTCGCGGGATTCTGCTCGGGCGGCGTCGTTCGATCGGTCCTCGTCGGCATTATCGTCTTCGGCGTCTCGACCTTCTTCGTCCCGTCGACCTTCGCGCATCCCTGGGCAATTATTGTGTTCGGCCTTCTGACCGCGGTCGCCTTCTCCTTGTTCGGGTTCTTAAACGGCTTGTTCGCCCGCAAGTTCGACGACGTTAGCATCATCCCGACGTTCGTCCTCACCCCACTCACCTACCTCGGAGGCGTCTTCTACGACATCTCCCACCTCCCGCCGTTCTGGCAGAACGTCGCCCGTCTCAATCCGCTCGTCTACGCGGTCGACGGATTCCGCTACGGATTCTCGGGAGTCGCCAGCACGCCGGTCGCGGAAAGCGCGATCGTCCTCACCGTCCTGACCGTCGTCATGGCGGGCGGACTTCTTTGGTGCGTGCGCCGCGGAATCGGACTGCGCGACTAGCGCTACTCGACGGCGACGATCACGTACGAGATCGTCCCGGCCGGGCTTTCGAACGTGACCTGGTCCCCGGCACCGTGGCCGATGAGCGACTTGCCGATCGGCGACAAATACGAGATCCGTCCGCGCAAAGGATTCGCCTCCTGGGAACCGACGACTTCGAGGACGGACGTCCTGCCGATCGGCGACTCGACGGTGACGCGCGACCCGATGCGGACGCGGCCGTCGATCGATTCGGACTGGTCGATCGGGATCGCGGTGGCGAGGCGCTGCTCGAGCGAGGTGATCCGATTGTTGATTCGGCGCAGCTCGAACTTGGCGTAGCTGTACGCCGCGTTCTCCGAGAGGTCGCCCATCGCCGCGCACCGTCGTAGCTCCTCGGCCGCCACCGGGCGCTGCCGCTGCTCCAAATCGACGATCTCCTCCCGCATCCGCTGGATTTTCGCGGGAGTAAGAAAATCGTCATGGACCTTCTTCGTCTGGGCCAGCGTCTCGGATTTTCGAGTCGGAAGTCTCATATAATCGCAGTATATCACGCCATTTGCTTGACAGTAACGTCGAAAAAAGGTATTATTCCGCCTGATTCGTCCCTACCCTCATGGCGGGATGACAAGACTCGGACCGCGTACGTCAACGATTAAGGTGACAACGACGGAGTCGGGTCACCTATTTATTATGACAAATACGCAAAGCCCTTCGGAAGAAGGGTTCTACGGCCTTGGCATTGCGCCGAGCCTCCTCGAAGTCTTGGCCAAGCTTAAGTACACCACGCCGACGCCCATCCAGCAGAAGGCCATCCCGATTGCCGTTCAGGGCAAGGACGTGATCGGCATCGCGCAGACGGGAACGGGCAAGACGCTCGCCTTCTCCGTCCCGATGCTCATGCGCCTCGCCGCGACCAAGGGAAAGGGCCTCGTGCTTCTTCCGACGCGCGAACTTGCGCTTCAGGTCGAGGAGACGCTCGCCAAGCTTGGAAAGCAGGCAGGGCTTCGCACCGCCGTCCTCATCGGGGGCGCGTCGATGAACATGCAGATCCAGAAGATCAAGGCCAACCCGCACGTGATCGTCGCGACCCCGGGTCGCCTGAACGACCACCTGGAGCAGCACACGGTGAAGCTCGACACGGTTTCCGTGCTCGTGCTCGACGAGGCCGACCGCATGCTCGACATGGGTTTCGCCCCGCAGATCAACCGCATTCTGAAGCACGTTCCGAAGGAGCGCCAGACGATGCTCTTCTCGGCCACCATGGCCCCGGAGATCTCGAAGATGGCCGCCAACTACATGGCCATGCCGGTCCGCGTGGAAATTGCCCGCGCCGGAACCGCCGCCGACCAGGTGGAACAGGAACTGTTCGTGGTTCACAAGAACGACAAGCTGCGCTTGCTCGACAAGCTGCTCCAGGAATACCACGGCACGGTGCTCGTGTTTTCCCGCACAAAGCATGGCGCGACCAAGATTTGCAAGTCGTTGAAAAAGATGGGCTTTACCGCCACGGAGATCCACTCCAACCGCTCGCTCAACCAGCGCAAGGAGGCGCTTGAGGGGTTCAAGAGCGGCAAGTACCGCGTCATGGTCGCCACCGACATCGCGGCGCGCGGCATCGACGTGATCGGCATCGAGCTCGTGCTCAACTTCGACCTTCCGGACCAGGCCGAGGACTACGTCCATCGTATCGGCCGCACCGGCCGCGCCGGACGCTCGGGCAAGGCGATCTCGTTCGCCACGCCGGAGCAGGGCCGCGACGTGCGCGACATCGAGAAGCTCGTGCGCACCCAGTTGAATATCACCAAAACCCCGGTGCTTCCGCCCGCGCGCGGACAGGTCACGAGCGAGGAGCTCGAACAGGAGGAGCGCAACAACTTCGGCGGCGACCGCCACAAGCAGCGCGGAGGCCGCCGCGAGCAGCCGAAGCCGTTCGGCCGCCCGTCCCGCTTCCCCGCCACGCAGAGCAAGGGAGGCTTCGGCGGCGGAGCGACCGCGACGCGCAGCACCTCCACCCCGGGCGAGCGCGCCCCGCAGCAGACCCAGCGCTCCGGATCCACGTCAATCCCGGGCACCAAGCCGAACTACGACGGCGAGTACCGCCGCGACAAGGGCGCCAAGGCGCCCGGCAGTCGCCCGGCGGGAGGTCGTTCCGGAGGCCCAGGCGGACGCCGCCCCAAGATGGCCCCGCGCAAGTTCTTCGGCGGGATGGGAGTGTAATCGAGATCAATGAGAAGAGGCCAGAGGGTTCGTCCCTTTGGCCTTTTTGACTGGTCGACTATAATGGGGCGGATATGAACCTTTGGACGCGATTGCTACGCTGGTACGACAAGAACGGCCGCGACCTTCCCTGGAGGAAGACGCGGGACCCATATCGGATTTTGGTATCCGAGATCATGCTGCAGCAGACACAGGTATCGCGCGGGCTGATCTTCTACGACCGCTGGCTGCAACAGTTTCCAGACTGGAAGACGCTGGCGAAGGCGTCGAACGCGGACGTCATCAAAGCGTGGGCGGGGTTGGGATACAACCGTCGGGCGCTGATGCTTCGAGATATCGCGTGCCAAATCGTCGGGACCAATCGCGCGGTTTTCGCACGACCGCACGAAAACCGCGCGGTGCCGGAAACGGAGGCCGCATGGCGAGAATTAAAAGGAATCGGCCCGTATACGGCCGCGGCGATCTCGGCGTTCGCGCTGCGACAAAGGACGCTGCCCATCGACACGAACATTCGACGCGTGCTTGGACGACTTCTATTCGGAACGACGTACCCGCAGCCGACGATCGACGACAAGATCCGCGCGAACGTCGACCGAGCCCTTCCGAAGCGAGGTCGCTTCTACGACGTCCCGCAGGCAATCTTCGACCTTGCCACGACGCACTGCACGAAGGTCCCGACGTGCGCCACCTGCCCGATGCGGACGGTTTGTCCCTCGGCAGAAAAATTTTTGTCCGGCCGCGTTCGTGTTCCCAAGCAGATGGTCAAGAAGGCCGTCGAGTCGAAACACCGCGACAAGAAGTTTCCCGATCGGATTTACCGGGGTCGCATTTTAAAGCATGTCCGCGAGAACGGAAGCGTCGAGATCGATGAGATCGGACCGGTCGTCGACGCAGGGTTCGACGCGACGGTCGATCGCGATTGGATCATCGCCATGGTAAGGCGGATGGAAAAAGACGGAATGCTAAGTTATTTGGGCGATCGAGTCACCCTTCCAAAAAATCTATGATCGAAAACGCAACCCATTATTACATCGTCCGACACGGAAAGTCGGAAGGAAACGCTCAAAATATCATCCAGGGTCACACGGAATCACCTCTTTCGACCATCGGAGAGCTTCAGGCAAAAGAACTTGGAAACATCCTGCGGAACGTCCCGTTCGATCTTGCATATTCTTCCGATCTCGTTCGCACGAAACGAACGGCTGAAATCGTTCTGCTTGAGCGGTCGCTTGCGGTCAATACGACGAAATTGCTTCGGGAACACAACATGGGAACGTGGGAGCGCAGAAATACCGACGAATGGCGCGAGAAAAACAAAGAGCTGCTCGAAAGGTACGAAACACTATCCGAAGATGAAAAATGGAAAGCCCGTATTCCCGACGGCGTAGAAAACGACGAGGAGGTCAGTTTGCGGCTCATGAGATTTCTCCGTGAGACAGCGGTAACATATCCGGGAAGAAACGTTCTCGTTGCGACGCACGGCGGGGTCATGCGCTGCCTACTCGTACGGCTTGGCTACGGAACGCATGCGGAACTTCCGATCGGTTCAGTGGAAAACGCGGGGTTGATCCGCGTCGATACGGACGGGGTTGAGTTTGAAATCGTCGAAACGCGAGGAGTGACCGCAAAACGAAAACCCGGGGACTAGCCCCGGGTGATTTCGAACGTGTCTTTTTGGGAAATTTGATAGTGGCGGGCGGCCGAGCTGCCCTGGACGACGAGCTCGAGGAAACGCTTGTCCTTGAACCCGGAGGAGCCGACGATGAGGCCGGTGTGGTAATCGGGGACCTGGCGGAGCTGCTTGTAGCAGGTGGCTTCGATTGCCAGGCCGTTCAGGATGAACTCGCGCTTGGCGCCTTCCTCGAAGTTGATGTCGCCCGGAAGCAGGGTCATCTTGCAGTTGCCGAACGAGTCGATCCACCACACGCCCGGGCCCGCGTCCGGAATCTCCGAGAACGGCAGAACCTCGCACGGGGCGTCCACCTTGTCCCAGACGATGCGGGCGAGGCGCGGGAGATAGTCAAAGCTGCGGAACTGGCTCGTGGCCGCGTGCTCGATCGTCGCCTCGTCGTAGCCGCCGTACGCCAGCACCTCGCGGATGTCCGTGACGTTCACGCGGTCGGCGATCCCGAGCTTTTTGACGAGCGAAAGTGTCTCGCCGTCGATGGTGCAGACGACCAGGATCTTGTTGAACCAGAAGTATCCGAACGGCGTGCCGTTTGGCCACTTTTCCTTGGCGCGTCCATGGCGCGGCGCCACGTTGACCGCGATGACGCCCTCCGCGTCCCCGGCCCCGTCGAGCACGTCAATGAGGTTTCCGGCGGCCTCGATGTCGGAGGAAACCCCGACGAACGAGATGTTCTGGCCCGGAAACAGCTCGGCATAGCGCGTTTCCTGGCGCGACTGGGCGTTTGCGTCGCGGCAATCGGTGATGAGAGTGATGAACATATTGGGCCGATGATACCGGTTTATTGACATTTTGTCAATAAACCGGTATTGTTCGTTGCTTCGGAGGTTCTTTTCATGATTCAAAACGACGATCTTCCGGATGCGAACTGGGACCGAACCGTTCGCCTCCTCGAGCGCGTAAAATGGCAGATTGACCGGCGGTACCTTGCCGGCCATGGGTGGATCGAGCACTTCAAGGACCGCCACATCATCGGACGCGACCGTCCGGTCGTCGAGGGGGTCTATCTCGGCCTCTTCGCGCGCGAGGCGATTGTCGTCTCGGAACGGGACGGGGTGCTGAGGGAGCGGTACGCGACCCTTCGCGCCCGACTGCGACGGTTCTTCTGGCAAACGAAGCCAGATGAGCTGTCGGTGATTCGAACGGTTCACGCCTTCGTCCGCGAGCAGCTTCCGGGCGGGGTTTCCGCCACGGAAGCAATCGTCGCGCGGCACATGCGGGCCGATGACGCCGACCGCAAGATCGACCTCACGGTCTTCCTCGGCGGTCGCGCGGGCGTCTGTCGACACAGGGCCCTTCTCGGCGCGTACTTTCTCGAGAAGCTGATCAAGGACAAGATCCTGGACGGAACCTGTTCCATCGACCGCAGCGAGATGAACGGCGGCGGCCACGCCTGGGCGCGGTTCGTCTCCAGGAAGACCGGGCGAATCCTGATCTCGGACGCCGGTCTCGACGAATGCGGCGACATCTTCGAGGTCGAGCAAAAGTGGGGGTATCGGCGACCGGAAGACAAGCCGCCGATCGTTGGGCCCACTCCCTCACTCATCGAAAGGACTCCGCTCTTCGACGAGATCGACGCGACCATCGCCGTCGCAGGCCTTCTCTGGGCCGCATGGCACTTCGGCTTCTCCCGCCTGTTCTAACGGGCGGGTTTTTCTTTGTGCTACAATCCTCCCGTATGTCCACACCCAAGACCCTCTTCGACAACCCGATGAACGATTCCAGCCATTCCCCGCTCGCCGACCGGATGCGTCCGAAAACGCTGGGCGACTATGAGGGACAGCGGCAGATCGTGGGCGAAGGAACGATCCTGCGCGAGGCGCTGAAGCGCGACGAGATTCCGTCGATGGTGTTTTGGGGTCCGCCTGGGAGCGGGAAAACGACGCTGGCGAAGATCATCGCGGAGACGACCAAGTCGCATTTCATCGCGTTCAGCGCCATCTCCGGAACGGTCAAGGAGATCCGGGAGACGATCGCCGGGGCGGATGCGCGGAGGAAGATGTACGGCGAGAAGACGCTGCTGTTCGTCGACGAGATCCACCGGTTCAACAAGGCGCAGCAGGACGCATTCCTGCCGGCGGTCGAAAGCGGAATCATCACGCTCATCGGCGCCACGACCGAGAACCCGTCGTTCGAGGTGAACTCGGCTCTCCTGTCGCGATGTCGCGTGTTCGTCCTTGCCATGCTCGAGCCCGAGGCCGTCATCGCGATCCTTCGCCGGGCGCTCGTCGACGAGACGGACGGCCTCGGAAAACTCAAGCTCACGGTCGACGACGACACGCTCGAGTATCTCGCGATGATGTCGAACGGAGACGCCCGCGTCGCCCTGAACGCGCTCGAGCTCGCCTCGCAGACGGGGTCCGTCGACCGCAAGCGGATCTCCGACGCGCTCCAGAAGACACATCTGCTTTACGACCGCGCCGGCGAGGAGCACTACAACATTATCTCCGCGCTCCACAAATCCATGCGCGGCAACGACGCGAACGCCGCGCTGTACTGGCTCGGGCGCATGCTCGAGGCCGGCGAGGACCCGATCTACGTCGCACGACGGCTCGTTCGGTTTTCATCCGAGGACATTGGCCTCGCGGATCCGAACGCGCTCGTCCAGGCCGTCACGGCGTTCCAGGCCAGCCACCAGCTCGGGATGCCGGAATGCAACGTCATCCTGGCGCAATGCGTGGCCTATCTTGCCCGCGCCCCGAAGTCGAACGCGCTCTACGTCGCCTATGGAAAGGTCCAGCACGACATCCAGGAACTGCCCGCGGAACCAGTCCCGATTCATCTTCGAAACGCCCCAACGAAGCTCATGAAGGACCTTGGGTACGGGAAAGACTACAAATATACGCCGAGCTTCGAAAATGCGGAGGACGCGAAGCAGGACTTTCTGCCCGATCGTCTCAAGGGGAGGAAATATCTTGATCCCACGTAACGCGACCGTCGCCTCGGATATCAACCGGGTCGCCGAGATATTTTGGCGCCGATCCGAAGAACATGTCCGCGACCGCTTTGACGCGAGACAGCGTTTCGCGCGCCGAGAACCAGAATTGCTTGAGATACGGCTGAAGGTCGGAAGAAACGCCCGATGCCCGTATCCCAAGGTGCGACGCAAGAAACAGAGCCCGGGAGAGGTGGTAGCGCTGGGTGACGACAATCGCGTCCGTCACGCCAAAGACGCGGTTCGCGCGATACATCGTGTCATACGTGTCGAACCCGGCGTGATCAAGAAAGATATCCTCGGGAGCAACCTGCCTCCCGAGCAAAAACCGTCGCATCGCATTTACTTCGTCGTACCCCTTCTTGCCGTTGTCACCGGATACGAGAATCTTCTCGACCTTCCCCGCCGCGTACAGGTCCGCCGCGACGATCAGCCGGTCCGCGAGTATGTCGGACGGAGTTCCGTTTCGAAGGACGCTCGCGCCCGGAACGATGACGATGTATGCGGACGGCACGTCCCCAATCGAATGGATCGCCGAGCGTGCCCCCATGACGACGACCAGCTGCACGACGACAAACGTGAGCAAAAGCAAACAAATGATAGCCATCGATCCCTTGAAAAGTAGTCGCATAGGAAAACCACGCAATCAAAACTCCACGCACGCCCTGGATTTGGTCCAATAGCAGTCGGGTATGTTTGTTCGAGCCGAAGCCGAACGAAACGCTTTCATCCGCGCGAGAGATTCAGTTTTCACCGAGGTCACGCGCAGGAATCAGCTTAACCGCAGGGCTCTCGCACCGCCGTCAAGGCGACGGTGTCTCTAAGCCCTTGAACCAAATTTAGCCCAAATCAGTTCGTTCGTGGAGTAACCACATTATAAAACATGGGGGTTAAAAGTAAAAGCAAAATGTCAACGGGTTAGAAGTCTGTCGAAATAAAACATCGCGCCCGCTTGTCGGAAGGCGCGATGGCTTATGTTCCGGTCGTCGTCCGCGACTAGCGCGCTACGGCAAAGCTGATGGATGGCTGCGCGAACTCAAGGACGTGTCGAACCTCCGGACGCAGCTCGAACGAGGCAAACTGCGCGGACGTGGAGCGCGAGACGAACGGTTCCGCCTCGGGCGAAAGCCCCGGGCGCTCGATCACGGACTGCCCCTCTTGCGCCCCCATGTCGACCAGCTGAATCGGAGCGATCCGAACGGACGACCCAGCCGATGGTCCCGGCGCGGAACGTCGCATATCCGGGAGCTCAAACGACATGACGCTCACCACGAGCACGGCGACGATGGCGCCGCCCGCGACGAGCGTGGTCGAGTACGTGAAAAATCGCATCCAGACGAGCCGGAACCGGTTGCGCTCGAAGCGCGTCGAGTTCAGGAGGGCGCGACGTAGAGCATATTTGTGCGTCACGTCCTCCGTAACCTCAACGGACCCCATCCGTCGCAGAAGTTCCTCAAGTTGTAACAGCGTCTGTTCGGGCATAGGTCTTGATCGACTCACGTTCTTCCGCTGGCAGGCGGGGAGACATGAGCACGTGGAGCTTTTTCAACGCGCGATGGATATGTGACTTAATCGTCCCTTCCTTCATGCTCGTTGCCGTTGATATTTCAGGAATGCTGAGGTCCGAGAAGTACCGCATCGTCAGGATGTTCTGCTGCTTTTGGTTGAGCTGGCTCAGGAGCGGCCTAAGGCGATCCAGTTGCCCGCGCAGTCCCAGGTCATCCTCGTCGGCGAGCGCCGAGACATCCGGCCGGTAATCCTCGTTGGCTACCAGCTCGGGCGCTTCGTCGATGGTCACCGACAGCCAGCGTTTGCGGCTGCGGTAATGGTTGCCGACTTGGGCGACCGCAATCGCGAACAGCCACGACTTGAACGGTCTTCCCCGCGATTCATACCGCGGGATGTTCTTCAACGCCTGGAAAAATGTCTCGCTGCACAGGTCCTTTGCGACCTCCGCGTTGCGAGTCCTTGAAACAAGGAACCCGAACACCGGCTGGTAATATCTATCATACAACCGCCCGAATGCCTCGGGATCCGTCTTTGCCTGTTCAATGAGCATCACCTCCTCTTCCATATGATTACACGTATGCAAGTGTAAGTTTTTCGACCTTTCACAAAGTATATAACCAGTATACGCCGATCGTTGCAGTGGGTCACGAAATCAATCGAGCGGGACTAAAGTCCCTGGGAAAACAAGGTTCCCAGGGACTTTAGTCCCGCTTGGATAAAAAAAGAAACGGCACGTTGCCGTTTAGGAAGGTTGCTTGACCCGCGCCAGAAACTGGTCGAGGTCCGCTCCTTCGATCGTCTCCACCTCGAGCAGTTTCGCCGCGATCTCGTCGAGCAGATCGCGATTCGTCTCCAGGATCTCCTTCGCGCGGACAGCCTGGGCCTGGATTTCCTCGCGCTTCTGGCCCTCGAGCATGGCGAGCATGTCGTCGGAGACGGTCTCACCTTCGTCCAGCTGCAAGTACGCAAGCTTCCCGCTCCCGAATCCAGCGACCTCGAGCATGTGCGTCGCATAGACGGAAGCTTGGCGAAGATCGCTGCGCGATCCGTTGTCGGCCCCGGCGAGAACCAGGTCCTCCGCAACCCTTCCGCCAAGATAGAAGGCGATCTGATCGCCATACCCCTTCCTCGTCAGGTTCGGCTCCGTTCCCTCGTCGCGCCTGGCGACGTGCCCCCTGCAGCCAGGGGACGGAACGATGGTCGCCGACTGGATCGAAGCCACCAGCCCGACCGCTCCCCCGACGACCAGGTGCCCGGCCTCATGGTAGGCCGTGCGGCGCCGGTCCGCGTCGGAAAGCGGCTTGGCTTCAGGCACCAGTTCGGCCTTCGAGCTGGGAACGAGGCGATCGTACACCCAGCCAACGAACTCTGTGACCCCCCAAATAACGGCAACGACCACCGGGTACGTAAGGAGAACCGTGATGTCCCCTTTTGCGATGGCCGCCGTTCCCGTCGATACGAGACCGAGCTGTGCCGCGCTGTTCAGATTTTTGTTCATCCTTTCTCCACTGGTCTCCAACCGGATTGGCTGGAAGAGGCGAAGGGTATCAAAAAACCGGCCGTTTGTCAACGGCCGGAGGGTGAGACACGCTTACCGCTGCGCCTCGCGAAGGCGGCGGAACGGGCCTTCCGCGGAGCAGAGTTCCGCGTACGGGCCGCACTGGACGACGCGGCCGTGATCGAGGACGACCACGATGTCGGCGAGCGCGACGGTGGAGAGCCGGTGGGCGACGATGAGGACCGTACGCGATCCCTTGAGGCGCTCGACGGCCTCGGCCATGATGCGGACCTCGCTGATGCTGTCGAGGTTCGACGTTGGCTCGTCGAGAAGGAGAAGCCTGGGATTTCTGAGCAAGGCCCTCGCAATGGCAAGGCGCTGCGCCTGGCCGCCCGAGAGCTTGATGCCGCTTTCCCCGACTTCCGTATGATAGCCGTCCTTCAGTCCGAGAATGAACTCATGCGCGTCGGCAAGCTTTGCCGCGGCTTCTACCTGCTCTTGAGTCGCATCCGAGACGCCGAACGCGATGTTATCGAACACCGTCGCATTGAACATGCTTGCGCCCTGGATGACCGTCCCGACCTGCGAAAGATACTCCGCGGGATCAAGGTCGCGCAGATCCTTTCCGTCCACGAGGATGCGTCCTCCATGCACGTCGAATCCACGCAGCAAGAGCGTCACGAGGGTAGTCTTTCCCGCCCCAGACTCGCCGACGATCGCGACCGTCTGGCCCGCGGGAACGAAGAACGTCACGTCGTGGATCGTCTCGGCCATGTCGGGATAGGCGAACGAGACGTTCTCGAACGAGATTGAGCCGGCCATCCTGCCGAGCGAAACGGGATTTGCCGGCGGGAGGATGTCGGGCTTCGTGTCGAGAAGCTCGAACAGCTTCTCGGCGTCGGGCCTCAGGCGCTGGACGAAGGCGTAGTGCCGGACGAGCATTTCTGCCGACCCGACCAGTCGGTTGACGGTGCCGACGACGAGCGTCATCGTCCCGAGTGTAATCTCGTGGCGAATCAGCTGCCACGCGCCAATTGCCAGGACGATGCCGGTCACCGCGTTCCGAATGACGGACTGTCGGATGGACATCGCCAGGAGACGGCGTGACAGTCGCTCGTCAAGGCCGAACACCCGGAGGTTCCGGTGCGCAAGTCCTTCGAGCACGGGCCGCTCAAGCGCAGCCGCCTTCACCAGACGAATGTTTCTCAACGCATCGTTCTGATACGTTTCCATGGCGCGACTTTCCTTTCGGGCAAGGCGGCGGTCTTCGACGAGTCGGCGTGCTTGCCATGCGAACAGTCCGATCGAACCAGCGATTCCGCCGAGGATCACGACGCCCGGAAACGGATCGACGTACAGCACGGCGGCCGCGAAAACGATCCCCTGCAACACGGTCGGAATCATCTGCGACATGGCGACCCAGACGATCTGATGTGTTCCCTCCAGGCCTTTGGATACGACGTTCGACTTCTCGGACGTGTCCTGGCGGGCGTGGAATCCAAGCGACAACCGGAGAAGGTGCCTGGCCGTGTCCGCCGATAACGCCAGTCCCAATCGACGCTGGAGGCGTTCCGAGACGAACGACGAGACATCGCCCATGATTCCGGAGACCGCTCCGGCGATCACGACGAAAGCGACTGCGACGAGCGCCTCGCGCGGATCGGCCTCGGTTCCGCGAACCCACCCCTCAACCCATCCCTGAATCGCGTCGAACAGCCGCATTTGAGCGATCATCGGCAGAAGTCCGATGATCTGTGCCAACATGCTGATGCCAAACACGATCCAAAGCGTTCTGCCGAATGGACGCATGACTTCGTAGATTCTGTTCCAAAAGACCATTTTTTCCTCGTTTGTTAAGGTTCCCAACCCTGCGTTGGGAGGGCGGAATATACCAAAAAACCGGCCGTTTGTCAACGTGCCGGTCTCTCGATCCTAGTAGTCGCGCAGCTTGTCGATCATCGGGTGCGCCTGGATCTTTTCCAGGGCCTTGGCCTCGATCTGGCGGATGCGCTCGCGGGTGACGTCGAATTCCTTGCCCACCTCCTCGAGCGTGTGGCTCACCCCGTCGGTGAGGCCGAAGCGCATCTCGAGGATCTTTTGCTCGCGCGGGCTGAGGTCGCGCATGGCGGCGTTGACGTAGTCGCGGAGGAGTTCGCGGGCGGCGGCTTTGTCCGGGGAGATCGTCTTGATGTCCTCGATGAAGTCCTCGAGCTTGGAATCCTCGTCGTCGTCGCCGACGCTCGTCTCGAGCGAGACGGTGTCCTGCGAGATGCGGATGATGTGCTGGACCTTCTCGAGCGGCTCGTTCATTTCGGCGGCAATCTCTTCCGGGAGCGGCTCGCGGCCGAGATCCTGGATGAGGCGGCGTTCTACCTGCATGAAGCGGTTGATGGTCTCGACCATGTGCACCGGGATGCGGATGGTGCGGCTCTGGTCGGCCAGGGCGCGCGTGATAGCCTGGCGAATCCACCAGGTGGCGTACGTGGAGAACTTGTATCCCTTTCGATATTCGAACTTCTTCACGGCGCGGAACAGCCCGATGTTTCCCTCCTGGATCAGATCGAGGAGGCTCAGCTGCTTTCCGACGAATTTCTTGGCAATGGACACGACGAGACGCAGGTTCGCCTCGATGATGCGGCGCTCGGCCTCCTTGTCGTTGTGCTCCTTGCGCTTGGCGAGCGCGACTTCCTCGTCGCCCTTCAGAAGCGGGATCTTTCCGATCTCGCGCAGGTACATCTGGATGGAGTCCTGGCTAAGTTCCGGCACCTCCATGCGCTTGGCGGTGTGCGTGGTGCGAATCTTGTCGTATACGTCGCCGTGCTCCTTGCCGCGGCCGAGGATCCCTTCCTTCATCTCGATGAAGTGGACGCCGATGCGGTCGATGCGGTCGAGGAACTCGCGGAACGCGTCCACGTAGTCTTCCACGTCGCTGAACGTGAACAGCACCTCGTTCTCCGTGATGAACCCGCGCTGCTGGCCCTTGCGGACGAGACGGCTGAGAATTTCTTCGTTCGGCGGAGTCGCGCGAACGTATCGCGCCTTTGGGAGCGCGACGTGCTTTTCGACAGGCTTCTCTACATGTTTCGCCACGACCTTGACGACGGGCTTGGCAACGACCTTCGCCGCCGGCTTCTTCGTCGGCTTTTCGACGACCTTTTTTGCCGCAACCTTCGCGACGACCTTCTTTATGATCTTCTTCACCATACGAAAACGCGAAAAAGCGATAAAAACCTATCGCAGCGCATTGAATTCACGGATGAGTTTTTCCACGGTCGCTGTGTCGCCCGCCTCCTCGGCGCGGCGCATATCCGCCTCGATTGCCTTTCGTTGGCGATCTTTGGCGGAGGCCGTCATGGAATCAAGAAGTTCCTGGATCTGTGCCGTAACCCGTTCCGGCGGCGATTGTGCGACAAAATCTTCTCCGTGCAAGGCAAGTTGGGTGAGGAGTGAAATATCCTCGGGGTTTGCCTGCAGGCGATTGCGCATCTTGCCAAAGAATGCATGGGCCGGCTGATCCGTTGACTGCGAGGAATCATACTCCTCGCGCATGGCTTTGTAAAGCAAACGCAGGGGTTCCGTGGGGAGGAACCGTTCGTCGATGGAGAGGGTCAAAATGGGCCTGGATTCTGGATCTTGGAGGAATAGGCCGAGGAGGGAGCGGGCGGCCTGTTCGTCGCGGGAGAGACGGGGGGATGGGGTCGGGGGTTTCAATGGGTTCGGGGGGATCGGTTTAACGACAGCCGTCGAACCCTTTGACCCCCCCGACCCCTTCGACAACCCATCTCGCAAAATCCCCGCATCCATTCTCAGCAAATCCGCAATCGTCTGCAGCCAATGCTCCCTCTCAATCACATCCGTCATCTGCGACAATTCCGGAAGGACGAGGGCGGCGACGGCGCGCTTGTCGTCGACGTTTGCGAGATCTCGACCGGTCACGGCGCGCTCGATGAAATATTCCATGATCGGGACGGTCTTCGTGACCGCGTCGCGCCAGAGCTGCGGATTTTTCTGGACCGCGTCGTCCGGATCCTTTCCCGCGTCGGCCGGAAGCACGGCGACGCGGACGTCCATCGAGGCCGCGCGCGCCAAGGCAATTCCCCTCTGTGCCGCCTTGAAGCCGGCCGCGTCGGCGTCGAACGAAAAGACGAGCGTCGACGTGAATCGCTTGAGCAGCGCGACGTGATCCTCGGTGAGCGCGGTGCCCGACGACGCGACGACGTTCTCGACGCCCGCTTTGTGCGACGCGATCACGTCGAGGTTGCCTTCGACGACGATAACGCGTCCCTCGCGCTTGATCGCCTGCTTTGCCAGGTCGAGCCCGAACAACAGGTGGCCCTTGTGATAAATGGGCGTCTCCGGCGAGTTCATGTACTTGGCCGAATCGTCCGGTGCGCCGGGAAGAACGCGGCCCGTGAACCCGACGACGTTTCCGTGCTGGTCACGAAGCGGAACCATGATCCTTGCGCGAAACCGGTCGAAGACCCCGCTTCCGTCCTTTCGCTTCAATGCCAGCCCCGCCCGCTCAATCTCCATCGGCTGAAACCCGCGCGTCGACAGCGCGAACGTCATCGAGTCCCACGTGTCCGGAGCGAACCCAAGCTTGAACTTCTCTGCGAGCGCCACGTCGATTCCGCGCTTGGCCAAATACTCGCGCGCGACCTTTCCCGCGTCGGACGACACCAGCGTCGAACGAAAAAACTCCGCCGCGACCTCGTTCGCCTCCACGAGCCGCTGTTTCTCGTTCGATTCCGCCGCGACGAATCGCTTCACTTCGACTCCGACCTTCTTTCCCAGATGGCGCAACGCCTCCGGGAAATCCATCCCTTCCATCTTCATGACGAACGAGAAACAGTCCCCGCCCTCGGAACACCCGAAGCAGTGCCAGATCTGTTTGTCCGCGGAGACATGGAACGACGGCGTCCGCTCGGAATGGAAGGGGCAAAG
>CAIMOJ010000015.1 GCA_903843045.1 Candidatus Uhrbacteria bacterium
GGTCGCGTTGAGCGTGCCGCCGGATTGGATCGTGAGGCGGTCGATGCCATACTGCTCGCCGAGACGCTGGAAGAGGGCGGGGAAGTCGATGGGGGAGTCGCAAGGAATCGTCGTGACATTGGACCGATTGGACCCATAGGACGGATGCGACCCATTCGTCGTCACGACGATCAGACGCTCCACCCACTTCGACAAAAACTCCACGCCTCGCGCCGTCAGATGCGGCTCGTTGTCGACGATGACGAACGTTACCGGTATGCGCGTCGGCTCGTCCGTCCGTTCATTTGCCCCGATCTTGGCCATCACCTTCCCCGTGTTCAGCGATGCGAGGTCGGTCCGCTGCTCGAGATCGTAATACTGCGGCAGTCCCTCTCGGACGCCGGCGATTGTCCTCAGGTCGCGGTCGAAGTCCATCGCGTCGGTGTCACCGGTGGAGATCTTTCCGTCGACGGAGGCAAGCAGGAACAGGGTGGTGATTGGGCGCGGCACAGGCTAGCGCTTCTTTCTCAGCAGCAGCCACGACGCCACGGCAAGGATGAGCGTGACGATCACCGCGTACGCGAACTTTGCGACGACTCCGCCGGCGCCGAACGGGACGATGGAGTCGATGAGCGCCTTGACCGCCTCGTTCCAGGCGAGGCCGGCCACGAAGCCGAACGCGGCGATGAGGAACTCGACGACGCGCGCGCGTATTTCCTGGGCGGGAGATTTTTCGGGGGTTGGCATAGGGGTTGTGGTTAGGCGGTCGTCGCCGGTTCGGCGAAGATATTCACGTAGTCGTCGGTCTTTCTCAGCCGTCGCAGCCGCGCGTCGCCGTCCTTCACGGGAATGAGCTCCGCGGTGCGCTCGTCGATGACGAAGAGGGCATAGCCAAGCTTTCCGAGGGAGCGGAGCATCGCGAACGGGTCGCGGCCCGCCTGCCTGATGCGGGCCGGCGCGTATTCGAAGAAGATTGCGGGGCGGTCGCGCCGGAGCGTTTCCTGCATGCCGGCGAACGCGTGGGCCTCCCAGCCCTCGATGTCCATCTTGATCAGGTCGACGCGATCGACGCCGAGGTCGGAAAGCGCGCGGTCCACGGTCGTTAGGGAGACCTCCTCGCCCGTCCCTCCGCCGTCGATCAGCGAATGCTTGCCCTTGTTGTCCGCGTCGAGCGTGAGACGGCGCGTCTCGACCGCGTCGCCGACGCCGGACGGGACGACGGTCACGTTCTTCGCGTCGTTCGCCTCGACGTTCCTTCGGAGGAGCGCGGCGTTCTCGGCGGACGGCTCGAAGGCGACGACCCGTCCGACCTTCCCGCAGGCGAGGACCGTGTAATACCCGAGGTTCGCCCCGATGTCGACGAAGGTCGTCCCGGGGCGCAGCCGGTCGAGAAAGGTTCGCGTCATCGCGTGCTCGTAGATCCCAAGGGACAGCGCGCCCGAGACGACCGCGTCGTCCTGGTTCAGGCAAAGCGTCTCGCCGGTGGGAAGCGCGATTCGCTCGGGGATCATGCGCCGGAGAATGGCGTTCGTCGCGGATCGAAGCGGGCGGGGAGAGAGGACCTTCGTGTAGACGAATTGCGGAAGGTCGTGCGGAAGCAGGGCGACGGCGCCTTTGAGGAGGGAGGTCATATCGGCGACATTGTCGCACGGAATCGGGGGAGGGGGAAGTGAATAAAAATCGCGCCTGAGTTTGGGCGCGATCGGTTCCGTGTCGATTGTTGTCGTTCGTCTACGCCCTCGCGTCCATCGCGATCGCGACCCCCTGGGCCGGGCGCTTGCGGCGGGACCAGTTCCAGTTGAGGAACACGAGGCCGCGGCGGTCGCCGACGGGCGGGTAGACGTCCCAGCGGGGGACGTCGTTGAACTTGCCGTTGCCGTCGGGTGAGTAGCGGGCGCCGGCGCATTCCACGAGCATCACCGGCAGGCGGCCCGGCGTGAGCGACGCGAGTCGGAGGTGCCAGAGGAACGGGGTCAGGAGGAGGAGCGCGGCCGCCGGATCGAGGAGCCTCTTCGGCCCGGCGCTTCCGAGCAGTTCCGCGCGCATCTCGTCGGTACTGCGTCCGACGTTCGTCCCGCCGAGGTCGAAGTGGACGGGAACGAGCTCGCCCGGATTGCCATCGAATCGCGCGATCCGATCCCGCTCGGGGATGAGCCCGTAGTGTCCCGCGTCGAGCTCGCAGTCGATCGCGAGGTCGAGCGACATATCCGCGAGCTGTCCGCGGCAGGCGGCGATCGCCTCCTCGAGCAGTCGCGCGGGTTCATCGAGGTCGGCGAACGAACGTGCCGGGAGCAGGACCGTCCCGTCCCATCCGTCCGGAAGGGGCCGAAGGCCGGGAAGTCCCGGATCAATCGGGCCGGCGCCCGTCTGCTTGTAGAAGTCCGTCGTAGAAAATGGCTGCATCGAGATTCTCCTTGTCGAATCGGGTCGACGGGGAAGGATACGCGGTGATCGGAGGATTGTCCAGGGGTGCCAGGTCGTCCCTAGTTGAAGTTCATTTTGGAATATACCATCAGGTACGTGCCATCGGCGAGCACCGCGACTCCCGGATCGGCTCCTTGCATCCGGGAGCCGGAGTCCATCTTCCAGGAGAATCCGTCGGAGGACATGGCGGAAACGACGCCGCCCTCTCCCGTCCCGTACATTCGGATGCTCGAGCCCGTGGAAATCGCCTGGCCCAGAAAGTCCATGGGAAGGGAAACGTCGGCCTGACGAATAAACTCGAGCCCGTCGGAGGACGTCGAGTGGAAGTTGTCGTCCGATCCGTCCTGCCAGCTAAAATGATGCCAGGTCCCGCCGAGCAGCACGACGGTCGGGTCGAGGAGGTTCGTCTCGTCGATCGTAAGCGCCGGCGCGGCGCTTACCGCGAATGTCCCGCCGATGTCACCGACCGCGTTGGTGGCGGAATACAGCTCCGCGTGTTTCCGGCCTGCCGCGTGGTACGTGAAATAGAGTCGGAGAGACCCGTCTTCCAGCTGAACGAGCGTCGGGTCCATCGGGCGCTTGTCGGCGTCGATCGGGGTCGGAACTCCGGACAGGGCGAGCGCCTTCGGGGTTGTCCAGGTCTTTCCGTCGTCTTCGGACGCGGAGTAGGCGATCGCGTCGAACAGCGACCGGTCCTCGCTTGAAAAATACTGGTAGGTCAGAATGATCCGCCCGTCCTTTGTCCGAAGCAGGTTGGGGACGCCGGCCTGCTTGAGGACCAGGGTGCTTGTGCCGAACGAGATTCCGTCCTTCGACGCGGCCTGGTACAGCGCTCCGTCCCACGGCCCGCGAGAGCTTGGAATCCAAGATCCGGGCGTCGTGACGGTTGCCGTCTGAGCCGGGACCGTCTGTTCGGAAGCGGGCGGGATGGGATGGGCGGCCGGGACCGGAGATGACGGCGCGCATCCGGCACCCGTGAGAGCGATCGCAAGAACGGTCGCGGCAACGATGATTACTCGTGCGGTCATACGTTTTGCAGGTTATTTGCGATAGGAAAGATCGCCGCCGGCCCCTCCGTCAGTTCCTTGAACACCCGAGGATTCGCCGCGAGGAAGTTCAGATTCCGGTAATCGTAGTCTCGGCTCCCGACGTTTGCGACGATCCCGCCGGCCTCTTCGACGAGGAGCGAGCCCGGGGCGAAGTCGTAGTCCTTGCCCCACGGGTCGAAGCAGAGACGGCCCTCCAGCTTGCCGGTGGCAACGAGGATGAACTCATGGCCGGCATTCATGGTCTTGTAGAACGCGGAAGCACCGGTGAGCGCCATGTGCAGCCTCAGGTTCTCAGGCTTGTCGAGGTGCGTCTCCCATCCGAGCCAGGAGTGGTTCAGCGTGCGGTCGCTGACGTGAATCGGCTCTCCGTCCCGGAACGCGCCCTGTCCGCGGACGGCATGGTAGAAAACGTCCCCGACGAAATCGTAGATTACGGACGCGGTCACCCTGCCGTCCTCGACGAGCGCCAGCATCGTGGTGCAGAGCGGCGTCCCGCGAATGAAGTGCGCCGTCCCGTCGATGGGGTCGCACAGCCAGTGCGTCGACGCCTCGCGGTCGCCGCCCGTCTCCTCGCCCACGAACGGAATTCCCGGAAACGCCTTCGACAGCTCGTCGCGCAAATACTCCTCCACGCGCACGTCGAGCTCGGTCACATGGTCCGTCCGGTACCCGCCCTTGTCGGTGAAGGCGACGTTGCCGTAGAACGGCATGACGATCTCCCGCACGCGGCGGACGATGGATTCAAGAAGCGAGATGTCGACGTTCATACGCGGTCAGTGTAACAGAGGCGGGAGAGAAAAGAAAAAAGCCCCGGAACTCGGGACTACGAGGGGCTGACGGGCTCGCCGCGGTGGGTCCATTCGAAGAAGGCGATGCGGCGGTGGCGCGAGATGAAGTACGCGTGGTCGGGGCGGAGGTCGGGCGGTCGGAGCGGGCCGATGTCCGCGCCGGGGTAGACGGTGCCGAGTTCCGCTTCCCAGCAGCCGAGGCGCGTTCGGGTGCGAAACCGCGCGCTGAGCGTCACGAGGTTCGTGGCGGGGGCGAGGAGAGTCGCGTTCCAGGGGACCCAGGAGGCGATGGTGTCGGGCTTGTTCGGGAACGGGCGTTCCGGGAGCTTGCCGTCGACCAGGGACTGCGGGATCGTCGATCCCCATCCGACCGCTCCGGAGAACGGAAGGCAGACGCGGGCGTCGAACTTGGCCTTGAGCTCGACCCTCGGCTCGTTCACGGCCCGCTCGATCCACCTGGCGAGCGTCTCGCGGACCTCGGGATCGTCGAGGAACTCGCGCGCGCCGTCCCACCGGCAGAAGTTGCCGGCGAGCGCATGTTCCTTCCCGCGGAAGCAGGTGCCGATGAGGCGGTCCTCCGTGTCCGTCTTGATCTCGACGCGGAATCGTTCTTTGGACCTCGGTCCGTTCAGGTCTGCGTGCATGGTTGATCTCCGCGAAGACCATACGCGAGATTGTTCGGATTGTCAACGAATCGCTCTCTTTATGTTCGGACCTGACCCCGGAGGCGAACGTCTCGCGAGTATTCCGTCCGTCACGCGGCCAAACGGTCGACGATCGGGCGGTACTCGTGCCGGATATCCACGCTTCCGAGCGCCGCGACGTCGATCCACCGGGCATCCGCGATCTCCGCCTTCTCAAGGACCAGGGACTGCGCTGGGTCGACGGTCGCGAGAAACACGGGGACGAAGTGCGACCTGCCGGACGCGCTCGTGAACACGACGCAGTCGACGATGGCCCCGACGACCACGTCCACGCCGACCTCCTCCATCATTTCCCTCGCGAGCGCCGCCTGCGGCGTTTCCCCCACGTTCATTCTTCCTCCCGGAAGCGTCCACCGCCCCCCGATCTCCTGAACCAGCAGCACGCGCCCGTCGCACACGGCCCAGGCCTTCACGGGAACGTCGACAATCAGGTGTTCTTCGTCTTTCATACGCGCCGAAGTATAGCACATGCGGAGGACACGATGTGTTACCATGACATCCGTATGGAGCATGGGAAACGTCGCGATCAGGAACCGTCGTCCGTTGCATCACATCCGGCACTTTGAGACGTTCAAGGGTCCGCAGACCCGCGAGAATCCGCACACCGTTGAAAATCTCGAAGCCCCGTGCGCCGACTGCCACAAGCTAGCCCGCGCGCTGCTGATCCCAATCCAATTCGTCCGCCGTGTGGTATAATCGCGTCAGATCATTCTTGACCGCACGCGCTATGGGCACCGTAGAAACGCAAGAGGGAATGGAACTCGCGGCTTCCGATCGAAAGCCGGCGGGCGAGTTTTCGCAAGACGCGCTTGCGATCCTCGAGGCCCGGGGGATCGGGGAAATGCGCCCCGACGTGTCGGAAAAATTTCTGGCCATCCGCGAATTCGCCAAGGGGGAGTTCCGCCGGATGGTGGCGGACCGAAAATCGGAACGGCCGTACGAGAAGAAGGGCGACGAGGAGTATCAGAACCCGCGCAACCGCGTCGGGGAGCGCCTGTACCTTGCGCTCATGACCGAGCAGATGGCGAAGGCTGCCGAGCAGTGGCAGGCCGACGAGGCCGACGCGGAAAAGATCAAGGATCCGAAGGATCGCGCCCTCCGGCAGGAGATGCTCAAAAAAACATACCTGGATGGATCGTGGCAGGGAGGAATCAAGCCGTTCAACCAGGTTTTTCTCGAAGGCAGCCAGCTTGGGAACCTGGATTACATTTCCGGGAAGCGCTACGGGGCGGACGCGGTTCGGGCGTACGTCAACGGAAGCCTGTACCAGCGCATGATGACGTCGCGGGGAGAATACTCGGGCGGCCTCGAGCGCTACGTTGCCGCGCGCTCCTATGCCCCGAAGGCCGGAACCGCCTCCTCGGAGACCTTTCGTCCCGGAGACATGATTCGGAGCGGGCTTGCCCCGAAGAAGGTCGAGCGCGTCCTGCGCGAGGATTGGAAGTGGTTGGGGCCGGTCATGAACGAGCTGTCCGGAATCGACGGGGTCAGGGATCTGCAGGACCCGAACGTCGTCAAGTTTTTCAATGAGTTGGGAGTCGCGTTCGACAAGGGGACGTTTCATTTTTCGGGAGAGTCCGAGGAAGAGCGAGCGGAAATGGACGAGACCTATCGCAAGGGTGTCGCCGAGGGGAAGCAATGGAAGAAGATGGAATCGGATCGGGCGGCGAGGGAGGCCGCGCAGGAGGCGTTCCGCGGGGCCCATCGCGAATGGGTGTCTGCGAAGACGGCCATCGAGGCGACCCGGAAGGACCAGTCTCGCCTCGGGCGCAACGTCGCCCGGCTGGAGGGCGCGCGGCAAACGCTCCAGGCGGCGGCCGACGCGCTGCGCGCCAGAGAGCAGGCGAGACGGAGCCAGATCGAGGGGCGAAACGCCGACAAGGCCCGGATGCAATCCGAATGGTTCGCCTGGAGGCACAATGCCATGGTCGAGCAGATCGACCAATTGAACGCGGCGGACGAAAGGGTCATCAAGAAGGAGCAGCCGGAATTGGAACAAGCGGATCGTCTGGCGGAAGATGCGTCGGCAAAGCACAAGGAGGCGGTTCGCGAGCTCGAACGGGCGACGTCCGAGCTGAAGGCCCTGGAAGAAAAGCTCCAGCCGGAACCGACCGCCTGACGGACCCATGGCGACGGAGGAGCGCGCACGGCCACGAAAAAAACACCCGCGACTCGCGGGTGTTTTTTTCGACGGCGGTCGGAAAATCGCCAGCCGGTCGTACCGGTTGGCTCTCTCCGCAAAACAAAAAGACATCCCTTGTGTGACCGGTAGCGAACAAATCACAGGATGCCCTCTTGTGGTGACCCAAGTGCGAAGGAATTGGAAACCAATATTTACGCAATTGCTTGAGTTTAGCGTGATTGCAGAGCCTATTTAGGCTTTATAAATTACCACTTTTTAATCACTTGGGTTCAGTCGAGTTAATTGTGGAATCTTTTTTCTCAACTGAGAAAACTCTTTGGATGAGATCTGCTCCACGGTCATGTAAGGAGGAAGAAAAGCTTGGGTTTATGGATGCGGTAGCCATACCGAAAAATGACCCTAAAAGGAAAAAAATAAACAATGGTTTGAAGGATTTCCACCCGATCCCCTTCTTGAAAAGATCGATTGATTTTTCTACAAAAATTTTCACGGATGTGTACAATGAAATAATTATTAAAAATGATACATACAGCGCCCACGTTTTCCAATCCGTTATATGCCCCATTGCCGCGATAATAATAAAACCGGCTAGAGCAAGATATTGAGGCGAACTCAATATAGCCATGATAGCTCCGTAGCTTGCGTCTGCTTTATCGTTACTAAATAGTGACCTTTGCGGTGAGGGTTCGAGGCCTTCATTGCTAGCTATCGGATCAGCTGTGGTTTTTTGTTCTCTTTCGTCACTTATGGCTGTCGGTGTGTATTCATGCATAATCATTCCATCAACCATGATGTGAACTTTTCGATCGACTCATTTAAGCTGTTGATCTGTTCGTCCGAAACTGATCCCAAATCATCCGTAGTTAGCCCTTTTCCAACCGTGGAAAGATCAATTGAAAGGTAGATTCCGCTGGGCGCGACTGAACTTTTATTTTTCAGAACCGCTTGGCTCGAAAAAAAAGGAACAGAAGTTATTTGTTTAACCTCCATTGGGCCGGTCGTTATGCCCATGAGTCGATTTTTTGAATCACGCAAAGTCAGATTTGCGACTCCTACATCTCCCACGGTCGCACCAATTGCAGATTCGATCGCTGAAATACCAACAAATATCTTTTCAAGATATTTGTCTTTAATATCCGCAAAGCTTTTTCCACCAGGATGGAAATATACTTCAGATTTTGTACCAAACCTCAAAATTAAGCGTCCCTTCGCGATCTCACTTTGTTGAATAACGGAGATTAGCCTTGAGGCCGTTTCGGAAAATTCTTCCAACCGTTGCGAACCTTCGAGCTGGAAACCAAAATTGGATGAACTAAAAAATACTTTTAACCGCTGATCACTGTCTGTTGCTTCAATGCGGTCATCATTTATGACATAGCGGTCGAGTCCAAAGCTTTTCAATAGCTTTTCGAGCGTTTGCCCTCTCTGATCGAAAAATGGGATTAAACGATCGGTAAACCGTGCCTCAAAAACGTACCGCGCCAAGGTTTTATCTCCCTTACTGTCTTTTTGAGGCTGAAAGGCTTTGCTCATAGATGTTTTCTTGTACCTTATTTCAAGCTAAAATTACCTTATATGCAAGGTTTCGTAAAGATAACTGATCGACAAAAAGCTCTTGCGGATCTTGTTATTCTCAGGGCGGCAACGGGTTGCTTTTCAACTCGCGCTGAACTTATGCGAATGGTTGGGTATGGTTGGGCTACGATAGATCGAAAGAGTGCTCAAGTGTTCCGTAGCGCTGGATTTCGGGCTGCATTGGCTCAAAATGGCTGTAGGCAGGACAAGGTTGCGAAAGTACTTACGGACGCACTGGAGGCCACACAATGCATTAAAACGCATACTGGAGAACAGGAGACTGTTCCAGATCACGAAGTACGTCTAAAGACTGTAAAGATGCTGCTGAGCCTTATTTTATAAAGCGGTCAGGATATCTAATATTGCGGGGTGGATTTTATTAATTCTCCCGTTTTCAAGTTATAAACATCAACTGTTTTTCCTTCGTATACCGTTCGTTCATTGTCCTTCCATTGTAAAAAAATATACTCGCAATCAGAATAAGACTCAGTTTTTGAGTAACTACAGCTTTGCGCATGAAGAATTCCCCATGCATAACCACCAACAATATAGATTATCGCGAAGAGAAATAATAATCCTATTATGTTGCGTATTGGTTTATTCATAATAGTAATTAAATTTGTCCTTTTCTAATCAAATCACGAACCATTGCGTTGTAGGTTGAGTAATCTTTTGCTAGTTCATTTTCCGTGACAATGTCGGTCCTACTTCTCCAGGCTTCATATCGTCTAGCAAACTCATGGTAAATATCCGCATCTTCATTTTGAAAATTTTCGTGTGAAACTTCAGGATCTCCATAGTATATGTAGACTCCGCGCAGTGTTTTTACTGCTTCGGCCGACGTTTTTCCTTGATCGATGAGCTCCTTAAAGACTCCTAAACGAATTGCATTTGTGAGTTTTTCCATGGAAAGAATATATACGGGATCGAGATTGAGATACTCTCGAACATCTCCCTCCGTCAGGCCGGCCTCAATTCGATTCTTAAGATAGTTTGGACGTTCCAATCTGGAAAGTCCCGCTCCAAGTTGTTGGTATATACCTAGTTCTTTCGCTTCTTCTATTGCTGAATCAAGAATCTTTTTAGCTCCTGTGCTCGATAGCCAAGAAGACAAACCAGATACTGATAGGGTTTGTTGAATATAATCGAGCAATTGTTGTTCACTGGATGTGTATCGTGGCTTAAAAAAACTAAGCATATTTGCTGAAGTTAAGATCGATCTTTTGCATAACGATAGGCCATGAAGCCGAAAAAGATGGAAAGAAGTCCTACAATCCAACCATGAAAAATAAATGAATAGATGACACCGATCGGGAAAGCCCAGGAACCAAGGGTGCCAACGATATACATTAATTTACTACTTGGTTTAAATGCATAAGTTGCAACTATCCCACCCATTACGGCGATAGCCATACCAAGAGGTAAAAAGTGAAAAATAGAATAGATAAACAATACGACCATGCCCAGAACAAGAGTTGCTAACAGGATATTTTTCATATTTGTTTTAACTTTCGTCCTTTTTATTATTTGCACCAAAGACAACCGGTACATATAGCAGGGTCATAAAATAAGCAAAACTTGCCTCACGTTGTTCGTTGGTAGGTTCGTAGCCATTTTCTGCATACTCGTCACAGCCACCGTATACAGGATCAGACTCAACGCAAGTGGGTTTTCCTAGGGTTAGGCTCGCGAAAAAGGCGATTGCTATACACCACAGGAATCCTTTCCATAAAACTTTCTTCGTCTTTCCTCCCTGTGCCTTGTCTTCCGCTAGTTTCCACGTAACCGTAACGACCCCCGCTACAAGAAGATAGTTAAGCGCCCGGAATACTTCACTTAAAATACTTTCCATAATAGTTTTAAAACAAAAAGCGACACCCGGTGGTGTCGAAACCCAGCCGAACACGGTTGTGCTCGGACTGTTGGAACCGGATGCCGCTTTATAAGCGCAACCGATTCCACGGCTAAGAAAGCCATGTGTGGCTGGGTTTCGACAGGTGAAGTTTAACAAATCTGCAGAATTATGGAAGACTAGATGGGAATTTACCTTCCCATGGATCTATTTTCTGAATACAAGACAAAGATATCCAATCTTCTCACTCTTAAAATAAGAGCTAGGCTTGGGGCTCAGGGTTCGATATCGCCAGTAACCATTCGAGAAGATGACTTAAAGACCATCGGCCTTAGACCGGTCGGAGACTTTGAAATTCTTAAGGCAATCTTGAGTGAATTTAGAGAAGAAAAAATAATTCAAGATTTTGAATGGTACGATGAGGATTATTATTCAGGTTCGAATGATTGGGACGCTAAGCTCGCTCCGGGAGTTGTCCTAGTCACGCTCCCTGAAACTGTGGCTACTTCTGTAAGGAAATACAGAATGTACCGAGATCAATCTGGGCGGGTCTTTGTTGGCGATAAGGAAATATATAAAACCGACATTGCTTCTCAATTGGATGATTTATTGATTTGGATCTTTGATCCTAAATTTGGAGGAGGCCATTCTGGAAAATTTTCACGTGCCGAGATGCCTGCTAATATCAAAATTAAAAGGTCATTCCGTACCTTGTTAAACGATTTATTTCGTAAGCACCCAGAATATCGGAACGACTTTTTCCCTCAAAGCGGAAACAATGATTTTAAGTTTGAAAATTCCGAATCACCCACTACGATATAGACTGGTATAGGATGAAGTAACATGCCAGAGGCGCAGAATTAGAGAGGGTTAGATATGGTGGAAACACTAAATTCTAACTCTCTTTTATGTCACAAGTCCCCGACGACGAGCTCATTGCGAAGTTTGTCTCCTCAGCCCCGGTTAACTTCTCGAAGAACGCTGTTTTCGTGAAGGGTGAAAACGCATTCTATCTTTGGGAGGAAGACGTGTATCGCCACGTACCTGACCATGAAGTGATGCAGATTATTTGGGACTATCTTAAGCAAGCAAAGGCAGCCGACACCCTGTATCGTGGTTTCAACATCTGCCAGAAGCGTGTTGAGGGGTTGTTGTTCGGACTGCGTCTCGATCACAAGAACGTAAATGATACGTCCTTAACCCAGTTTGTTTCTTTTGCTGATGGAAAGATTCTTAATTTGAATGACTTTTCATTGACAGAAGCTACTCCAGAAGTTCCTTCGTTTTTCAAGCTCAACGTGTCGTCGGGTGTTATCCAGGAGAAGCCCGCATGCCCTCGTTTTCAGCGGTTTCTAGAGGAGGTATTGGTCCAGGAAGATGGCAAAACTCCAGACACTGAATTGGCCGCTTTCGTTCAGGAGATCTTCGGATACTGCCTTACAGGTTCTATCGCCGCTCACGCCACCTTTTTCTTTTTCGGATCAGGACGAAATGGAAAGTCTGTTTTGCTTGATGTGCTACGTTCTTTGATTGGTGAGCGCTACATTGCCAATATGACGATTCAGACGCTCACCACACGTCAGTTTTCGGCATCAAATCTTATTGGAAAGAAGATTAATATCGCATCAGAAGAAGAATCAAAGCACATTCAATCGGATTTGTTTAAAAGTCTTGTGGCCGGAGATCCTGTCACAGTCGAAAAGAAGTATCGGGATCCGTTTGAGCTTCGACCATCAGTGAAGTTTCTCTTCGCCACAAATCAGATTCCTATTTTTGATAGCACTGACCCAGCTATTCGTGATCGCGTGCTTATTATCCCATTCTCTCGATACTTCACCGAAGATGAGCGCGATCGAGAACTCAAAACAAAACTCCAGGAGGAGCTTGGCGGCATTTTTGCCTGGGCGTTAGAGGGAGCGAAACGGATTATCGATCGTAAATATAAGTTTATCGTTCCTGTTTCGGTACGTGCAATGGGTGAGAAGTTCGAGAAAGAACAATCCAGCGTCCTTACGTTTGTGAATGAAAATTACACAGTGACTGGCGACGAGCAATATGTGGTCAAGTCCGTCATGTATGAGAGGTATAAAGCTTGGTGTGACACAAACAAGCGACCACCGAAAATGAGCGAAAACTTCTTTAAAGATCTCAACAACGTATACCGCGGAAAAGTTACCAGTGATGCGCGGCGTTCACTTGGAGGCAAGGAGACGCGTGTAGTACTCGGTGTTTGTGAAACGCGAGATGAATCTGCGTTCATTCACGCAGGGAGACCGCCGCAGGAAAGCCCGTTCTAACAAATATGCGTGGGGTGGGCTAAGGGGCTCACCCCCCATTTTGATTGCGTCCTAATTCATACGATCATGCGAGTAACTGCAGCACAATGCAGAACCTTTTCCAAAAAACTTCATCCAATGTCGGATGAGGAAGTTTTGGAAATTCGGGATGCGTTGTATCTGCTCGCGGAAATCGCTTTTGATGCAGTAATGGGTGGAGTAGGGGTTCCAAATAACTTAGTGGGTATTCACGATTCCGTTCAGAAGAATGATAATGAAAGCGTATGAGTAAAAAATGCGTAATCTATTGCCGTGTTAGCACCATGGAGCAGGTACGTGAGGGGAATAGTCTCCCCGTACAAGAAAGTCTTTGCACAGAATATGCACAAAAACGTGGTTATCAGATCGATCATATTTTCCATGAAGAGGGCGAAAGCGCAAAAACAGCCGACCGTACCAAATTGAAGGAAATGATTGCGTATATTGATGCTCATTCCAAACAGATCGAGGCATTGATTGTTTATCGTATCGATCGTCTTTCGCGTGTAACAGAGGACTACTTGGTCTTAAAGGCGTGTTTCGCGAAGCGCGGCGTACGAGTTTATTCAGTATCCGAGGAAATCAATGACTCGCCATCGGGTCGCTTTGTTGAGACTCTTTTGGCGGCAACAGCACAGCTTGATAATGAAGTTCGTGCTGAACGGTCGCGAAATGGGATGGTTGCCCGTGTACAACAAGGATTGTGGGTTTGGGCAGAACCATATGGCTACAAACGAGATAAAAAGGGCGGCAATATTGTTCCTGATCCTGAAATCGCTCCAATTGTGGAGATGATCTTCGAAGAGTGGGTGAAAGGAACGTATACTTTTGGGGGTCTGGCGAAGCTACTCGCTGAGCGAGGCGTGAAGACTCGTAAACTTCATACTCCCACAATGCAGTTTGTTTCAAATATACTCCGCAACCCTGTCTATCAAGGGGACATTGAATCATTTGGCGCCGTCCAACCGGGTTCCTTTTCGCCGCTGGTCTCCCGAACGCTTTTTGCGCAGGCACAAGATGTGATCCTTCATTCTAAGCATGGACGGAAATATCGCTCTTCACGTTTGGAACACTTCCCATTACGGAATTTTGTTACATGCGCAAATTGTGGCGTACCCCTCACGGGAAGTTTCTCAACGGGTAAGCTTGGAACCAAGTATCCCTACTATCATCACGGTGCCAAGAAATGTATGAATGCTAAGTCGATTAGTAAAAAAGACTTTGAAGCACGTTTCGTTGAGCTCCTTGCATCAATCGCTCCCTCAGAGGAGTATGCAGACCTCTTTAAAGTGATTGTACTCGACGTATGGAAGAATAAGTACGCGCTCTTCGATAAGACGCAGGAGCGTACGCGTAACGCTATTAAGCGGCTAGAAGGTGAGCGACAAGAGATTTTTGCCGCCCAGCGTCGCGGCCTGTATTCAGATGAGGAGTTCATCAAACAGAAGACTGAGATCAATATCCAGATCAGTGAGTTCGAAAGACTCATTCAGGAGAACCGTCTGATTGAGTGTGATATGGATACCGTACTGACAAAAGTTTTCAAATTTGTCCGGAATATTTCTGAAGAATGGGTGACGGCTAAGCTCGACACAAAACTCCGTTTGCAGAAGCTAGTGTTCGAACGATCTCCTCAATTTGATGGGGTGGCATTTGGAACCCCGGAAACTTCGCTGATCTTTGAAACAAAAAAGGCCTTCCATGAAGGAAGGTCTTCTTTGGTGACCCCACGGGGAGTCGAACCCCGGTTACCAGGATGAAAACCTGGCGTCCTAACCATTAGACGATGAGGCCGTGCGTGCCGGAATGATATTGGATTTTGGCAGTATCGTCAAGATGTCGCGAAATATTGTATAATTGTACCAATGAGTAGGTTTTGAAAAAAGCCGGACATAAGTTTTATGCGAAACGATAAGGACAAAGCCATCGCGTTGCGCCGACAGGGAAGGAGTTACGGCGAAATATGCAAAGCTCTCAACCTTCCTTCCAAGGGGACGTTGAGCGTTTGGTTCAAAGGTTTGAAACTTTCCGCCGAAGCCGAGGATCGACTGAAGAAAAACAAGGAGCTAGCGCGGAAACGGGGTCTTTTGAAGTTCAATGCCGACCGAACCCAGAGGATCGGATTGGAAAACAAAGACGTCTTTGAAGCCGGAAACAACCGCATCGGAAAATTGAGCGAGAGGGAGGTTCTCCTGGTCGCCGCCGCGCTCTATTGGGGCGAGGGAACAAAGAGTACGGGGGACGGCCGTTCGATCACGGCGGTTTTGACGAATTCAGATCCGCTGATGATCCGATTTTATCTGCGGTTCCTTCGCGAAGTCCTGGGCATCAGGGAAGAAAAGATTCGCGCGCAGATGATCGTTCACGATACGACGTCCCCAATCGCGGCGAAAGCATACTGGCAACGAGTCACAGGAATTGATCCGTCGGCGATCTCCACGACCGTCCAGGTATCGCGAGCGAGCAAGCGCATTCGACCCAAACAGTCTCTTCCAAATGGCACGCTGCAAATTCGCGTTCACGATCGAAAGCTTTTTTATAAGATCAAGGGAATGATCGACGGGCTTGCTGAGCACGCATCATCGTAACGAAAGCCGCCCGGATATTTCCGGGCGGCTTTCGTTTGTGGGGTCAATTGATTATTGCTCCATCACCCCCGTCACGACCACCGGGCTGACGGAGAGGGTCGCGGTGATCCTTCGGGTGACGGCGCCGGACGCGTAGCCGAGCTGGACGGTGCGGTTGCTTCCGCCGGTGTTGGTGACCGTGGAGGTGCAGGTCGCGGTCGGGGTGACGATCGTTGCGGGGGAGTAGGACGCGTTCTTTGAGAGCTGGATGAGCGCCTCGTCGAGGCAGCCGAGGACGACGGCGCGGGCGGTGAGCGACTTTCCCTGGTCGGACGTGTCCGTGACTCCGCTCAGGTTGGACTGGGCGAGCAGAAACAGGACGGCGGTGCCGACCACGCCGAGGATGAGGACGAGCGAGAGGAGGATGGCCCCGCGCGGATGGTGGCGGTGGGAGAGTGTCATATTACGTTTCGGTCGTTTGTGGCTGGAGCCCGACCGTCACGTCTGAGACGAAGTCGGCGCGTCGGTACGGGGGGTTGGCGGAGGCGTTCGGCATCACGGCGGAGAGGTGGAACCGCAGGCCGGTGAGGACGCTCGACGCGTTGCGGACCGCCTGGACGGTGAACGACGAGACGTCGATGTCCGGGTCGGTCAGCCAGAACGGGGCGGCGCTGCCGCGCTGCATGCGGAGGCGGCGGATGGTCTGGCTGCCCCCGTTGAGGGTCACCGTCGTCGTGGGGCGGTCGACGATGACCGTCGTTCCGGCGGAGTCCGTGAAGCGCAGCGAGCTCGGGTCCGAGGTGAGCGTGGACTGGCTGACCGAGACGGACCTGGCCTGCGTGAGGTCGATCGTGAGCTGGGAAAGGACCGTGCCGGCTTGCGCGTCCATGCGGTGCTGGACGTCGTACAGGCTCGTTTCCTGCGAGAGGCGGAGGAGAGCCGCGACGGTGGGCGGGAAGATAATCGCAAGGAGGGCGATGTAGAGGATCGTCTCAAGAAGGGTGACTCCGAGGATGGGGGAGCGGCGGTGTTTCATA
>CAIMOJ010000016.1 GCA_903843045.1 Candidatus Uhrbacteria bacterium
GATGGACTGATGGAGTTCGATCTGGGTCATATCAGAACGGCCCGACGTAACGTCGGGCCGTTTATACTACACAATCACCGACGTGGCCACCGTGTCGTTTTCCTTCTTGAACCGCATGATGCGCACGCCCTGCGTGGCGCGCCCAAGCACGGAGATCGACGAGAGGCTCGAGCGGACCACCTGGCCGGCGCCGGATACCACGAGCAGGTCTCGGTCGTCCTTGGCGTTGGTGATGAACCCGGCCACGATCTGGCCCGTCTTCTTCGTGACGGCAGCGGCCTTGATGCCGGATCCGCCTCGGCCCTGGAGCTTGAACTCGGTGACGTCCGAGCGCTTGCCGTAGCCGTTCATCATGACGATGAGCAGGTGCAGGAGGCCAGCCTTCTTGGCGCTTCCCTCCTCGATGATATCCATCCCGACGATGGTGTCCGATCCCTTCAGCTTCATCCCGCGCACGCCGGCGGCCACGCGGCCCATGGAGCGCACGGACTTCTCGCTGAACCGGATCGCCTGCCCGGCCTCCGACACGAGCACGATCTCGTCCTTCCCGGTGGTCGGGCGGACCCACTGCAGGTTGTCGTTGTCCTTCAGCTTGATGGCGATGAGGCCGTTCGATCGGACGTTCTCGAACTCGCTCAGGTCGGTCTTCTTGATCGTTCCCTTCGTCGTGACCATGAGGAGGTGCTTGAACGACTCCATGTCGTCCATCGACAGGGTCGCGGTGACGTTCTCGCCCGGCGCGAGCGACAGGAAGTTCACGAGCGCCTGGCCCTTGGCCGTGCGGCTCGCCGCCTCCGGCACGTCATACGCCTTCATCTGGAACACGCGGCCGCGGCTGGAGAAGAACAGCAGGTCCTTGTGCGTGGTCGTCGTGAACACCTGGTCGATGACGTCCTCGTCCTTCGTGGTGATTCCCGCGACGCCCTTGCCGCCGCGAATCTGCGTCTTGAACGTGTCCGGCGGAATGCGCTTGATGTAGCCGTCGCGCGTGATCATGAGCATCGTCGCGACGTCCGGGATGACGTCTTCCATGGAAAACTCCTTCACCCCGCCCGAGATAATCTGCGTGCGGCGCGGCGTGGCGTACTTCTCGCGAAGTTCCTTGATCTCGACGGCGATGACCGACAGCATCTTCTTTTCCGACTTCAGGATCGCCTCAAGTTCCTTGATGAGCTTCATCTTCTCGTCGTATTCCTGCTCGATCTTGATGCGCTCCAGGTTCGCCAGCTGCTGCAGGCGCATCTCGAGAATAGCGGTGGCCTGCAAGTCCGACAGGCGGAACTGTTTCATCAGGTTGACCTTGGCCTCGTCCTTGTCCGCCGACTTCTTGATGGTGGCGATGATCTTGTCGATGCTCTCGAGCGCGATGCGCAATCCCTCGAGGATGTGGGCGCGATCCAACGCCTTCGTGAGTTCGTACTGCGTGCGGCGCTTCACCACCTCGCGGCGGTGCTTCAGATACTCCTCAAGCATCATCTTGAGCGAGAGGACGCGCGGCTGGATGCCGTCGACGAGCGCGAGCATGTTGTAGTGGAAGCTCTCCTGGAGCTGGGTGGTCTGGTACAGGCGGTTGAGCACCTTCTTCGGGTACGCGTCCTTCTTGAGCTCGATGACGATGCGCACGCCGTCCTTGTTGGACTCGTCGCGCAGGTCGCGGATCCCCTCGATCTTCTTCTCGCGGACGTTGTCGGCAATGCGCTCGAGGAGCGTGGACTTGTTCACCTGGTACGGAATCTCGTGGACCAAGATGAAGAACGCGCCCTTCTTGTCCTCGACGATCTCCGTTTTCGCGCGAACCACGATGCCTCCCTTCCCCGTGGCGTACGCCTGCTTCAGGTCCTTCGCGCCGTACACGATGGCGCCGGTCGGAAAGTCCGGGCCCTTCACGAACGCCGTCAGGTCGTCGGACGTCGCGTCCGGGTTCTCGATCAGGTGCAGGGCCGCGTCGCACACCTCGCCGAGGTTGTGCGGCGGAATGTTCGAGGCCATTCCGACCGCGATGCCGACCGTGCCGTTGATGAGCAGGTTCGGGAGCTTGGCCGGGAGCACCTTCGGCTCCTTGTGCGTGCCGTCGAAGTTGGGGATGAAGTCGACCGTTTCCTTCTCAATGTCCAAAAGGAGTTCCTCCGAGATGCTCGCGAGCTTGGCCTCCGTGTAGCGGTAGGCAGCCGCGCGGTCGCCGTCGAGGGAGCCGAAGTTTCCCTGGCCCTTGATGAGCGGGTCGCGGAGCGAGAAATCCTGCGCCATGCGCACGAGCGACTCGTACACGGCGCTGTCGCCGTGCGGGTGGTATTTTCCGAGCACGTCTCCGACCACGGTGGCGCACTTCTTGAACTTGGCGCTCGAGCGGAGCCCGGTCTGCCACATCGAATACAAAATGCGACGGTGAACCGGCTTCAGCCCGTCGCGGACGTCCGGCAGCGCGCGGCCCACGATGACGCTCATGGCGTAGTCGAGGTAGCTCGTGTTCATTTCCTCGACGATCGATCGGTTCTCGATCTTGCCGAGCATGTTGTCTTCCACCGCCGGCTCAATTTTTTGGTTCTTGCCCATACGTTTCAACGTCATTTTTCATCAACTGAGCCACGGCGTCCACGGTCGGATCCCCGGCGGGAGCCGTCACCGGCGTCTCCGTCCCGACAGCCTTCTTCGTCACGATGTTCCTCAGCCCTTCCTTGATCGACGCGATCGTCTCCGGATCCGGCGCCGATTGCTTCCTTACCGCGCCGGCCGTGGCCGAAACGTCCGAGAACACCTGTCGCGACCCTTGTACCCCCTGCCCGACCACCGCGCGCACGCTCCAGATCCACATGA
>CAIMOJ010000017.1 GCA_903843045.1 Candidatus Uhrbacteria bacterium
ATTGACAATTCTCCCGTTTCCCCGCACACTCGCGCAACGTTCCTTTCACAGGAGGACGCATGGAATCTCCTTCGAAGCTGAAGCCGTCGTGGATCGCCCTGGCCATCAAGGCGGGCAAGCTCGTGTTTCCGCTGCTCATCAAGCTGGCAACCGTGCTCGCGAAGCTGTTCAAGAGCGCGGCGACACTCAAGCTCGGGCTCGCGATGGCATCGTTCGGCACCTACGCGATTTTGCTCGATCCGCGGTTCGCGGTCCTGCTCATGGTCACGCTCGCGCTCCACGAGACCGGCCACGTGCTCATGATGCGCCGGTTCGGCATGGTGACGCGCGGGTTCTACTTCATCCCGCTCATCGGCGGTGCGGCCGTGGTGGAAAGCGCGTTCGCGAACGCGTGGAACGAGGCCGCCGTGGCACTCGCCGGACCCGCCGTCGGGCTCCTCACCGCGCTCGTCCCGCTCGCGCTGTACCAGGCGACCGGGGAAAAGGTGTTCGAGGTGTCCGCCTGCTGGATCGCCTTCGTGAACCTGCTCAACCTCCTCCCGGTCCACCCGCTCGACGGCGGCCGCGTCATGCGCGCGCTCGGCATGGGACTGACCGGAAGGCGCGGCGCATGGCTTTTCGCGGCGATCACCCTCCTCGGAATGGGTTACTGCTCGTCGCAGGGATACGGCATCTTCGTCCTCTTCGGAGCGCTCGGGCTCGGCGAGGAGCTGGGACGACGCTATAGGAAGAGCAAAAATGCGTCGTCTCCTACCGCCATCTGGAAACAGGCGAACCACCGCGAGTTCCGCCGCAAGCTCTCCGTCGCGCTCGGCCTTCCGCCGGACACAAGCCAGATCGACGTGATTCTGCTCGAGCTCACTCGCTGGCAGGACGACTCTCTGAATGCCGAGACCGTAAACGAGGTCACAGAGTTTTTCGCGCGCAACGCGCAAATTGCAAAAAAGGGCGCGGACGCGCAAGCTCGTTTCGAACGGGTAAAAAACGACCCGGCGAAAGCTCCTGAACAAGCGCGATTGCACGCGCAGATCGTTATCGAGATTCTAACGGTGCTGTCATCCTGGGAGGAGGCGGCCAAGCGCGTTCGCCACCACTGGGACGCATCCTCCGCATCGAATTCGTTCACGATGCCACAGCCGACAGACGCGGAACTTCTTGACGGCGACTACAAGGACATCTTCGGAACGATGCAGCACGACACGTTTTCGGCCATGTGCCTCTTTTATGACCGAAAGGCCGCCGCATCGTTCACCCATGACCATGCCGAAAACCGGTCCGACGCCGAGCTGGCCTTCACCCCGCGCGAAGCCGCCGCTGCCATCCTCGGCTACGGGATCCTCGTCTTCGCCCTCTTCGACCTCATGGAACTCACCGGCGGACACGACGCGGCATCGCAGGCCGTGACGTTCTTCAAGGGACTCTGACTCTGGGCACATCGCTCGGAGTTTTTTCTTTGCCGCGACGGTTGACAATTCCCCTCAAATCGCCTACCATCCTCCCTCCGCGCGCACGTTGCCGTGGATTCCTTCTCTGGGAGAACTCAATGGAAAATCGACCGTTCGACATGAACGCCTGGAACTACGACAAGGCACGCCCGCGACGAGCGGAGCCAATGGGCGGAAAGGCAACCGGCCTCACCCTGTGTCGGAAACTGGCGGACGGAAACCCGCGCTTCTACGTTCCCAAGTGGTTCGGAATGAACGAGAACGCCGAAAGCCTCGCCGACCGCCATCTCGGAATTTCACTCTGGCTTTCGGAATACCATCCGTGGGGCGTCATCGTCCGAAGCTCCGGCCGCGACGAGGACTGGTTTGATGGACGGAGCGGCGTCGAGCGAAGCGTTCGCTGCCGCACCGACGAGGTGTCCATCAAGGCGGCCCTACGGGAACGCGTCGCGACGAACCGTCTTCCCGTCGTCGTCCAGTCAATGGCGGACGGCTACGGCTGCGTCGTCGACGTGGGCTGGAGCCATCTCCTCGGGAAGGCCGTCGTCCGCGTCGCGAGAGGAGGGACGTCGAACGAGGGCGGGGGGACGCGGTTCACCTCGGCCACGTGGGACAACGAGGCGACGTTCGGCCTGTACGACGCCGAAACCGGCGAGGCGATCATCGCCCTCGCGGACGGCGAGCTCGACGTGGCGATGCCAGACCTCGCACGGGAATTGGTCGCCGGGCTGCGGCGCATCGGCATCAACTACGGCGTTCAGCTTGAGATGGTCATCCATCCCAAATATCCGTTCAATTGGATCCTCGTCCAGCTCCGCCCGTCGCCAAGCGCGATGCGCGGAACGACGGAAACGCCTCCGCGGAACGGACGACTGCTGATGACAAGCTGCCGCGTGAGCAAGCCCGGCGCGTGCGAGGGCGAGTCCATCGTCATGGGCGACCGCGACAAGGACCGCGAGATAGAGATGGACGCCTGCGCGATCGCGCGCGAAGACGGAACCGAGCGGGAACATTGGTTCGACGACCACCCGCATCGCCACGCACTCGCCGGAAAGATCGTCCTCTGGTCCGATTCCAGCGTGCCGAAGTCCGAGCAAAGCGTCCTGCGCGCGCTCGGCGTCGCGCTCATCGGCGCCGTCGGCCAGGTCTCGCTCCGGCCGCTCGTGAACTCGAGCCACGGGACGAGGACCGACCCGGGCAGCTGGCGCGGAGGACAGGCAACGGCCGCGCGCGCGACCAAGGCCAAGGACGCAAGCCTCCTCATCGGCACCCCAAGGGCCCACGGCTCCCTCTTCGGCCAGTGGCCCCGCGACGCCTGGCCCCGCACCCCGGTCCGCCTTCGCATCGTCAGCGACGGGCTGGTCGGCGAAATCTATCAGCTCGACTAGCCGACCATGCGTGGTCGGTTTTTTCTTTGCCGCGACGATTGACAATCCGCCCGTTTCCCCGCACACTCGCGCAACGTTCTTTCAAAGGAGAGCGCATGACCGTCAAAAACCTGTTTCAGACCCTCTGGGCCAAGCGCGGCCTGAGCATGATTCGGCTCGCCGACGAGATCGGAGTCCATCGGAACTGGCTGATCGATCTCCGCGACGGGATCGTTCCAATCGCAAAGGACGGCCGCCTGCTCGCGGGATCCGATCCTCGCTATCTGGCGCTTGGAACGTATCTTGAACTCCACGGAGTCGCCACGAAGGACGACTTCGTTCGCCAAGCGGAATCGGAACAGTCCCGTCCCAAGGCCGACACGCGTCCGGGAATGGACGGGCTGTCCCTCGCCGTCATGACGCGCCTCACTCGGCTGGGGGCAAAGGACGCGGTCCCGGCAATGGAAATCTGGATGTATGTCACCCAGGTCGTTTCGAAGCACGGGATCGACCGCGCCGACGCGTTCGTGGTCGCCTCCGCGAAGAAGTGGCGGCCAGCGGAATGTCCCAAGGCACCCGCGGACTTCCCGGACAGTCTCTGGGGCCTCGACGTCGGATGGAAAAAACCCGAGGACGTTCAACGCCAGGCCCGTGAGATTTTCACGACCGTCCTTTCGCACGCTACCGCCGACCCGTCGATCAGGGATCCGATCGCGCGCATCCTTTCCCGTCTCCAGCATTTCCCGCCCGACCACCTGACCGGCCTCATCCGACAGGGCGCGTAACTTCTTTCCAACGGAGAAAACCCCGATGATCACCATTGTCTTTACCCTGCCTCCCGATTTCCCAGCCGCCACTCTCGCCGCATGGATCGGCGGCATCATCTATGGCCCGGATGCCTCCGACAGTGTCAGGTTTCCCGACGACAAGAAGTGGGACCTGGCAGGCCAGGGAAACTGGTTCCTGCGCGTCGACGACGACCGCCGCTGCGCCGTCACGTCACGCGGACACCACCCGCCCGACGTGTATCGCGCGATCGTAACCGTCCTCACGTACTTCGCATACGTTCGGGACGCCACGATCACCTGAGTCTGAACTTCGGCCCCGAGCTTTGCCCGGGGCTTTTTTATCCAAAAAAAATCGACCGTCGAGACGACGGTCGGAGGCGCGGGCTATTCGATGCGGTCGATGATGTAGCGGAGGCAGTGGTTCCCGCCGATGGGACGGAGCAGTTCTTCGAGAAGTCGCTTGTACGCGCCCCTTGTCCCGAGCGCGCGGCCCTTGTCGGCCTCCGCCATGGAAACCTCGAAAACGACGGAGTACGAACCGACCACGGCGCGCACCATGACCGCGTCCGGCGCGTCCACCAGACAGCGGAACGTCGCGTCGACCAACTTCCTTGTCTCCTCAATCCGCTGATCCTTGTCCATTTCACTAGTACGCATGCATGCCTCTTGCTGGCGCGAGTTATACGCGGGTCGCGCGCGACTGTCAATTCTTTCCGCTTGGATTCATTGACATTTCCGCCATTTTATGGCATACTGTGCCCTCCGACCGATCCACGGCCGGACGATTTCCAGGAGAACGAAGATGACTGACAACGTACCAGGACCGCTGATGAATGCCAGCAACCGCATGACCTTGAAACGCCACGCTGGACGTTTCGGCGACAACTGCCAGCATGACGACCGCGCGAACCTGCTTCTGCGCGGCTGCCTCCACGAGGGCGCGCGGATGATCACGATCCGGTGCGACCTCTACGGGGACCTGTGCCTCTCGGTCGTCGAGCACATCGTCCTTTTCCGAGGCCCGAAGTCCGACGAAGATCAGACGACCGTGGACCAGGGCGTCCAGTTCATCGGCTGGGAGCATGGCCCGCGCAGCCCGAGCGGATGGCGCGTCGCCTATCGTTTCGTCTCTGACTTCGCGTCCGAGACCTTCACGGTCGACCGCATCGACGTCGCGCCCGACAGCCTGGCCGGCGACGCCGAAATCGTCTCCGTCCCGCCCGCGTAACTCCGCGGGCTTCTTTTTTTGAAATCAGTCCGCTCCGTTGACAGTTCGTCCGAACCGTATCATCATCTTGTCGTCCGACCGCTGCCGGTCGACACCCCCATGGAGGAACCGATGATCTCTCTGCTCAGTCCGGCTCTCAGCGCGAAAATATACGTGGACTCCCTGCGCGCGTACAGGATCGGCCCGCGATTCTGCGGATCCGGCGATAGTTCCCTCGCGCGCATCCTCGACGCGTCACCCGAGGAACTAACCGCGGCCGACCGGCTCCTGCTCGCCCAGGTCGTCGGCGTCTCGCTCGACCTGGGCGGAGGCGCGAAGAACAACTGGCTCGGCGTCTCCGAGACGCTGGTCCGCGCAACCCCCGACGCGCTGCGGCGTCTGGTCGAGCTGCGCGTCCTCGAGATCGAGGTCGGGATCGTGGACGAGAACAGCCACGCGCTCGACCGCGCCTACTGGCCAAGCCGCACGCTCATCTCCCGGATGGTCGATCAGTGGCCGCCCAGCATGTAGCCTGTCCCGTCCTTCCGAGGACCGGGACTTTTTCTTTCTTGACTTCTCCCCGCCCGCCGGCGTACTCTCCAGCCTACCCATGAGTGACACATGAGCGATCCTTCCTGTTCCTCCGCTCCTTCCATCGGTTCGATCGGCTCGATCGTTTCCGACACGTACAACGACCGGTCCAAGGGATTCCTGCCGACCGTGACCGGATCCAACGCAGAGCTCGACCGCTTCTTGCGGGTCGTGACGAACCGCAACACATTCGGAACCAGGCTGAACGTCCGCACGTTCGGATGCCGACAGCCGCGCGACATCCCTCAGTTCGTCCACAGGCCGCACGGCCTGGAATGGAACGAGCGCGATCAGCCGTCCATTCTCTGGCGCGGGGAGATCCCGCTCCGACCCGAGGCGATCATCCCGGTCCGCAACCACCCGAAGGTCGGTTCGATCCTCTACTTCGGCGCGAACCACCAGAGCCGCCTCCCCTCCGACGACGTCCGTCGGCTCGAGCACTCCCTGCTCGGACGCGTCATGGATATGCCGCGCAAGGCGCCGCGCGAGGACCTCCACGTCGAAATCCTCTCGCGACGTCCGTCCGACCGGGACGTCGCGGACATCGTGGGCATCTACGTCGACCGATACACCACGTATCTGACGCCGTTCACCGAGGAGTCGGTCCGCGGCATGGCGGCAGGCTCGCAAGTGGTGGTCGTCCGCGACGCGCATGGGCGCATCGCCTCGATCTGCGTCTCCGAGATCGCGCACATCCCGGTCCCGAACGCGCCGCCGATCCACTTCGTGGAAATCTCCGACGCGGCCACGCGCAAGGACTGCGAGGGGCAGGGGATGTATACCGCCGCCAAGGCCGAGAGCATCCGCTTCATTCGACAGGCCAACCCCGACGCGGTCATCACCACCGAGGCGCGCGCCAACTCCATCGGCGTCCTGCGCTCGAACGTCAACCTCGGCATGCACGTCGCCGGCCGCCAGCTCGCGCATTGCGTCATCTCCGCCAAGAGCAACGAGGACGTGGCCCAGACCAGCAGGTACGGCAACCTCGTCGTCTTCTACGTCCCCTAGCCTCTGGGGGATTTTTTCTTTATAGTGCTTGAGATATGAACATCCCCGATTCCGGCTACACCGACCACCACACGCACCCGTCCTCCCGATGTCGAATCCTCACGGAATGCGACGCGCGGGCGGCTGCGACGTGGGACGAGGCAAGAACGATGATCGCGGCGCATATCGTTGCGAATCCGACGCGCGATCTCTACGTCGTCCACGGATGGAACCAATCGACGTGGGGAACGCCGGCCCAGGCGGATCTCGACGCGCTGACGGACGTGGGACTCGTCGTGATCAACGTCTCGTACCACGGGGCGCTGTTGAATACCGCTGCGGCTGAGAAATTTCCAGGGACGATCGGACACCTGGTCTCCGAGAAGGACTTCGAGGAACTCGCCATCGAGACGCTTCCGAAGTGCGACGACCTCCTCGTCGCGATCCCGAAGTATCACGAGTATCTCTCCACGCTCGGCGTCGTCTCGGCGCACGACATGCACGTTGCAACGATGGACCAGATTGACGCGTACCGCGAACTCGACCGTCGCGGGGAACTCGCCATCGACACGACCGCGTTCGTGAACGCGCGCCTGCTCGACGATCCGCGGCTCGTCGAGGCCGTCGCGAACCCGTCGCCGCGCTTCCGCGTCGCGGGACTCAAGCTGTTCCTCGACGGCGCCATCGGCGTGCACACCGCGTTCGTGACCGAGCCGTACCTCGACACGCACGGTCACGGGATGCTCCGGCACTCGAAGGACGAGTGCGTCGCGCTCATAAAAAAATCGCTAACGCTCGGCCTCGCGACCCCGGCGATCCACGCGATCGGCGACGCGGCGGTCGCGACCGTGCTCGACGTCTACGAGGAACTCAAAGCCGACGGTCACGACACGCGCGGCTGGCGCATCGAGCACTGCGAGATGGTCCGCCCGAATGACATCCCGCGCATCCTCGCCCTCGGCGCCGTCCCCGTCATGCAACCAAACTTCCACTGGGACCTCGACCACTACGGCGACCGCCTCGGCGACAACCTCCGGCTGATCAACCCGTTCCGCCCGCTCCTCGACGCGGGAGTCAAAATCCTCTTCGGCTCCGACGGCATGCCGGAAGGCCCGAAGGTAGGCATCGAGTACGCGATGAACCGCGCGAGGTTTCCGGAGCAACAGATCACGCTCGAGGAGACGCTGATTGCGTATGGGATAACCGGCCTGGATTGACATCCGGCCGGTTTTTTTTCGGACACGGCGGGTGCGGATACGGTGGGGTATCGGAATTCGGATCTTACGGAATTACGGAACTGCGGATGTTCGGATATACGTACGTCCGTAGTTCCGAACATCCGCAAATCCGAAGTTCCGAACATCCGCAAGATCCGAATTCCGATACCCCACCGTATCCGTACCCATCATTGACACCCGCCCACTTTTCCACTACCCTCACCCCGACGCTGCCACGTCACCAACGACGGCTTCTCCAATCCTGGCGAACCGACGCGTGCCGTTGCGACGGACCGATGGGGGACGGATTTCTCCCGAGGCTCGAAGACAATGTCGGCATTCGAAAAGGCTCTCCGCGAAGCGGCCAGCAAGTTCAAGTCGTTCACGGACGCAGTCAACGCGCACCTGCGCAACGCGTTCGATCGCGGCGCGACGGACGTGAGGATCTCGTACAACGACGCGGGCGAGGGAAGCACGTTCCTCATGATCGAGGACAACGGCCGTCCGCTCACCCGCGACCAGTTCGTGGCCGTCACGAACCCGTCCCCCGAACCGGGGAACGCGCACGAGACGCTCGCTCTCACGGGCGTGCACCACGCGCGGATGCTCACCGTCGACAACGCGGGAGCGATGCGGACGGTGAACTTCGCGGAATACGACGAGTCGAAGCCGGAGCGCTACAAGCAGCTGTACCCCAGGGTCGTCGAGCGCGACGGCAGCCTCTCGAAGGCCAACGTCGCCATCCAGCTCTGGTACCTCGGCGCCGGCGACGGCGTGGACCCGCGCCAGGACCGCACCGCCGCGCGGCTGATCAAGCGCCTTCCGGCAATGCTCACCCCTCGCGAGGCGGGGATGGTGACGGTGGTGGACGAGAAGGGAACGGCCACGCGGCTCTCCGTCATGGCGCGCATGACGGGGGATGGCGAATACGTCGTGTGGATTCCCGAGCCCAAGGCTTCGTTCGACCACGGACAGCCGCTCGCGCTGAAGTACGGAGGGGTGCGCATGTCGGTCGACCGTCTTGGCCGCGCAATCCTCAGGATGCAAAGAGGCAAGACCAGCGGCCTGTACGTCTCACCATTCGTGCGGTCGCCCTGGCTGACCGGAACGATCGAGATTGCACGCGTCGACGGCGCAACCGAGTTTCCGGATCCGCGCAACGACTTTCCGGACGCGCAGTATGAAAACGGGTTCGTCGAGATGCTGTCCGAACTGCTGCTCACGGGATTGAATCGCGAGGGGACGCGACAGGCGATCCTCCGCGCGGCGGACGGAATCTGGACGACGGTAGGCTCCGGAAACGGCACGTTCAGATTCGACAGGTTCCAGTACGCCGTGGCATGTCGCGCCGAGATCTTTCGGTCCGACGAGCCTGTCCAGCTTGTCGACGCCGTCAATACGAGACGCTCCATCGAGATCAGCGTCATCCACCCGCTCTTCCAGGCGGACGACGGATCAAAGGCCGTCGGCGAGCGCATGCTCTGGGCCGTCGCCGAGTTCCTGCACCGCATGCATGACCGGAAGACCCTGGTCTCCAACTCGTACCTCGACCTCCGCGAAGCCATCGACAAGGCGCGCGGCTGAGCCCTGACCGTTCCCGTGGGGACGGTCATTTTCTTTACGGATACGGTGGGGTACGGATACGGTGGGGTATCGGAATTCGGATCTTGCGGATGTTCGGAACTTCGGATTTACGGATATCCGAACATCCGCAGTTCCGTAATTCCGTACGATCCGAATTCCGATACCCCACCGTATCCGTACCGTCTCCGTACTTGACAGCCTTTTCCCCCGGTGTTACTTTGTGTACATCAGACACAAACACTCCACCCTATGACCCAACCCAAACAACCAGCCGAGCAAAGCATCAAGGTCGCCACGGACGCCGTGATCTTTACCGTCCGGCGCGGGGAGCTCATGGCGCTTCTCATCCAGATGAAGAAGGTTCCGTACACCGGCAAGTGGGCCGTGCCGGGCGGGATCATCGGGCAGGCCGAGACCACCGAGCAGGCGGCACGACGCATCCTGACGACGCAGACCGGGGTGAGCGACGCGCACCTCGAGCAGCTGGCGACGTTCGACGATCCGAAGCGCGACAAGCTCGGACGCGTGATCAGCGTGGCGTACGTGGCGCTCGTGGCGAGCGAGAAGGTGATCCTCAAGACGACCGAGAAGTACGCGGACGTGCGCTGGTGGCCGACGAGCAAATTGCCGGCGCTCGCGTACGACCACAAGGACATGGTCGCCGTGGCCGTCGATCGCCTGCGCGCGAAGCTCGAGTACACGAACGTGGCGTGGAGCCTGCTCCCTCCGCAGTTCACCCTGACCGAGCTGCAGGAGATCTACGAGATCATCCTCGGGCGGCCCGTCGACAAGCGCAACTTCCGGCGGCGCGTGCTCGACCTCGGCATCGTGGTCGGGACCGGGACCAAGCGGATGGGAGGCGCGCACCGTCCCGCGGAACTGTACGCATTCAAACGGCGAAGCATGGAATACATCGAGGTGCTGTAAGCGCGGGGAAGGCGGCCGGCAAGGCCGCCTCTCTCCAGCCCGATTGTTCGTGTAACTTCTACATGAACATACCCCGTTCGTTCGGATCGGACACGAAGTGCGACAAATTTTTGCCAAGGCTGGTCATTTTTCCAGGATTCCTCTGGTTCCCCCTTGACGAAACCGAAGAAATTGGCTAATATCAGGCACTCTTTGGAGTCTTTACCCAAGCCGCCCGCATCCCGCGGACGGCTAGGAAGAAGACTTCAAAAAGGAGCGTTCCATGTCGGCACCACACCCGATCGTTCGTACGGTCGAAGGCCCCATCATCATCAACGACGTCCTCTGGGCGGTCCTATCCGTGGACATCATGCGCACGTTCATGATGGGCGGCGGCCTCGGCGTACAGGGCGGACACGAGATCGTCCTTCCGGGTCTGAGGATGATCCGCAAGTTCAGCCGGGAATTCCGGTACGCACTGATGGACATCCACGCGCCCGGAAGCGTCTCCATCGTCACCAGCTTCGTCGGGTACGAGGCGTTCTACAAGCTCACCTATGACGAGGTGAAGGGGTGGACCCCGAAGAAGAACCGGATCGCCGCGCACGCGCGATTCACCCTGCGGGAGCTCAAGCGGTACCTGCGGAAGGTCGGCTTCCAGATCCTCTGGCCCGAACACGCGATGGAAGGTACGGACGAGGCCCGCGTGGAGCCCGAGATCCTCAACGAGTCAACGCTCCCGTGGTTCAAGGGCAACCGTCCGCACTCCGACTCGAATTCCGGATTCGAGGAGAACGACGGGCACGACATCGGTCTCGGCGCTCAGCTCTGGTGCCGAGGAATCAGGAAAATCGTGGTGTGGGGAATCGCGGGCGACGTCTGCGCGGGTCTCACGGCGCTGCACGGAGCCAAGCGGGGCTTCGAGGTCTACTTCGTCACCGACCTCTCGCCGTGCATCAGCCCCGAGGGCCGCGACGCGATGTACCAGCGTCTCATCGACGCCGGCGTCCACCTGATCACCTCCGACCAGATCCAGCAAGCGGCCTGACCGCTCTCCCCGAGACGCTCTCGGGACTTTTCTCCGGATGCTTGCGCCGTGCAGGCCGCCGAACAGAAGTCACTCGGAACCAGGAGACCTTTCCATGAACATCGTCCTATTTGGCACGAGCGCGAACCCGCCGACGCGGGCGCATCGGCTGGCCGCGGAACAGCTTGCCAGGGTCTTTGACCGCGTGGTCGTGATTCCGTGCGGGATCCGTCCGGACAAGCACACGACCAACGTGGTGAGCGTGGTCCACCGGGCGCGGATGTGCCAGATGGCATTTTCCGGGATCCCCAACGTCGAGATCGACCTGTCCGATCTCGAACGAACGGAATTCATGACGACCGTCGAGCTCGACCGCCACTGGAAGCGGCGCGAACCGGGCGCGGACATCTGGCACGCGGTCGGGTCCGACCTGATCCGCGGCGGACGAAGCGGCGCGTCGGACATCCAGCGCGAATGGCGCGAAGGCAGCACGGTCTGGCAGACTCTGCGCTTCGCGGTCATTCCGCGGCAGAGGTATCCGTTCTCCGACGACGATCTCCCGACGCTCGGGCGCGTCATGGCGTTCGAGATTCCGGACCATTCGAGCACGGAAGCGAGGCGTCTCCTGTCCTCCGGGCAGAACGCAAGCGACATCGTCTCGCGACGGGTGGCAGAGTATGCGCTGCGGTTCGGCCTGTACGGATTCGCTCCCGGCAGCCGGACGGAAGGGCGACTGCTTCTCCCGTCAGGCCCGAGTCTGTTCGTGGTCCCGGACCTGAACAATCCGGCCGCCGTCCGCCGCGCACGGCGGCTGACCGGCCAGTGCGAACGGCCCGAGGACGCCGACATGATCGTGGCGATCGGCGGCGACGGTCACATGCTACACGTGATCCGGCAGACGCACCGGCATTGCGTCCCAATTCTCGGCCTCAACGCGGGCCACGTGGGATTCCTGCTCAACGAGCTGTCTCCCGAGGCGCTCAAGTCGCGCATCGCGGCCGGCGTTCCGTTCACCACGCACCTGCTCCCGATGCTCGCCGTGAGCATCCGGGGGATCGACGGAACGTGGGGCGACGAGCGGCTGGCATTCCAGGACGCATGGCTCGAGCGGTCCGGAGAGCAAACCGCGCGATTCAAGATCGGCGTCGAGGGACGGAGAACCCGCGCGTTCCAGATCACGTCCGACGCCATCCTCGGATCCAACCCCGCCGGATCCGGCGCGTATGCCGGCTCGATGGGCGCGCCGCTCATCCCGCTGAACTCCGCGTCCCTGATCCTCGCGGCCGGATGCGTGGCTCGTCCGAGAAACTGGACGCCAAAGCTGCTCGCAAACGGAACGCGCCTGACCTTCGAGGCGATGGAAACGGAAAAGCGTCCGGTCCGGGCGGTCATCGACGGATTGGGACACGGACCGGCAATCGGCATGCGCATCCGCCAGAGCGTGCTCGCCGGCGTGGAACTCGCCTTCGACCCGGAACTCACGCTCGACCAGAAGATCGAGGACCTGTCCTTTCCAGCCTGACCCTTCCGAGACGCTCTCGGATCTTTTCTCAGGAACCCCACCGCCGGTGGGGAGTCTGACCGAAGACAACGTTCTTTTCAGGGAGACATTCCATGTCATTCAGAGATCACATCGTCGGGTGCGCCGTCGGCGTCACCCTCGAGGCGCTCGGCGTCCCGCACGAGACCATCACGCCCGAGGAAATCCTCGCGCTCACGAACGGCGCCGGGCTCACGGGGCTTCACCCCGCGCTCAAGCCGCCGGCGTTCCACAGCGTCACGCGCATCCCGCTTGGCGGAACGTCCGACGACTGGCAGCTCTGGCGCGCGGTCGCGCGGTCGCTCATCGCCCGCAGGGGCGAGTTCGACGCGATCGACATGGGCCGCGAGCACGTGCTCGAGCTCAACCGCTGCACGGACGGATGGGGATCGAGCACCGAGGACGGCGCGCGACGCATCGAGCGCGCGCTCGACTTCGGCGGCATCGAGCGCCTCTACCCCGAAATCCCGCCGCGCACACCGCATCCTCCCATCCCGGGCGAGGATCCGAACGCGAAGGGATGCGGCAACGGCGTGGCCATGAAGGTCGGCCCGCTCGCCATCGCGTCGCTCCGATTTGAGAGCCGCGACAGGTGGCTTTGGGAAAGCTGTCAGAAACTCGGCGAGCTCACCCACCCGAACCCGCGCGCATGGATCGCGGCCTACGCCCTGGCCTGGTGCATTCGCGAGTGTCTGCACCGCGCCGAGATCGGAGAGAGGCCGTTCCGCGAGGGATGGGCCCCGGACGAGTTCCTCCACACGCTCCTCAACGTGATGACCTGTCACGAACCTGTCGGCGGAGATCGCGTGGAAGACCGGCTGCGCCGTCTCCGGCAGCCCGGCGTCCTCCGTTCGGCCGAGGCGCTTCGCGAGGCGACCGGAACGAGCTGCTACGCGCTCGAGTCCGTCCCGTTCGTCATCGGCACCTTCCTGCGCCATCCCGCGAACGTCCGCGCCGGAGTCCTCGAGACGCTGAACGCGGGCGGCGACACGGACACGAACGTGGGGATGTACGCCTCGCTCGCCGCCGCGAACGAAGGCTATCGCGCGATCCCGAAGAAATGGCTCGCCCAGATCCCGAACTCCCGCCAGGCGTTCGCGCTCGGCGAGGCGCTCTACAATCTCCACGAGAGGCACTAGCCTCCGTCCCTCAAGCCATTCTCGGCTTGTCCTCAATAGCTCCCGCTCAGGAGCGACGGAGGAATCTTTTCTCAGGACCCCCACCGCCGGTGGGGAGCCTGACCGAAGACAATACCCTTTTCACAGGAGGCACACATGTGCATGGCACAACGCGGGCTGATCGAGGAAATTCTCGACGGTCCGGTCGTCGGCGGAATGCTCGACGACGACTTCTACACCGAGACCATGGGACAGTTCGTCCACGAGCGTCACCCGGACGTCGAGGTCGTCCTCGGGCTGAAGAACCGCTCGAAGGAACGGCTCGCCGAATCGGTCGGCGAGAACGAGCTCGGCGACGAGCTGACGCGGCTGCAGGCCCGTCGCTTCACCAGGACGGAGCTGCACTACGTTCTCGGCACGGACGAGTACGGCGACCGGATGTTCCGCACGCCGTACATCCGGCACCTCGAGGCGTTCCAGATGACGCCGTTCGACCTCTCCGCAAGGGACGGGCAGTTCCATCTCCAATTTCCCGGCCAATGGAAGTTCGCCATGCGCTGGGAGGTCCCGGCGCTCGCCACCATCAACGGGCTGCGGACGCGCAACCGCCTTCGCGGGATGTCCAGCGGGGAACGCGACCTCGTCATCGCGACCGGCATCACCCGGCTGTGGGAGAAAATCCGCACCATCAGGAAGTATCCGAAGCTCACGTTCACGGACTTCGGGACGCGGCGCAGATTCCACCGCGCGTGGCAGCGCTACGTCGTGAAGACCCTGCGCGACGAGCTTCCCGGCCAGTTCCTCGGCACCTCGAACACCGAGGCTGCCATGGACTTCGGCGTCATGCCGATGGGCACGAACGCGCACCAGCTCTACATGGTGATCGCGGCCATCCTGTCCGCCACGGACGAGAGCCTCGTCGCCTCCCACAACCTCGTGCTGCGCGAGTGGTGGAACCTGTACGGCTGGACGCTGTCGATCGCGCTCACCGACACCTTCGGGAGCGACTTCTTCTTCCGAGACTTCACGGCCAAGCAGGCCGAGGAGTGGAAGGGCCTGCGCCAGGACTCCGGCGACCCGGTCGCGTTCGGGCACAAGGCGCTCGCGTTCTACCGCAAGCACGGCATCAACCCCATGGACAAGCTGCTGATCTTCAGCGACGGCCTCGACATGGAGATGATCGTCCGGCTGTGGCTCGAATTCGAGGGCCAGATCAAGGTGTCGTTCGGCTGGGGCACGCTTCTCACGAACGACCTCGGCCTCAGCGCGATCTCGATCGTCATCAAGGTCCTGGCCGCGCGCCTGAACGCGGATTCCCCGTGGGTGGGAACGGTGAAGCTCTCGGACAACATCGAGAAGGCGATGGGCTCCGCCGAGGACATCGAGCGATACAAGCGCGTCTTCCAGTACCTCACCACCTACGCCGCGGAGTGCCGCGTCTGAGCGAGACCGTCTCGCTTCTTTTCTCCAGGCAACGAGCGCATTCCGCGTTCGCTGCCTCGAGGTGAAGAAATGGCTCTTCTCAACAGACTGCTTTTGTTGGCGACTCCCGAGATGGAGGCGGTGGCATGGACGATCAAGGCGACCGCGGCGTTCCAGGTGGACGTCGAGGTCCTTGAGTGGGACCGGCGGTTTCCGGACGGGTTTCCCGACCAGAGGATCGTGTCGCCCCTGCGCGGCAGGGACGTCTGCGTCCTCGCGTCGTTCCATTCGCCCGACGCGATCGAGCGGCAGTCCGGCATCATCTGCGCGATCCCTCGCTTCGGCTCGCGGTCGCTGCGCGTGGTGGCGCCGTACTTTCCCGGGACGATGGAGCGCGTTCGGAAGCCCGGCGAAATCGCCACGGCCATGACGTACGCGCGGCAGTTGTCGGCGACGCCGGCCTGTCGAATCGGCGGCATGGCGGAGTTCGTCTTCTACGACATCCACCAGACCGGCATCCAGTTCTACTTCGGCGACGGCGTGGCCGTCCGACTGGAGACGGCGATCCCGCTGCTCAAGTCACGCCTGCACACGCTCGGATTCTACGAGCGGGAAACCCTGGTCATGTTCCCCGACGACGGGGCGCACAAGCGGTTCGGCGACGACTTTCCCGAGTTCGACCAGGGAATCTGCGCGAAGGTTCGCGGCGAGGGCGACGAGCGAATCGTCCGCCTGATCTGCGGGAATCCGCGCGGCTGCAAGGTCGTGGTCGTCGACGACCTGATCCAGCGCGGAGGGACGATGATCGAGACGGGGAAGCTCATGCGCGACCTGGGCGCGACCGACGTGATCGGCTTCGCCACGCACTTCGTGGGCCCCGACTTTGCCGAAGCCCGCTTCGTGCCGAACGAACCGTTCTCCCGCGTGATCGTCACCGATTCGCATCCGTCCGCGGCCCGCGTCGACATTCGCGAGCCGTTCGAAGTCCTTTCGCTCGGCGCAGCGATCGCAGCCATCATCCGCGAGGAATGACATGTTCAGACTATTCGCAACGCTCTACACCGGCTTCGTCTCGCTCGAGGCGTGGGCCCGCGGGAATGAGACCAAACCGATCCTCGTCGTCCGATCGACGGACTCGTGCTCCGGCCTTCTCTACGACCGACCGCGCAACCGCGTCCTCCTCGTTCGCCAGAACCGCGCGCCGATGGTGCGCGATGACAATCCCGACGGCTCCATCGTCGAGCTCGTCGCCGGACGCTTCGACCGCGCGGTCGGACCGAAGGCGCTGTTCGTCGCCGAGGCAAAGGAGGAAGCCGGCGCGAATATCACGGAAGAAGACGTGGAGCTCCTGAACGGCGGCCGGCCGATGGCCCCGTCGCCCGGAATCCTCACCGAGCGCTGCACCCTGGCCTTCGTCGAGATTCGCGAGGAGCATCTCGACGCGGGAGAAACGTTCGGCGTCGCTGCCGAGCACGAGGTCACCAATCGCGAGTGGATGTCCGTCCAAGGTTTCCTCTCCGGCCCGCACGATGACCTCCGCGTCTACACGCTCGCGCGCGAGCTCGAGTGCAGACTCCTTCGGAAGCGCTGACGCTTCCGTCTTTTCTCCAGGACTCGATCGCATTCCGCGCTCAAGTCCTCAAGGTGAAGATATGACGTCCCCAACCAACGTTCTCATGATCGGCGATTTCGGAAAGGACCTGGACGACGAGTTCGCCCTGCTCCTTGCCGTGGCGCTCGAGCGGCTCGGATACATTCGCCTGCTCGGCGTCGTCGCGAACCTCGCGCCGGCAATCGAGCGCGCGCGGCTTGCGAAGGGCACGCTTCAGACCCTCGGGCTCGGGCGCGTCCCGGTCGCGATCGGACGGCCCGTCACCGACGCGGGACGAACCTGCCCGCACGATACGACCGTCCCGTATCTCGCCGACGCGTCCGAGCTGTCGGGCGAGGGGATCGACCTGATGCGACGGGTCCTCTCGGAAGCGGACGACCGCTCGGTCACGCTCGTCCTGAATAGCGCGTTCACGGACGCCGCCGCGCTCGCCCGATCGAGCCCCGATCTGTTCCTGAGCCGCGTCTCCCACGTCGCCATCATGGGCGGCGTTACTGAGCGCGACGGACGTCTCGTTCCGGACGACGCCGCCAACAACGCGTTCGACCCGGCCGCGGCCGAGTTCCTCTACCGCTGGCTCCAGGACAATCGCGTCCCGACCACGGTCGTGATGCGCGAGGCGGCCTACGCGTGCCAGATGGCCGCGTGGCTTCCCGTGAAGCTCGCCGAGATCGGGCACCCGGTGGGCCTCTCCCTCGCGCGTCGGCTTCCGCTCGTGATGGACGACCTCTGGGAGGCGGTCCACGCGCCAATCGGCTCGCCGATCCGCGGGACGCTCCCGCCCTCGCGGACCCGGGACTGGTACGTTCGCACCACCACCGGCAACAAGGACCCGGGCGTGCCGGGCGACGAGACCGTCTGGCCGTTCGTGGAAACGTTCCGCCTGTATGACCCGATGAACCTCCTCGCCGCCGTGCCGGAACTCGCGGACCGGTTCTATGACGCCGATACGTTCACGGTGAACGGCACCGCGCACAAGGTCATCGGGCGCACCAAGGAATGCAACGGCATCCGCGACCCGCTGGCCCTCCGCGAAACCCTCGCGCAGTTCGCCACCGAGGCGCTTGCCCCGTTCGCCGGCGAGGACTAGCTCCTCCTCGCCTTGTCCTCCATAGCTCCCGCTCAGGGGCGACGTAGGACTCTTTCTCCCGGCCGCCGAATCGTCGACGCCCGGGACCGAAGAAATGCAAGGATACCCTCATGCAACTGCGAGCTCTTTCCCTTTCGATCATGACGAGCGACCGCGAGAACTGCAACGCGGGATGCCAGTTCTGCATCTCGCGAACCACCCCGGGCGACGTCATCGACCCGCGCGAACCGAAGCACTGCTCCGAGGCGCGGCTCCAGGTCGCGCTCGGCTACGCGAAGGCGCTCGGCGCCACGCACGGGATCCTGACCGGCAAGGCCGACCCCACGCAGGAGAAGCCCGAGTACCTGTGCGGGCTGGTGCGAAGCGTCCGCCAGCACCTTCCACTGTGCGACATGCACACGAACGGCTTCCTGCTGCACCCGGGCAAGAACCGCGAGCACCTGCTCGCGGGGCTCGTGGACGCGGGCCTCACGATGGTCACGCTCTCAATCGCAAGCTTCGACGAGGACGGGAACCGCGAGCTCATGGGCATCCGCCAGAGCGCCGCGGAGCTCATCCCCCTCGCGCGCGAGCTCGGCCTCATGGTCCGGTGCTCGCTCGTGGTCTGCAAGGGCGGAGCGAGCAACACCGATGAGGTGCTCGCGTACGTGCGACAAGCCGGCGAGCTCGGCGCCCAGTCCGTGGTCGTCCGCGAGGTGTGGCGCCCCGAGGTGCTCACCCCGGTGAACGAGCGCGTCTACGCGTGGAACCACGAGAACGCCATCGAGATCCAGCCCATCGAGGACGATATCGCGGATATCGCGGAAACCAAGGGGAACCCGCACAGTCTCCACAAGCTCTACACGCTGCCGTGGGGCCGCAAGGTGTTCGCGTTCGGCGAAGGGACCTTCCGTGACCCGAGCCACGCCGTGCAGGTCGTCGTCTCCACGAGCGGAGACAACTTCCGCGGTGGTACCTACCAGACCCTCGTCCTCCGCCCCGACGGCAACGTCTACGGCGGATGGGAAAGCAAGGGCTCCATCCTCGCCTGATCGCGACCGTCGCGGTCTTGTCCTCCGAAGCTCGCCGAGCAATGAGGACTCTTTTCTCCAGCCGCCGAAATCCTCGGCGGCTGGATCCAAGGAGATTGAATGCCACGCTTCAGCAACGTCCTCTTCGTCGGAACCGGCGGGGGAAACGACATCTTCTCGACAGCGCTCGCGATGCTTTCGCTTCGCCGGGCAGGGTACGAGTGGGATTCCTGCTCCGTCGCGGGAGTGCTCAGCCCGTTCCATCGTTACCGCGGACTGACTCGAACGGAATGCAAGCACGTCGATTCCATTCCCGACCGGGAAATCAAGCGCATCGTGCCGTGCCTCGTGGACGTCATCGAGCTCGACATGGTCGAACGAACGGTCGCGTCGCTCGCCCGGGCCGAACGGGACCTGAACGTCGGCGCGGTCTACGGACTGTCGCTGACCGAGGGAACGAGCGGTCTGGAGGAAGCGTTCCGCTGGCTCGCGTCCACGCATGACTTCGTTGTGCTCGTGGACATCGGCGGCGACATCCTGTTCCGCGGGTTCGATACGGATCCGCGCGTGCTTTCCCCGATGTTCGACGCGATGGTCCTCGAGGCGTTCTGCGCGTCCGGAGCGCCGGGCATCCTGTTCGAGGCCGGCCCGGGAACGGACGGCGAGATCAGCCCCGGGTCGCTCAAGGAAACGCTCCTTGACCCGACGGTTCAGAGCTGTCCGCTCGCGGCGTCCGTCGTCGACGAATGGGATCGGCTGTTCCGAACGCACGTCGAACCCGTCCGTGCCGGCCGCACGGTCCCGAAGACCATCGAGGCATTCCGGTCCGAACGGCCATCGCTCACCCTCGACTACCGCGCGCGATGCCACCTTGGCAAGCGGCGCTGGTACGCGACGTTTCCCCACGAGATCGACACGGCCCTGAACCGTTCCTTCTACCTCGTCCCTCCCAAGTGGGCGCGACGCCGCAACCCCTTCTGCGTTCCCTGCCGATCCGTTGAGGAATGGATCGGGATGACGCGGCAGCCGGGCTGCCATGTCAACGGGGAGTTCCAGTTCGAATATCTGACCGCGGACAGGAGCGTCTGGCTCCTTGCGCTCCCGTCCCCGCTGTTCACGCCCGACCAGCGGAAGGAGATGGTCGACGCGGCATTCGAGGACGCGCGCCGCGGCAACTGCCACGGCGTGATCGTCGACGGCCCGGAAGGCCTGGTCTGCCGCACTTCGTGATCCGGCTCGGATCACTCTTTTCTCCAGCCCTCGAGCGCATGTCGCGCTCGAGGGCTCGAAACGAAGAGCACCTTACACTCGGAGAAAACAACATGGGAACCAAGCCCTACATCGTTCGCGGTCGCAGCAAGACGCTCGGGTTCGCCCGGGTCTCGCTCGCCACCTTCTGGACCAAGGCCATGGACGTGCCCGGCAACCTCACCAAGCACATCGAGATGGCATTCGCGGCCGAGGAGGCCGGCGCGCAGATCTGCGCGTTTCCGGAGCTCGGAATTTCCGGGTACAACTGCAAGCAGGCCTTTCGCGACCGCATGATCCAGGTTGCCTCGCTCGAGGCGCTTCGCACGTTCTGCGTGCGGACGTCCTCGAGCCGGACCGTATTCGTGGTCGGACTGCCGCTCGCGCTGGAGAAGATCTTCAACGTGGCGGTGTTCGTGAGCCACGGCAAGGTCATCGCGATCATGCCGAAGAGCTACCTCGCCGCGCGCGGCGAATGGCAGGAAGGCGACTACTTCTCCGCGGCCAAGGAGCTCTCGCAAACCGAGATCAAGCTCGACTGGCAGGAGGAGATGGTTCCGATCGGCACGGACATCCGCGTCCAGGTGCTCGACGAGAACGAACAGCCGCAGTTCGTGACCGCGGCGGAGATCTGCGAGGACGGCTGGCAGAGCAACTCGCCCGGCGACCGTCACGCGCACAACGGCGCGCACGTCATTGCGAACCTGTCCGCGTCCAACTGGATCCTCGGCAAGGACAGCTGGAGGCGCGTGACGTTCCCGGCCAGCTCGGGTCGGCAGAAGTCGGTGTACCTCTATGCCACCGGCGCGGATTCCACCTCCTCCGTAGTGTGGGACCAGCACTGCATGATCATCGAGGACGGCGCGATTCTCGGCGAGACCAAGCGCTGGACCGTTCCGCAGAAGGACCCGCCCGAGCTGCTCGTGCGCGACGTGGACATCGACAAGCTGATCCACGACCGCCAGGCCGACGGCGGCTGGAACGCGGCCGCGGAGGCCAACAGGCACCCGTACCGGGACGTCGTCACGCACGCGCGCGGCTACGTCCCGAACGCGAAGGACTTTCGGCGCCCGCTCACGCGGCTGCCGTTCGTCCCCGCGGACCCGGCGGCCATGAAGCGCGTGGGCGAGGAGCTGTTCAACGCCCTCACGCAGGGCCTGCTCGGCCGCGCGATCCACGTCACGGGAAGCATCGAGCGCCCGCTCGACGGCTACATGGGCCTGTCGGGAGGATTGGACTCGGCCCTCGCGTTCATCCTCTGCTGCGTCGGCTACGACCGCGCCGGCTGGAGCCGCACGCACATGTACGCGGTGCGGATGCCCGGCCCCGGGTCGAGCAAGCACACCCAGAACGATTCGCTGCGGCTCGCGGAAGCCATGGGCGCGTCGATTGAGACCGTGGACATCACCGAGATGGCCGCTACCGACCTGCGCGCCACCGGCCACGAGCCGTGCTGGGACTGCGAGAAGTGCGAGAACGCGCAGGCCCGCGTCCGCACGCTCGTCCTCAAGACCTTCGGGTTCAACTGGGGAACAGGCGACATGGACGAGGGCGCGAAGGGCTGGTGCACCGAGGGCGGCGACCAGTCGAGCATGTGGCACGTCATCGCCAACATGCCGAAGACGCTGGTGCGGTTCCTGGTGCTCTACTTCATCGAGTACCTGGCAACCCCGGAGGAACGCAAGTCCCTCCGGAGCATCCTGCGCACGGTGATCTCTCCGGAGCTCCGCAAGCGCAAGCCCGGCCAGAAGGCGCAGGCGTCGGAAGACAAGATGGGGCCCTACGACCTCACCGGATTCTTCCTCTACCACATCCTCCGCACCGGCGGGGAACCGGAGCGCATCGCGTTCCTCGCGGAAGTCGCGTTCGGACGCGCCGAGCGCTCCGTGAAGGACGCGATCTACGACCGCCGCATGATTCTGCGATGGCTCAGGGACTTCTACGTGAAGTTCAACTGGTCGCAGTTCAAGCGCCAGACCGCGCCCGACTCGTCGCTCACCGGCTCGATCGGCCTCGGCCAGCACGACAAGCTCCGCTGGCCCACCGACGGCTCGTCCGTCGTCTGGTCAAACGAGTGCGACCGCCTCATCGCCGAGCTCGGCACGGCATGACCGCATCTCCCGCTTCGTCTCGAAGCGGGTTTTTCTATGGGACGATTCGCCTCGTCGACTCGTTGACAGCCCTCCGCTCGCCTGCTACATTCCACCCGCTTCCAAGGTGGAATCTCATGCGGATGAAAATATCTCTCCCGGTCCGTGGCCAGATCATCTCCGTCGGCAAGGAGGTCGCCGGATTCGCCCTCGCCATGGTCGTGCCCGCGCTTCTCGTGTACGCGATACCGTCGCTCGTTCCCGTATTCGTAATCCTCGCCCTGATCGGCGTCGTCGCCATCGTCAGCGAGCCGCGCGGACGTGTCCCCCCGCGGAACCCGTCCCCGCGAAAGATCATCAGGTTCGTGCGCAAGGTGCCCGAGGAGAAGTCATGAACGCGCTCTGGGAAAAGTACGCGGCGGACCGCGAAACGCGCATGTCGTTCAACGCCGGAACGTGGACAAGCGTGGTTGAGCGGCGCAACGAGATGCTCTCGCGATGCTATCCGAACCCCGGTATCGACAAGGCGGACGTCGCGGCACGAATGGACTGCCTCAAGGCCGATCTCGTCGAGGCGACCCACACGCTTTCGTCCGTCCGCAGGAACCAGCTCCCGGTCGCGCTCACCGCGACGACGAAAGCCGTCTCGGAGCCCCGGGATATCGACCGCGCGTTCCGCGCGCTCGTCGACGCGATCGCGAAGGCGTCGCTCGCGACCGACCTGCGCCGGGCCGAAACCTGGCTCCGCGACCGCAAGCGCCCGTGCCCGACCAACACGGACCTCACCTGGCTCGCCGTCTCGGAACTCAACGCGAACCGCGCGGACGGACAGCTCCCGCCCATTCTCGTTCTCCCGAACTACAACCAGCTCTACAACCCGCTGTTCGTCCACGCCGGAACCGGCTCGATCCACGACCACGCCGTCGCCGAGTTCCTGAGACTCCTCTTCAGCCGCTGAGCAACGCTTCGCGGTATTTTTTTCGCATGGCATGCAAGACCTACCGGAAGTTTTTTGTGGCGGCCGCCACACGGCGTTACTTTCTTTCCGCGGAGAAAGAAAGTAACCAAAGAAAGCCGCCGCCCGGTCTCCATGGCGGGATGGGACGCAAAACCTGGCCTCGGCTGCGGAACTCGCTAGCTGCGCCAGACGCAAACCCCTGACGCGCCGCTTCGCTCAGGCAATCCTCGCCCGTCCTGACCGACCCGGCCAAGTTTTACGTCCCATCTCCCATCCGCCATTCCGACAGGGCGGGTTGACCGGGCGGTGTTTGCGCAATTGTTTGTGGCTGATGCCGTTTATTTTTCCATGTTCCCCCTCCTGATAGGCAGGAGGGGTCAGGGGTGGTCGTCGCGCCGTAAAATCAAGGAGACTTCCATCCGGTCAGCCGCCCTGCCGGAGCGACCCAGCCAGGACGTGAAAATCTGACGGCGGCCTCAGCCGGGCGAGGATTGTCTGAGCGTACGAGCCCGCAGGCGAGAAGCGAGTTCCGCAGCGAGTCAGATTTTTACGTCCTGGCGCAGGAGCGGATGGCCGGGCGGTAGCGGCTCTCTTTGGTTACTTTCTCTGCCCGCCCTACAGAGAAAGTAACGCGGGTGCAGGGCGCAGCGCCTGCGGCAAACAATCTTCCGCCGACCATGTTTCCATTGACAAAACAAGGAATTTCCGCTATACTTCGCCCCTCCAGATTTTTCCCTGGAGCAGGAGTACCCATGGCTCTTTTGCCAACAGAACTGCAGGATTTTGAAGAAGCCCTCACCGCGGAACCGAGCATACCGACCGCAAACGCGATCCCGACCATCTACTCGCTGTACTACCCGGAAGTCCGGGCAACGGTCGAGGAGCTCTGGGCGTCGGAACCCCACCTGCTGTACGAGCGGGCGTTCAACAAGGGCCAGGAGAAGCTCCCCGGCCTGTTCCTCGACGCATGGCGCGCATGGACCACCGTCGAGCTCGGCGACGCGTTCCCGCACGGGTACGCCACGGCCGGTGCCTCCGAGGCGCTGCGCGAACTCATCATGCCGGGCATCCGCGTGAACACGTTCGAGGGCGACTACGAGGGGTTCTGGCGGCTGGCGGACGACCGCGGCATCGAGCGTCGAATCCATCCGCGCGAAGGATGCCTCACCGCGTCGTACGACGCGCGCGACGTCTTCTTCGTGTCCGACCCGTCATCCATCGACGGCGATCACTGGGACGGGCTCGACCTTTGGCTGAAGATGATGCGCGAGGTTAATCCGACGATCCGCGTCGTCATCGACGTCACGTACGTCGGCGCGACGAAGGCCAGCCGCGTCCGGGACTTCGCCAAGCACCCGAACGTGACGGCCGTCGTCTTCTCCCTCTCGAAGCCGTTCGGCGTGTACTACCACCGCATCGGCGGCGTGTTCAGCCGCAAGCCAATCCCCGTGCTCGAGCACGGCAACAAGTGGTTCGTGAACCCGTTCTCGCTCGCCCTCGGCACGATGCTCATGCGTCGCTTCCTGCCCGGCGAGCTCCCGCGGCGATACGCGCACGTCCAGGAGCGTGTCCTCGCCGGCGCGATCGAGCAGGGAATCGTCCCCGCGTCCGCGAAGGCGGGAAACGTGCTCCTCTTCGGGATCGGCCCCGAGGGCGACGCCCGCACCCGCCGCGCCGACGGCGCCTACCGCTTCTGCCTCACACCCGGCATTTACCGCAACTTGCACGGAGAATCGAAATGAACCTGCGTTCCACGATCGTCGCGCAACGTCCGCTCGACCTCATCAAGACCGACGAGCAACGCCATGACCGGCGCATGCGCGAGATGGACGCGGCCCTCGGCGTGGTCCTCACGAGCGACGACCCCGCCCTCGACGCGCACGGGCACTTCCCGACGTACTTCGGCATCGTGCCGGTGCGAAGGCGGTACGCGCCGCAGCCGGTCCTTTCCGACCTGTTCACGCGGCACGAGCTGTGCCACACGGCGCGGTTCCGCGAGGGATACGGCCGGGCAAAGAACTTCCAGGACTGGACGCGCCGCATGGTGCGGATCGAGCTGGAGGCCAGCCTCGACAGCGAGTGCTACGTCTATCTCGACATCCCGTCGCTGCGCCCGCGCACGTTCGGACACGAGATCTGGATGGACCGGTTCATCGGGCCGGAAACGCGCGAAGACGGCATCGGAATCATGCGGCTGATCCGCCTCTCCCTCCTCTCATCGAGGACGGGCCGCGCATGGATCCGGCGCCAGCGGCTACGCGCCCTGAACGCGCCGGACTTCGACGACTACGTCGAGCACCAGATCTGGAACTACGGCCAACAAAACATGAAGTGGTGCGCCGCCTGGGGTCGTCCCGTCGGATACGGCCCGTTCTCACGCCTCCCGGCATGGCGCGTCGTGGAAGACCACATGTCCGCGCTCCGACCGGGCAGCGACGGCTGGGTCGACCGCCACCGCGACTGGCTCGAGCGCGTCACCGACCCGGCGACCGGCATCCCGTTCCAGGCCCAGGCGTCCGCCTTCTCGCCCATCTACGAGCAGTCGTCCCGCGACTTCGGAAACGACGTGCTTGCGTCGTGATCCTTGGCCCTGACCGTCACTTGTGTGGCGGTCATTTTTTTGTAAGACGATGACGGTTTTGGTACGGAGTTCGGATCGTACGGAATTACTGAACTGCGGATATACGGAGTTTGCCGTGCACCATCCGTCACATCCGTAGTTCTGGACATCCGTACGATCCGAACTCCGTACCAAAACCGTTTCCGTACCCTTGACTTTTATCCCCACCCCCCCTATCCTTCCCTCACGCCAACGACGACCGGCCGCTGCCAATCCTGGCACGGACGGGCAATCGCAAACGTAGAACCAGGAGGACCGAATCCTCCAAGGAAGTCAGATGGACGATACCGAAAGAAACAGGCTGGACGGGGCGATCCTGGAGGCGGCAAAGCCGTACGAGGCGTTCGTCGACGCGGTTTGCGCGCACGCGAAGGACGCGTTCCGGCGCGGCGCCAAGCAGGTGCGCATCGTCTTCTACCCGCAGGGCGGCATGTCGATTTCCGACGACGGCCGCGAGCTCACGGAGAAGCAGCTCCTTGCGATGACGACGCTGCGCGAGAACAAGTTCAAGTCCGCGCACGAGCGGCTCGGCCTCGCGTTCGTGCCGCACGCCGCGTGGCTCGAGGTGTTCAGCGGGTCGCGCAGGAACCAGACCCGGCTTCCGAGCACGGAGGGGTTCTGCCAGATGTCGGACAAGGTGCAGCACACCGGCAGCGTCACCGCCATGTTCCACGAGATGAGCGGCGGACGCCACGCCGGTACCGTCCTCCAGCTGCTCCCGTCGAAGCTCAGCCGGCCCCAGGCCGCGCGCGTGACCGTCGTCGACGCGTGCGGCATCGAGTGGAAGCTCGGGAAGGCCGGCCCGGACGTCGTTGCCGAGCGAGAGGTCCATCTCCGGACAGAGTTCAGAACGGGAAGGCCGATCGGCCGGGAACACCCGCTCATGCTCCAAGTCGGCTTGGTGAACGCGCCGTTGCGCGAGGTCCTTCTGAGACGAGCTTCCCACTGGAACGACGCAGGGGTTGAGGCGTTCGCGCCACTCCGGTCTCCGTGGCTGACCGGGGAAATCCTTGTCACCCGCAAGGACTCGGCGCGGGAGTTCCAGACCAACGCGCGGGAGTTTCCGCCGGATGCGTACGAGGACGGGACGGTGGACGCGATCCTCGGCGCGATCGACAGATCCAACGCGAACATGCGCGCGCACGACGCGATCGCGGTGATCGCCGCGGACGTCTGTCGACGCGCGATCGAGATCCCGCTCGTGATCCGTGGCACGCCCTACCGCGTCGAACTGCTCAAATACGGCCGGGGCACCTGGCCCGTCAGGCTCGTGGAACACTCGCGCGAATCGGAGACCCGCCAGATCCAGTTCGACCCGATGCACCCGATCTTCCAGGTCAACGCCAACCCCGCCGCCATCCTCGAGCGCCTGCTCTGGTGCGTCACGGACCTCATCCGCGGCGACGTCCCCGCGCAGGTGATCTACCTCGAGCTCCGCGCCGCCATCGACGCCACGAGGAAGCACTGACCGTCACTGAGGTGACGGTTCTTTTTTTACGAAACGGTTTTTGTACGGAGTTCGGATCGTACGGAATTACTGAACTGCGGATATACGGACTTTGACGCGTACCCGTCCGTCACATCCGAAGTTCCGGACATCCGTACGATCCGAACTCCGTACCAAAACCGTCATCGATTTACAAAAAAAACGACCGTCATTCGCATGACGGTCGAGAGCGCTACGCCTGCGCCGCGGGCTGCGTGGGCTGCGCCGCGAGGGTGTGGTCGGCCACGACCTTGGCGATCTGCTGGGTGGTGAGGCGGCGGTGGGTGCCATAGGCCTGGCGGAAGGCGTCCCACGCGTCGCCGTCGCGGATCTGGATGCGCGCCGCGACGATCACGCGCTTGTCGGCGTCGTCGGCCTGGCGCTCGGCGTGGCCCTTCGCGGGTGGCTCCGTCGCCTTGCCGCCGTTCATTACGTGGATGCGCGGCGGCCAGTTCGCCGGGTTCGTGCGGTCGGTTGGGCTGACAACCGGCGCGGCGGCCGCCTCGTTCTCCCTGCGCGTGGCATGGGAGAGAACTCCCGCCACCTGGCCCGGCGTCAGGTCGAGCTCCACGCACACGGCGTCGCGGGCGTGCTGCATCCAGACGAAGTTGCTCACGGCGCGGTTGGCCGCGACGATCTTCGGCTTGTCGTCCTCCGTCACGTCGCGCGTGATCTCCCTCGGGACGCCGTTCGCGGCGTTGAAGCCGACCTTGCGCGCGAGCCCCCGCAGGAGCGCGAGCTCCCGGGCCGTCGCGAGCGTGCGTTCCGCGGTATCTTCCAGCGCCTTCAGTGCGTCTTGCATGGTCCTTCTCCTCTACGGGTTGTTGATCGTGACTTCCATCCCTTCGGACGAGATGTAGGTCAGGGGGGTGCGGAATGCCAGGTCCCAGACCTGGCGGAGCAAGTCCTGGACGGTCCTTCCGTCCGCGTGGTCCACGGCATAGAACCGCACGAACCAGGTCTGCATCGGCTGGTGCTGCGGCGAGTAGTACAGGAAGTGCCGGAACGCGGTGGGCCACATGGTGACCGTCCGCCGCCCGAGCGCCTCCGCGAGGCCGCGGTCGCGCGTGAGGCGAAACGCCTTCGTCGAACGCGTGTCCTTCAGCGAGTCCCGGATCCTGCGGATGCCGGGCGAGATCGCGTCGCGAAGGTACGCCCCGTCATACGTTCCATACGCGGACCCAGACCCGTCCATGAGGCCCATCCCGATGACGAGCCACCAGAGAAACCCGAGCTCGCGGCACAAATGCGTGATCGGCTTCGCTTCCGCGCAGGGAAGCATCCCCGCGATGATCGCGTACCGCCGTTCCATGATCCCGAGCTGCGTGACCACCTGGTCGAGGTCGTCGATGCCGGACGCGAACTTGCTCGCGTGCTCGATCCCGTTGGCGATGCCATGGACGCGCGCCGCGTAGCTTGTCACGGCCAGGTGCGCCGCGTCGTCGCCGTTCGGCGGAAGCAGGCGGAACAGCGAGAGAATCTCGGCCGCGTGCGAGTCGTACCCGCCCTCCAGGTCCACGTTCGCGAACCAGAGCCGGGGCGACCGCTCGCGCATCAGGATTTCGGCCGCGTCGAGAACCGACCCGGCGATGAGCCGAATGCCCTGCGCGCGGTCGATCACGTCGGGAAGGCGATCGAGATCCCGCTCCGCCCCGACCAGCTGGCCGGGCGCGATCCCCTTGGCAAGGTAGCCCGTAAGCTCCAGGTTTTCCCAGCTGGGAAGGTAGAGCCCGATCGGCCTGAGCGGCCCGCGGGCAGGACGGACATGGTCGAAGGACTCGGGAAGAAAGCTCATCCACGCGTCCCGCATCCGGTTCTTTGGCGCGTTATCGTGGCTGTGGTACATGGTTCCTTTCTTACGCCAACCCATTCGGCGCAAGGCGAAAACCTATCAGATCATTGACAATTGGTCAAGGATCGCATAGGGTAGGCCACCGCCCCTTCACAATTCAACCGGAGAAAGATAGATGGAAAACAACGGCAATATCCCAGACGGCGTCCCGCTCTTCACGTACGACATGCATCCGCACGCGTACGTGCAGGAAAGGATCTGCGAAGACATCGCAACCGCGAAGCGCATCCACAAGATGCTTCGCGGCCAGGCGGAAAACATCGCCAAGCGCGACGGGATCCCGATCGAAAGCGCCTTCGTCAGGACATTCGAATCGCACCGCGACAGCCGCGTGATGACGGAATTCCGCATGGCGTTCAACGCGGAAAACCTCCTGGGAAGGCTCTATTGGGGATTCACGTATCCCGAGGAAAACGAAGCAATGCTTCGGTGGATCCAAGAGCGGTTCAAGTCCGTGTGGGCCGGCAAGGAGCCGGCCGGCCAGGCGGCGCTGTTCGAGAGGTGCCTGTTCGGAATCGTCCGGGTCATCTACGGGCACATGTCGTGCGGCTTCGTCATGAAGACGACGGCCGAGTACGTCCCGATGCGCGACATCACGGACGCGCTCGACCTCTGGGCCGAGGTAAACTGGCGCGTGCCGTTCTGCCACTACCGCCGCCTGCTCCAGGCCGCCGAGGTTCGGAACCTGCCGCGCGCCAAGATCGCGACGCTCCTTCGGACGCACGGGACCGCGCGGCTCGGGGACATCATCCAGCTGCTGATCGACGACGCGCTCAGCCCGGCGCTTCTCGACGAGTTCCTCGCCGAGCCCGCGCTCTTCGCCGCGCTCTCCTACGACGACGTCCGCGCGATCATCCCGACGCGGACGGACGAGCCGTTCCGCGACGTCGCGCGGACGCTGGCAAACATCCTGCCGTCGCTGTCCAAGGCGCCGGCGAAGAAGGACGATCCGCCGATCCGGCGCGGGCTCGTCATGGCGCTGGACGGCCTGCTGCCCGGATGGAGGAGCTCCGCGACCGTCACGACGAAGCGGGAAGACGTCGCCCTGAAGGTCTCCGCGTTCGACCACGTCCTCGACGCGAACGCCTTCGTTCCGATTGACCGCGCGATCCTCCAGGGAAAGAAGGCGGACGCGGAGCCCCAGGCCATCCTGGACGAAAGGAGTACGGCAACGGAGCAGAAGGTCGCGCTCGTCAAGCGGGTCACCGCCGGGCTGAGCGACGTGTGTCCGCACATCGAGCGCAACCTGGCGCATGCGCACAGGGACCTCGGGATCGAGATCGACGTGGCGGGCATCGACGAGAAGATCGTCCTGTTCGCCCAGATGGTCACCGTGCACCTCCCGTGCCTCGAGAGCAATCCGGCCGTACTCAACTCGATGAGGACCGGGGACGTGTGCTTCGGGACGTTCGTCCTGTTCAGCTGGTGGGGAGGCGAGGTGGCCCCGTGCGTGTGCATGGAGCTCTCGCATCTGCTCGCCATCCGCGGAATCGCGCCCCAGGCCCGGCTCGATCTCCTCCCCCGTCTCTTTCAGCCCGAACGCGCGGCAGACCTCCTCGGCCTCGCGCGCCGCGCCGAATTCGATGCCGAGGAAGTCGGCGTCATGATCCGTTCGTCGGAGGTCATGGAGCGCAACGACTTCGCATCCCTCGTCCGCATGCTCGCCGAGTGGAGGCATGACAACCGCAAGCACAGCCTCTACCGCTACGACCGCAGCCCGCTTCGATCCGCCTCGCCCTGAGACGGATCTTTTTTATTCCTACGGCGGGGTTGCGAATAACGAATTAGTTACTTATTACACACATGCAACGGATTGCTACGAATGTTTCAAAATAAACTTCCACCCGGTCGCCGCCCTGCCGGAGCGACCCAGCCGAGCCAATTTTTCGCGTCCTGGCGTAGGAGCGGATGGCCGGGCGGAAGGTTCTCTTTGGTTACTTTCTCTGTCCGCCTGCAGAGAAAGTGACGCGGGTGCAGGGGTTGAGGCGCAGAGAGAAGCCAACTGCTTGGCTTCGAACCGCCGAAACGGGCAGGACGATGCCGAAGGCCGGACTGCCCCGGGGCAGCGCCTGCGGAAAACAACTTCAACCCGGTCGCCTCGACCGCCCCATCGCTTGACCCCATCCCTAATTTCTGATACGTTCCCCGTCCGGCACGCGCCGGAAAGCTTCCTCAAAACCCCAGGAGAACCTTTGGCCAGACACAACAAACGCCCACGCAGCCAGGACCCGAAAAACCACGACGCGAAGGGGATCAAGGAGCGCGTCGTTCGCGCCTCCTCCGCCACAGAATGGCTTGTCGGTCCCGTGAAGGATTGCAAGATCCAGCCAGGAACCTGGCAGCCCGGCCAGAAGCCCGTCGTCCACGAGCGCCCCGTCATCATCCTCCCGGAGATCTCTCCGGCGGACATCGTCGAGTTCGTCGACGCGGACGAGATGGCCGTCGACGAAGCGGTCGTCGCAACGGAAACGATCGTGCCATCCGTTGAGCCCGAACACGAGTACGGGCCGGACACATCGCTCTGGACGGAACGCCCGCCCTTCGACGACGAGCCGATCCTGTTCACGCACGGCCCCGACCCGTTCGAGCCTGTCGTCGCGCCCGCAGTCCCTGAGCCCGTCGCTCCGCCCGCCCCGGCCCCGTATGCGGACTACCCCTTCGAGGACATGGTCCTCTTCGCGGAGCAGCTCGGCGACGAGGAGGTGCGGATTCGCAACGCCTGCGCCGACAACGATCCCGACCTGCGCGCCCTTGCCGTCCTCGCGGTCGATTCGACCGCCATGACGCACGTCGCCCTCGGCGACATCGACGGCGCGAAGGAGGCGGCGAGCGACGTCAGGATCAAGACGGAAAAGTGCCTGGACACCCTGCGCGTCCGGCTCGCGAAGCCCGTCGTCATCGTCGAGCGTCCTCCGCTCTCGGAACCGGAACAGCGCGCCGCGGCGATCGCCTATCTCGGGCGTACCGTCGCGAGCTTCACGGAACAGTCGCTTGCGCTGCGCGTTTCGGCTTCCGAGCTGGACGAGCTCGCGAGGAGCGTCAGCCTCGGATACCTCCGGACGCGCGCCGCATGGGACGCGCTCATGGACCGGCTGTCCGACGCATGGCGGCCGCTCAGCGTGGCCGTCCTGTTCTACCAGGCGCAGAAGCCCGACGCCTCGCAGGAAACGCTCTCAAGCTTCCGCGCGGTCGCCGACCGCGTCCTGGCCGAAGAGAAGAACATGGACGAGGCAAGGGAGGCGAACGAGTCCGCCGTCGAGCGCATCCATAAGATGCACGCGACCTGGATGGACAGCCGAAACCGCGCGCAGGAAATCCGACAGAAGTTCCACTCCGTCCGCGCGGCCTGCCAGGTGTTCGACGTCCTGGAGGGAGCCTTCGCCAAGACCCTCGAGGCGGGGATCGAGACGTGCGACCGCGCGCTCGAGGACATGGACGGAGCAAAGGCGCTCGTCGCCTTCGAGCCGCTGTCGTGCCCGAACGACATCGCACGCGTCCAGTCGCAGTTCCCCCAGATCCGCGAGCTGCTCGCACGTCTGAGCCAGCGCGGCGCATCCGAGCTTGGATCCATGATGCTGATGGCCTACCACGTCGCGGTACCTGCCGACGGACGGTCGAACGGAAGGACGCCGCAGGTGGTCGCAAAGATGCTCCATCGCGGAGGCGTCATCGCGGAGTCGGAGATCGCGCTCGCGCGGGACGCGATCAAGCCGGAGCTCGAACGATTGTTCAACAAGTCCGTAAAGGGACGGTTTACCCTCTACGTGCCGAACGCGCTCGGACGCACCGTCGCGACGGGCTGGCTCTCGGAACACTCGGACGCGACGGACTTCGAGGCGAAAATCCTCGAGGCGAGGCGCGTCATCAATGCCGAACAGCGCCAGGCGATGCTCGAACGCATCGCGCGAAAGAAGGCGGCAAACGAAGCCGCCGCCGTGGAATCGGACGAGGACGAGGAAGCCTGCTGAACGCCAAGCCCGACCGTCTGGTCGGGTATTTTTTTATCAAAAAAAAGACCAGGGAGAGATTATCCCTGGGCGGTGTCGGGCACGACGATGTCGTCGTAGTAGAGGTATGCGCCTCGCAAACGGAGGAGCCGTTCGGGATCGTCGACGCTCGGCCCGGCGGGCTTGCGTTCCATGAGCGCCGCGAGCTCGCGTTCCCAGGCGTTTCGCGTCTCGGCGCGCGACTCGATCTCGCGGATCGCCTCTTCGATCGACTCCTTGGACCGGATCGTCCGCAGGGCCGGCTTGGCATCTGCGACGGGCGTGGCGGAAGACGATGAGGGTTGGAGGCGCAGGACTACGAAGCGCTGCGTACGCTCAGCCGTGGGACCCGCTGGTGCGGCAACCGGATCGGCGGCGGGCGGATCGGCGGGCTTCTCCGTCGGCTTCGACGGAATGGCGGGCTTCCCATCGGTCGCGCCGGGCTCGACGGGTTCGACGGGAACGTAGGTCGTCCCGTCCCGGGCGGTCGCGGACCTGCCGGTCAGGCGGTGCTTCCTCGGCCCCTTTTCGACAGGGACCACCTCGATGGCGCCAGCCTCAGTGAGCAGACGAAGCCGGTCGTAGTACGTCGGCATCTTCCAGTCCGACGCGACGGCACGGTGTCCTTCGCCCCCGAGGAACTCGGTGCGGCCGTAGTGCTCGTCGAGCTTCCGGAGAAGATCGACGGCCAGGGCGGAGACGAATACCGGCTCGTCGTTCCCGGACTCCGCGGGGGCATCCTGCGGATCCTCCGACGCGGGGGCGGGAACGGGCCAGAACTGGGTCAGCGTGCCGCTCACTTTCGCGAAGACCGACTTGTCGACGAACGCGATCCGCGACCGGTTCTTCTCCTGGGCACCGTCGCAGCCAAGGAATCCTGCGCGTTCGAGGTTGAACAGGATGAGCGCGTAGTTGCCGAGGTGCTTCAGGATCTCCTTGCACTGCTCGAACGGAACGGGCCTGCGCCCGCCCTCGAGGTAGGCAGTGGCCATGACGACCGCGCCCTTCGCGAGGTTTTCGCTCACCTTGATCTGATTCGGACCGACCGGGGCTCCGGCCCTCTCAACGACCTGCTGTTCCAACGTAAGGGCTTCCATGTGACTCCTCTGGTTTTGCCTCCGACGACGTGCCGGAGCGAGAACCCTATGCGGTCTTGCCAATTTTGTCAATGTCTGATATGTTCCCAACCTTCTGGATGCCCGGCCGTCGGGCGCCAGAACGACGTTTCCCAATCGAACAGCACAAAACAAAAGGAGAGGACATGACCGGAACATGGAAAAAGCTTGAACGGATGCCAGCGGGCCGCGAGGCCACCCTCGGGAACGCCCTGCGTGCCTGGATGGAGCTGAACGGCGTGAACATCCACGAGGCCGCCGCGTTCCTCCAGGAAAGTGGCGTCAAGGGGTCCGCGAAGAACATCCACAGCTGGATGAACAACGATCCCGCCGGCGAGCTGTTCAGCGCCCAGACAAAGGCGCTCCTTGCCGCGACGGGAATCCAGGCGGATCCCATCATCGTGGCGGCCGCGAAGGAGGCGGCGATCGCGAAGGACGCCACGCTCGAGCAGGTCATCTCGTTCGACACGCTCTGCACGCGCGCGGAGATTCTCACGCGGCTCTCGGAGATCGTGGAGTCATACAGCGGAAACGCGAAGCTCGTCGCGCGGGTCATCGGCATTCACGACCGAAGCATCTGCGCGTGGAAGGGCGGCTCGCACCTTCCCGCCGGCGACAACCTCGAGAGGCTCGTCGTCGCGCTCAGCCGCGGGGTCTTTCCGGCGACCTGCCAGGAAGATTACCACCTGTTCCACCTGTGCCGCGAGATGTTTGGCCTTCCGACCGACGCGGTCTTCCCCGGAATCACGCGGTTCGAGCACGTGCTCGACGCGCTCGCGAAGGAGCTTGGCGACACGAACTCGGGCCCCGAGAAAATCCGGGTGTACGGGATGAGCGTCAACGCCGCGAACCAGATGCGGAAATGGCTTCCGTGCGAGAACAAGCTTCCCATGGAATCCGTCACCCGCGTCGTGCGCGCGCTGGTCAGCCTGCGCTATCCGCAGACGCTCTCCGCGTACGACGAACGAGCAAAGGAGCTCATCGAGACGGACGAGGTCCGCGAGAAGATCGCCCTCGACGGAACGGTCCCGGCAAGGAAGTCGCCGAGGACGGTTGCGCCTGCAAAGGCGGTCGCGCCGGCGAAGGAGATCGTCCCGGACCCAGTCCGGCCGGTCGAGGCGGCCATTCCCGAGCCGGAACGCGCGCTCGACCCGTCTCCGGCGCCGATCGACGACGCGTTCCTCGCGAGGCTGAAGGCCGGCGTTCCGCACCTGCGGGCGCTCGTCGACGTCCTCGATCCCGAGGGCGCGAAGCCGAAGGAACGGACCTTCGAGTCGACGCTCGGCGAGACGGTCGACGGGATGCGGAACTGCCTCGGCGAGTCCGGGTTTCCGAACTTCCCCGACGGAACGGCATCTCCCGAGGCCGTCGCGAAGTTCATGGAGGCATACGCGCTCTTCCGCGGAATGCTGCTCGCCCTGAGCGGCATTCCCGAAGCGGAACGGGTGAAGGTGAGGAACGCGCTGCGAGGGACCGTCGAGGAGACGATCCTCCTCGAGTACGGCGTGTTCAGATACGACGACACGAGCGCGGCCTTCCGCATCATCAAGGGCAATCTCGACATGGGCCGGAAGGAACGCCGGTCCGCAACCACAACGACCAGCAGGAGCAGATAGCCATGACCGCAACGCAAACCGACAAGCAGACCAGGAAGCCCGCGCAACGCACCGAACGGGTTCGCTCCGGAATCAACCCCGACGTATTCTTCCAGAGCACGCGCCCGTCCAAGGACTACAACCGCGCGATCGCCGAGTTCATAAGAACGAGCTCGACTACCGCGTCCGCGGGACGGTCCCCTGCATCGCGGTCCAGTACTTCATGGAAGGAACGACGAAGTGCGTGGGGATCACGGGCCAGGGACGCGGCGCAAGCGAGGCGGGCCGCCAGGGCCTGACGAGCTGGGGCGAGTCCGAGGGGCGCGGCGACGGGAGCAAAACCGGCGACAAGGGCAGCGGATCGAAGGGTGCCATCTGGCACTGCAAGGAGGTCGTCATCGAGACGGTCCCCGAGCCGGGAAAGCTGTACAGCGTCAGCTACACCGTCGAGGAGCTGCTCGCGTGGATCCTGCGTCACGAGGAGCACGAGTGGGTCATCTCGGACAAGCCGGTCCGCCATCCGATCCGCACCACCGGGACGCGCGTCATCCTGCGCGGCCTCGGCGAGGGCACCGGGTACCTGTACCGCGAAAAGCCGCTCGTAAACCCGAAGGAGGTTCGCACCGCGGAGCGCCTGGTCGCGGAGCTCGCGGAGCGCCTGCCGCCGAACGCCCATCGGTTCGTCACCATCACGGACTACGACGGAACCACCAAGCCGCTGCAGGTTCGGAAGATCGAGGGCGAGCCCATCATCGGGGAGGCGCTCAGCGTCCCTGGCGTCGGCGACGTCAGCTGGGACATGGCCGTCGTGGCCAACCGCAATCCCGACCTCGACGGTCTCAAGATCGGCGCGGACGGAACCAACACCACCTGGCAGGAGTTCGCCCGGCTCATCCGCCGGAACAAGCGGCTCGCGACGCTCCTCGCCCAGGTCGACGAGGCGTTCGGCAACCCGCGCCTGTCGGGACTCATCAACGTCCCGAAGCTGAACGAGTACCGCGCGATCGGCTCCGGCGCGTTCGAGGCCGACATCGCCGACGACGAGGCGTTCTGTGAGGGGCTGCTCATCACCCTCATCGACCGCCCGCTTCCCGGCGTCAACAAGGCGCTCAGGACGGACACGGCGCGCGTCACCACCGACCAGCGCACGTTCGTCGCGGAAATCGTCCAGTCGATCCACGCGGCGACCGGCGAGAAGCCGACCGGACCCGGACAGAAGACGAAGGTCTCCAACCACAAGAAGACCATCACGGTCGAGGCGGGCGAGACCCACGAGATCGAGGTGGTCCTGCCGCCCGGGATCGACGCGGTATGGAACGTTCGGAATTGCGGCGGGACACTCAACGTCAAGCGCGGCAACACGATCGCGTACACGGCCGGCAAGACGTGCGGGAACGACTTCGTCCTCGTCGCGAACAATCGCGCCGACGCGACGCACGTCCTATTCGAGATCCGCATCGTGATCGTGGAGAGGATCCCGTTCGCGTTCGAGGCGCTCTACCGCCTCTTCACGAACGAGCGCAAGCGCATCAACCTCGACCCCCGCGCCGTGAGGCACACTTCCGGGAAGGTCGTCATCGAGCTTGCGAAGACCCAGGCCCCGGACAGCCCGACCGACGTTCGGATCGAGCACAAGGCCGGCGACGCGGAAGCCTACGTCGTCTCCGGAACGCAGACCGGGTTCGTGGAGGTGGTCGCCTACGACCGCGACCAGCCGACCCTGTACCACGCCAGCGCGCGCGTCTTCGTCGAGCCGGGCACCCGCGACCGCGCGAAGCCGACCTCCGCGCTCGACACGGCGTTCGTCTACAACGGACGCCGGTACGAGGTGGCCATCTCGAGCTACTCCGGTGACCCGGAAGCCCTGCGTCACGCGAGCTACCTCACCCGGGGCACCGAGCGGGAAACCATCACGGTCAACCTCGACCACCCCATGTTCAACGGGGTCCCGGACGCGGTTCGGCGGGCCATGTGCCTGAACCAGATCTCGTTCCGCATCGCCGAGGCGCAGAGCCCCGACGGAGCGACCGGGGACATGGTGATGCAGGAGTGCTCGGTCATCTACGCCACCATCTCCGCGGGAAAGTCCGCCTAGTCGGCTCTCGGCCATCGTCCCCTGACGATGGCCTTTTTCTTTGACAAACCGCCCGTCCCACGCTAGAATCCCGGCACAAATATGCATACATACATCCTTGAGCCGCAGCCGAAGAACAGCATGAAAATCACCATTACCGTCCCGCACGAGGACGTCGTCCCGTACCTCGAGGCCGCCGCGAACAAGGTGTCCGAGGAAAACCCGGTGAAGGGATTCCGCCCGGGAAAGGCCGGGTACGAGACCGTGAAGGCGAGCCACGGCGAGATGAAGATTTACGAGGCGGCGCTCGAGCCGATCATTCGCAAGACCTTCGTCGCCACGCTCGAGGCGAACAAGATCGAGACGGTCGGGTCGCCGAAGATCGACGTGCAGAAGCTCGTCCCTGGCAACGAGATCGTGTTCTCGGCCGAGGTGGCGCTGATGCCGAAGATCACGAAGCTCGCCGACTGGCGCGCGATGTCCATCGAGCAGAAATCGACCGAGGTCACCGAGAAGGACCTCGACCAGGCGCTCAAGGACCTGCGCAACATGCAGACCAAGGAGATCCGCGCCGAGGCCGGAACGCCCGCCTGCGACGTCGACAAGGTGGTCGTGTCCATGAACCTGAAGAAGGACGGCGTCGCGGTGGAAGGCGGCCAGTCGCCGAACCACGCGGTGTACCTCACCGAGGAATACTACGTCCCGGGATTCAAGGAACAGCTCGTCGGGATGAAGGAAGGCGAGCAGAAGAGCTTCACGCTCACCTTCCCGGAAAACCACACGAGCAAGATGCTCGCCGGCGCGGCCGTCGAGTTCGACATATCGCTGAAGGAGGTCCACAAGCTCGACCACCCGGACCTCGACGACGCGTTCGCCGCCTCGCTCGGCCAGGCCGACATGAAGGCGCTGCGCGAGATCCTCTCGAAGAACATCGCCGGAGAGAAGGAGATGGAGGAGAAGGGCCGCCAGGAGCGCGAGCTGCTCGAGAAGATCGCAAACGAGAGCCGCTTCGACGACATGCCGGACCTGCTCGTCAACGAGGAGGTCAACAAGATGATCCACGAGCTCGAGCAGGGCGCGAAGGAGCAGGGAATGGACTTCGACGAGTACCTCAAGTCCATCAAGAAGACGATCGCGGGCCTCAAGCTCGAGTTCACCCCCCAGGCTCTCCTCCGCATCAAGGTCGCACTGATTCTCCGTGACATCACCAACTCGGAGAACATCGAGATCACCGACGCCGAGGTCGAGGAAGCGCTCGACAAGATCGCCGAGCGCCACGAGGACAAGGAAGAACGCGACCGCATCTACAACCCGGAGTACCGCGGGTACGTCGAGTACACGCTGAAGAACCGGAAGGCGGTCGAGACGCTGCGGAAGGCGATGTTGAAGTAAGAACCGTCGCAATTATCCACACGGTTCGCGTTGACAAAACCGTCGATTCGTGATTAAATTGAATCAGAAATAAGTCCCCAACATGAAATTCATGCGGGGACTTTTTGTTTACTCACTTTGTCGAACCATATGAACGATCTCATTCCTACGGAGCTAATTGAAAACAGAATCTATCTGTTCCGGGAACAGCGCGTTATGATCGATCGCGATCTGGCAGAGATGTATGGAGTTACGACGAAAGTTCTGAACCAGGCAGTAAGCAGAAACATGGAGCGATTTCCAAACGATTTTATGTTCAAATTATCGCTCTATGAAGCCAAACGTTTGAGGTCACAAATTGTGACCTCAAACGTCGGACGCGGCGGAATCCGATGGCAGCCGTACGCGTTCACCGAGCAAGGCGTCGCCATGCTCTCCAGCGTCCTGAAGAGCCCTCGCGCCATCGCGGTGAACATCCAGATCATCCGTACCTTCACCAAACTTCGCGCCATGCTCGCGGAAAATGACGATCTGCGTCGCAAGATCGAGGCGATGGAAAAACAATACGACGAAAACTTCGCGGTCGTGTTCGACGCGATCCGCCGGATGCTCGACGATAACGCGGAGCCAAAGGTAGAGATCGGGTTTCGTGCCGACAATTGACAATTTGCCAATTCCATGACACTCTTCATCTCCGCAAACAAGCGGATCCGGAGTTTCCATGAAGCGTTCCCTCCTGCCCTTTCTCTCGCTCGTAAGTCTTCTGTCCGCGGGCTGCGCGCCCACGCCCGCGTACATCGCATTCGATGGCGGCGACGCGGGAATTGTCATCCACACCATGGACAACGTTCCGCTGCGTCGTGCCGTCGTCCTCGACGCGGACGGCAATACACTCGATCCCCAACCGTCCCCCACGAATCTGTCTTGGACCGTCACGCCCGCGAGCGTCGCGACCTTGGACACGCACATGGTCAAGCCCGTCGGCAACGGCAATGCCACGGTCGAGGTGCGGATCGGCGATATCCGCGGCAAGTACGCGCTCACGGTCGATCTCGACGACGGCGAGCCAACGGACACGAAGCCTCCGTCCACTTCCTACACCAACTGTCCGGCCGCGGATTACGGCAACGGGGTGTACGTATTCGGATGCGGCAAAGGCAACTTTCCTTCCGCCCTCACGGACTTCCTGAAGACCCACGCCGTCGTCGTCTCGGCCGTATCGCCGCTCGTCGAATACATGGGCGGCGGTCGCACGGAAGCCAACTCCTACCTCGTCGTCACGCGCCCCAACTAGCGGGCGCTCTTTTTAATTTAAAAGACCGTCAACACCGAGTGTTGACGGCAGGCTTCGCGTCGACTTCCGCAAGCTCGAACACCACCGCGTGACCCTCCTCCTGGTGCGGCAGGAAGATCCGTCCGAGGAATGACATCGTCTGCGCCTTGTCGCCGTGCGCGAGTCGGGCGAGATCCTCGCGGTCGACGATCTCGAACATGTTTGCGTACGGCCGCACCGCGACGATCTTCCGTCGACAGCGTCGCATCTTGCCGTTGAACTCCGACTGAATATCGATCGTGTCCCCGGGATTCGCCGGCGGAAAGATCCAGCTCACGGACCGCACCAACAGGTCCTTCTGTCCGCTCTCGATCAGAAGGAACGTCGCCTTCTTCACGGAAAAGATCGTGGGTTTTTTCCTTTGCCCCCTCATGGATACCTCCTTGGACGAGGACCGTACACGATCCCGCGACGATTGACAATGAGCCGTTCCCATGCTACGTTCTTGCCACGCAATCATGCGGAACACTGGAGGTTTCATGAAAGCCAGCACCATGGGAAAGATGATCGCCGCTGCGTTTGTCGTCCCGCTCGTCGTCCTTCCACTTCTGTACCCGTCGGCATTCGCCGCCACGCCGGCCCCGGTCGCGGGCACCGCGCCGTCGGCCAGCCATGCCGACTACTCGAAGTGCAAGGACCCGACGCTGCCGTCGGTCTCCTGCCAGACGCCCGTCTCGTACGGTACCTGTCAGGTGTACGTGTACGACAACGGCATCCGCGAGTTCGTCTGCGACCGCGGCGAGCCGCACGCGTTCCCGAGCGGTCTCGACACGTACCTCTCCGTGAATGACGCGCAGGCCGTGTCCTCCATGATCCAGATCGAGGACGCCTTCGCCTGCCCGTACCGCGCCGGCTGCGACACCTTCGTTGTCATCACGCAGTACGCGAGATGACACCCGCGACCCTTTGGCCCGGCGCGCGCTGGCTCTGCGCGCGCGAGACGACTTTCTACCAGCCGCCGGACTACGTCTCGGGTCCTCTCCAATCGTCGCAGGACCAGCTCCTCCTCGCGGCGATCCTCTTCGGCCTCGCGATCGGCCTGGCCGTTGTCGCCGTCACCCAGATCCACTCAGAACGCTGACCCGTCTATCCCAATGGACGGGAATTTTTATTGCGTGATTTCTCGATCCATCATACGATGGTCATTGTCACTCCTGTTTTTATTTTATGAAATTTGGCGCGCACGTATCGGCGGCCGGCGGGCTTTGGAACGCTCCCATCAATGCGGGAAAACTTGGGTGCGAAGTGCTCCAGATGTTTTCGCGTCCGCCGCAGGGAGGAAAGCCGTCGGCGATTACCGGGGAGGTCGAGGCAAAGTTCAAGGCGGAGATGAAAGCGAACAAGATCGAGCGCGCGTATATCCATACGCCGTATTTCATTAACCTGGCGAGCGGAACCCAGCGGATCGTCGACAACTCCATCGCCGTCATCCGCGAGGAGCTGATGCGCGGATCGCAGCTTGGGTGCCACGCGGTGATGTTCCATCCTGGGTCGGCGAAGGATGTCGGCGAGGAGAAGGGGATCGCGATGGTGATCGACGGGCTGAACCAGATCATGAGCGGATACCGCGGCTCCTGCCAGCTTCTCATCGAGATATCGGCGGGCGCCGGGGCGGTGATGGGCGACTCGTTCGAGGAGATCGCGGCGTTTCTCGACGGCGCGAAGCGCGGGAAGGACATCGGGGTGTGCTTCGACACGCAGCACGCGTTCGCGTCGGGGTACGACCTGCGGACGGCGGAGGCGGTCGAGGCGACGTTCAAGAAGTTCGACAAATTGATCGGGCTCGAAAAGCTCGTAGCCTCGCATTGCAACGACTCGAAGGTCGAGCTTGCCGGTCACAAGGACCGGCACGAGCATCTCGGAAAAGGACATATCGGGCTCGACGGATTCCGGGCGATCGTCGCAAGCAAGAAACTCCAGCATCTGGACCTGATCCTTGAAACGCCAATGGACGACGGTGTCGAGGCAGACCTCGCGTTTCTCAAGGCCGAACGGGACTAATATCCCAACACTCTATGCCATCACGATCCCCAAAGCCACTTGCAACCGCCATCGCCGCCGCCCGGGAAGCCGGGAAAATTTTGATGGCCGCGTATTCGGGCGGGAGGGAAAGTCTGGACGTGAAGTATAAGAAATTTCTGGAGCCGGTGACGCTCGCGGACAATGCAAGCAACGACGCGATCCTTCGGAGGATCAGCAAGACGTTCCCGAACGACGACATCGTAAGCGAGGAGGGAAACGGGGCGGATACGATCGGGACGAAGCCCGTGTGGGTGATCGACCCGCTGGACGGGACGACCAACTTCATCAACCACATCCCGCTGTTCGCGGTCGCCATCGCGCGCATGGAAAACGGCGTGCCGACCGTGGCGGTCATCTACGACCCGGTTCACGACGAGATGTTCGCGGCGGAGAGGGGAAAGGGGGCGACGCTGAATGGAATGCCGATGCATACGACGACACGGGACGTCACGCGTGGCGCGCTGCTCATCGCCGGCCGCGGATATCGCGACCACGACCGGGTCCGACACGGCAAGATCATCTATTCCCTGGAGCGCGTAACGCCATATTTCCGACGATTGGGCTCCGCGGCCATCATGCTCTCCGCCCTCGCCGCCGGACGCGCCGACGCATTGATCCTGACGGGCAACAAGCCGTGGGACACGGTCGCCGGGACGCTGCTGGTGGAGGAAGCTGGCGGGAAAGTGACGGATTATTGCGGGCGCAGATGGACCCATAAAAGCCAGGATTTGCTTGCTACCAACGGTCCGATCCATCCGCAGCTCGTCATCGTGACGAAAAAGAAGTGCAAGGCCGTATGATCGTCACGGTCCACGCGAAGCCGAACGCGCGCACAAACTCCATCGCCTGGCTCGACGACACGACCGCGAAAGTAACGGTCACCGCGGCTCCAGAATCGGGGAAGGCGACGATCGCGATCGCCGATTTGCTCGCCGAGCACTACGGGATCGCGAAGTCGCGAGTGACGCTCGTGCGCGGCGCGACGACGAGGATGAAGCAGTTTGACGTCGAGATCTAAAAAGAACGCCGATCGGCGTTCTTTTTCTTATTCCGGCACTTCATCAATCCCGCCGGCAGAGAATGGATTGCACCGCAGTATCCTCCAAGCCGTCAGCTTTCCACCCTTTATCAAGCCGTGCCGATCAACGCACTGGTACCCGTATTCCGAGCAGGTCGGGTGAAATCGGCAATACCCATCCGGAAAGAACCGCTTCGGCCAGCCATGGTCCATCGAGAAGGTCCGCTGGTAAATACGTATCGACCAAAGGACAATGATCTTGCCCATCATAGGATTCCCGCCTTACGCAGACTTCCAAGCACGTGCTTCTCCAGCTCGCCGTACGTTTTCCCAATCGCCTCCTTGCGTACCAGCATCATCACGTCGAATCCCGGCTTTAATGATGCCAGGCGCAGACGGATTATCTCACGAATCTGACGGCGCAGACGATTGCGAATCACGGCGCGCTTCGACACCTTTGTGCCAACAACCACGGCAAATCGCGACGACTCCGTTCCGTTCTTGCGAAACTTCAAGCCGCAGCAAACATCAAAGACGCCCTTGCCTTTGGCAAAGAGCGTCTTGATGTCCTTGTCGAGGTGGAGCCGGTGGGCTCGCGGAAGCATAGGACGGTCCTACTTCTTCTTCGCCTGGACGCTGACGCGCTTGCGGCCCTTGGCGCGGCGCGCGTTGAGCACGTTCTGGCCCGATCGGGTGCGCATGCGGATGCGGAATCCATGAACCTTCGCCCGCTTCTCCTTTTTCGGCTGATATGTGCGCTTTGGCATATAATACGTAAGAATTTCGAGTACCGGGATGCTATCATAGTATCCACAATTTATCAACCTTATCCCCATGATCTGCACAGCGAGCGGCGATAATATCGACCCCTTGCTTGCTTGTGGATAAATGGTTAAGATGTCGGAGTTCCTAAGTCGTCGTTCATCGAATCGTGTTATGAATACCAACGAACTGTGGCAGGCGGTTCTTGGAGAGCTTGAGCTTTCACTCGGCAGGGCGAATTTCACGACGTGGTTCCGCAGTACGTTCATCATTTCCTACGATGCCGGCCAGCTGTGCATTGGCGTACCGAATTTGTTTACCAAGGCATGGCTTGAGAAGAAATATCACAAGGAGATTTACCAATCCCTGCAAACGCACACGGGAAACGGCATCCGCGTCATCTGTTACAAGGTGGAGGCGAAGGCCGGAGCGGCCCAACAGATTCCGGAACGCAACGTCGAGGTTGTCGTTGTCGCGGAACCCCGTCCACGGGTCACGGAGCCGGTAATGCGCCCCGTATTCGTAAATCCGATCGTGTCGTCCACAGTCTATCAACAGGATCCGGAACCGGTTGTAAACAAAGACTTCGGGGAATTCTCCCTGAATCGAAAATACACCTTCGGAAACTTTGTCGTGGGCAAGCAAAACGAACTCGCTCACGCTGCGGCCCAGGCCGTGGTGACCCAGCCGGGCGGCGTCTACAACCCACTGTTTATCTACGGAGGCGTCGGACTCGGAAAAACACACCTTTTGCAGGCCGTCGGCAATGAGATCATCAAAAAGAACGGCCAGGCGAAGGTCCTGTACGTCACCAGCGAGAAATTCACCAACGATTTCATCAATGCGGTGCGGACCGGCCACGCGAAGGAATTCAAGAACCAGTATCGCAACGTGGACGTGTTGCTGATTGATGACATTCAGTTCATTACGAGCAAAGAACAGACGCAGGAGGAGTTTTTCAATACGTTTAACCAGCTATACCAAACCAACAAGCAGATTGTCATCTCGTCGGACCGCCCGCCGAACGCCATTATTGGACTGGAACCAAGGCTCCAGTCCCGACTGCTCCAAGGAATGATCACGGACGTTGGCGCGCCGGACTTTGAGACCCGCGTCGCCATCCTCGATACGAAATGCCGCGAAAAGAGCTTTCCGCTCGACCGCGACATTCTTCATCACATGGCCACGCTCGTGCAGAGCAACGTCCGCGAGCTCGAAGGGGCTCTCAACAAAGTCATTGCGTTCCACCAGTTTAAGAACCAGACGCCGACGGTTGAGTCCGTCCGTCCTATTCTTTCCAGTTTCCAGCCAAACTCTGCAAAAAAATCTGTCACCCCTCGCCAACTTATCCAAATCGTCGCGACATACTTCGACCTTCAGATTCCGGACCTGCTTGGAAAGAGCCGCGAAAAACGACTCGCCTTCCCGCGGCAGATCACGATGTATCTCATGCGCGAGGAAATGAAGTCGAGCTATCCTTCCATCGGGACGGAACTCGGCGGCCGCGACCACACCACGGCGATGCACGCGTACGACAAGATCAGCGGGATCGTGACGGAGGATGAAAAGCTCCAGCATGACCTCGAGCTGATCAAACAGCGCCTATACGCGTTATAACCTGAGGATAACCGTGTGGAAACCCGTGTGAGTGGATTGTGAAGACAGTGTGGATACGTATTGGGTTCGCAATGTCCCGCCGGTCGTCCACAGCCAACTCCACCGTCCCTTCCACACCTTTCCACGGCAATCCACAGGATAAATTAAGCTTAACGAAGAGGAATTCTGTCACCTGTCCACTTCATCCACTCCTCTACTATCGTCGTTAATCCTTAATTTATTAAATTAAAAAATTCTAATAACAGTAAGAAGGTATGAAGCTGACGTGTACGAGGGACAACCTTCACCAAGGGCTTTCGATCGTAAGCCATCTCACGGGAAAGAACGTGAACCTGCCGATTTTGCAGAACGTTCTGGTAAAGGCAGAGGGCGGATCGATCCGATTTACGACGACGAATCTCGAAATGGCCGTCAGCTGCCTGATTCGCGGCAAAGTGGACGAGCCGGGAGAGACGACGATCCCGTCCAAATTGTTCTTCGATTACGTATCGCTTCTTCCGAACGATGCCGTCACGCTCGACGGAACGCTCGAAAACGTGAGGATTATCTGCGGAAGCCACAAGACGAAGATGAACACGCTCTCTTCCGCCGAGTTTCCGCTCGTTCCGCGCGTCCAGGGCAACCGGACGTATGCCATCCCCGCCGAGGATTTTCGCACGGCGCTCGCCCAGGTAACCTTTGCCGTCGCGTCCAACGAGTCTCGACCGGAACTGACGGGCGTTCTCATGCGATTCTCGAAGGGGACGGGAGAAGGACGCCTGACGATGGCCGCGACCGACTCGTACCGTCTCGCGGAGCGCACGATTCCCGTCGTCACGCCCATCGAGACCGAGGACACGGTCATTCTTCCCGCAAAGACCCTTTCCGAGGTGAGCCGAATCCTTTCTGTGTTCCGCGACGACATGGAATGTCCGCCGAGCATCGAGATGACCATATCCGAGAGCCAGGCGGTTTTCTCTTACGGTCCCGTTGAACTCACCAGTCGCATTATCGAGGGGAATTATCCCGACTATACCCAGATTATCCCCAAACAGTTTGAGACACAGGCCGTGATTGACCGAGAGGATCTCATCAAGGCGGTGAAGACAGCCAGTCTCTTCTCGAAAAATGGCCTGTTCGATGTTATCCTGGAGTTGGACCCGTCTCTGAAGCAGGCATCGCTCAACGCGGTTGACGCGGCGCGCGGTGAGAACACGACGGTTTGCGGCGCGGACGTGACGGGAAAGAAGAACGTCGTGACGCTGAACTACCGATATCTCCTCGACGGCTTGAACTCGATGACGGAGGAGAAGGTTCGCTTCCAGATGATCGACGTGACCAACCCATGCGTGGTCGTTCCCGAGGGAAACGCCGCGCACCTGTACCTCGTGATGCCAATTCGCCAATAATCCTTTGTCATTGCGAGCTCATCAGAGCGAAGCAATCCCATCGTTCTATGGAAAAGCTCGTCATTCCCAGCGTTCCCGACTCGCTTTACTTCACGATTAGCAAAATGTGGGACGGGTCTCCGTGCGGAGACGAGCGTCTGCACGCGGAGGTCTGGGTCACGAAGGCGACGGCGGGCCTGAGCATTCGCGTCCACGCGACGATTCTCGATGACCAGCGGGTTCCGAATGCCCCGGTCGACTCGCGGTTCGACGGACTGTGGGACTACGACGTGGTCGAGCTGTTCTTCGTCGGCGCGGACGGAAGGTATGCGGAGGTCGAGATCGGCGCGGGCGGCCACTACCTTGTCCTCGCGTTCGACGACGTTCGCCACCGTTCGAACGACTTCGCCGGCCGAGAGTTCGACCACCGCCACGGAAGCGCCACCCCTGGCACCTGGCAGACCCAGATGACGATCCCGTGGGACGCGCTTCCCGCGACGGTCACGAAGCTGAACGCGTTCGCGATCCTCGGAGGCACGCATCTCGCGCTCAGCGCTGTTCCAGGAACCGAGCCGGACTTCCACCAGCCCGCGACGTTTCCGGACGTCGAAATTGCCGCCTAGCCCAAAGAAAAGCCACCGTCCGTCCGGACGGTGGCTTTTGGGTTTGTCTTGACGAAAACGTCAAGACGCGGTACACCGTTCCGACCTCGCGCGCATCCGGTGCGCGAACGCCCTTTGGAGGTATTATGAGACGCAGTTCCGTTGCCGAGATCCTCTCATTCCCAGGCGAATGCCCCGCTTCCGTGTTCGAGCCATTCGTCCGCGTGGCGGCGGCGCTCGGTCCGTACGAGGAGTTTGCCCCTTCCACGACCAACGCGATCGAGTGGGACGATCACTTCGCCCTGGTGAGCCTGATGCAGTCGGCGGGGGTGTTCGACACCGCGTTCCAGAGCGCGCTCTGGTCGACCGTCATCCGGATGCGCAGGCATCTGGACGCGTCCGGAGGACACCTGAAGGCCAGGCGGCTCCGCGACTATGACCGGATGACCGATCGGTTCCACCGTCTCGTGACGCGGGCATACAACGCTCTGCGCGATTCGGGAAGGCCTCTCGCCGTTCTGTTCCTCCGAGAGGTTCTGCTCGCGGCGCACGTATTCTCGTTCTCGGAGCAAATCAAGCGCGTCGGATTTTCCGATGCCAAGAAGATCTCGCTGGCGAACGAGAAGGAAGGGACGACCCCCTTGCTGCGGCGCTCCATCAACTGGTACTCCGTCGCGGGGGCGTCGTATCCGCTCAAGCCCCTTGAGCTGCTCGTTCGCACCGGGAGCGAGGCGTTCGGCCTGCTGCGCGAGAGCGTCTTCGAGCCAACCGCGCCAGCCGGCGTCCTGTCGAGTCGCGTGGTAATGACCGACAAGTCCAGAAATAAGTATTACGCGCGGTTCCATGCGTACGAGCGGATGAACCCGATGTCGCTCATCTCGTTCGACCTGGTGAACGCGCGTGGGCAGACGGTCATCGAGGGCGATATCTCGCGGGTGAACGGAGCGGTTCTCGGGGCGGGCATGCGCCTGCTTCCGATCGTCACCCCGTACCTTCTGTACGGGAAGGGGAGCACCTATGACGTCCTGCGCCTGAAGACGCTTCTTGCGCTGGAGCAATGCGTCCTCGAAGGCGCCCTTTGCGAGCGGTCGTTCATCGACGAGGGGGATGACGATTTCCTCGGGAGCGGTGAGGCGTATGATCCGGGGCGCGCGGAGGCTGACGACGCCGGCCTCGAGGCCTTTGCAATCGCGACGGGTCCCGACGATTCGGCGTCGGAGTCCGTGCCCATCGTGGATCTCACGGAATCGTCCCGGCATCCCGCGCTTCTGTTTCGCCGTCTGAGCTGGCAGCGCATCATGCGCGGTTTCGTCCGGTACGGCGTCGATGTCTCGTTCGGCGGATCGCACCCGAAGCTGTTTCACAACGGCGTCACGACGCGGTTCCTCAACCCCCACGAGACCGACACGCACCGCAACCGCCATGAGCTCTTCCGCGCCCTCCGCGAGCTCAACATCGACCGTCACGACTTCTTCGCCGCCCTTCGCTAGGGGCGGTATTTTTTTAGGCGGTATCTATTGGGTTTCGCAACCGAAACGACCGTCCGCATTGGACGGCCGCTTTTGTTTCCTACGGCTTCGTCGTCGCAAATGGGTCGAGCGTCGGAAGCGGCGCCGGCGGGACGACCGGGGCGGTCGCGTCCGTCGTCGGAATCGTCGCGTCCGGCGGGGGAACCGTCGAGGGCTTTGTCACGTGGACGATGATCCCGGAGGTCTCCAGATGGTCGCCTCCGCCTTTCGGAACCGCGACTGCGCTGAGGGCCCAGTCTCCGGACTGCGGCAACTGCCACGTAAAGGTCAGGAAGGGGCTTGAGGGGTCGTATTTGGTCTCCACGAGGCTCTTGTTGCCGTTGCCGATCTCCTGGGCATAGACGCTCACGTTCGAGAACTGCGTCGGGTCCTGGAGCGACGTCACGATCGTGTACGTCTCGGCGGTGCGCTCGATGGTCTGGCCGCTCTTCGGGTCGATCATCTCGAACCCGGTCGCGGCGGCTTCGGAGTTGACCTTGATCCCGACGGTGTCGGATCCGCTGTTGTCGGCGTCGTCGTACGCGACGGCCTTCAGCGTGTGGTAGCCGCGGCTGAGCGTGTTCGGGATCGTCGCGAATAGCTGCCACGGGTACGACGTGTCGGCTCCGAGGAAGTATCCGTCCACGTAGAACTCGACGCGTCTCACGCCGCGCGGGGCGTCGGCCTCCGTGGCGATATCGATCGAACGCGCGTCGAACTCCGCGTCCCTGGCCGGCGAGGTGAGGCGGACGACCGGAAGGTTGGCCGGCACGTGAACGTCGTCAAACTCGGTCGGCGCGGAGGCCTGCACGATCTGGGTTCCCGTCTCAAGCTCGCGCTTCGCGATCCAGTCGGCGATCCCTTTTTCCCATGCGGCATAGAACGGGTCGGCGGTCGGGTCCGTCGGGGCCGGCCCGAGCGGATTCGCGCGGTCGACGTAGTGGAGGATCGAGTGATACTCGGCGTATGTCCGCTCTTCCTTTTTCGATGCCGGCGTGTACTCGGTCGCGAGCTTGCCCGAGAAGGTGTCGACCGTGACGGTCGTGGCCGGCATGATCCCGTCGATCACGGACTTGCCGGTAATCGGGATGTTCGGGGCCGTGAAATAATCGATCGGCTTTCCGGCGAGGGCGCGCGACATGAACCCGTACCAGATCGGGGCCGCGACGATCGAGCCGTCCGAGCCCTTCCTCATCGGGACGTACTTGTTGTTTCCCACCCAGACTCCGGTCACGATCGACGGGGTGTATCCCATCGTCCATGCGTCGTAGAAGTCGTTCGTCGTTCCCGTCTTCGCCGCCACGGGGCGGTCGGAGAGGTGGAGTAGGTTGTTCGGGCCGAACACGGCCTCGCGCGCCGGCTCGTCGGAAAGGACGTTCGACGTCATTCTCGCGACGTTCGGGTCGAGCACGTTCTTGCCCGGGTCGGCCTTCCATTCGTCGAGCACGGTTCCGTCCGCCCCCTCCACCTTCAGGATCGAGACGGCCGGGTGTCGGACGCCCTCGTTCGCAAGCGTCGCGAACGCGTCCGCATGCTCGAGCAGCGTGACCTCGCCGGCGCCGATGCCGACCGAGAGTCCGAAGCGCGAGCGGTCGCCGAACGTCGTATATCCCATGCGCTCCGCGAAGTCGAGCACTCCCGAGACGCCCACGAGGTAGGTCATCTCAATGGCCGGGAGGTTGAGCGAGCTTTGGAGCGAATTGCGCACTCGGAGCGGTCCGCGCTCTCCAAGGTCGTAGTCGAACGGCTGGTACGGCTTGTCGTTCCCGTTCGGGAACGACGTGTTCACGTCCCACATGATCGTGTTCGGCGTGTATCCCTTCTCGAATCCAGACGTGTACACCATCGGCTTGAAGCTGGACCCCGGCTGGCGAGGACGCAGCGCGACGTTTACCTGGCCGTCGATCGCGTCGTCGAAGTAGTCCTTGCTTCCGACCATTGCCAGCACCTGCCCGGTCTTCGGATCCATGGAGACGAGCGCGCCGTTCGTAAAGCCGTACTTCTCGCCCTTCGCCTCGACGCCCTTCGTCACCTCCTCCTCCGCGATGGTCTGGAGGTCGTAGTCGAGCGAGGTCGTCACCTTCAGCCCGCCGTTTTCCGCCGCGTATTGGCCATATTTGTCCTCCAGCTGCTGCTTCACGTAGAAGACGAAGTGCGGGGCGTGGATGTTCGAGACCTTCGCGTTGAGCGAGTTGTCCTCGGCCTTGGCCACGATCGACTCGTCCTTCGTAATGAACCCCTGGTCGACCATTCCGTCCAGGATCCAGTCGCGCCGTGCCGACAGCATGTCGGGGTTGTTGATGTAGGTGGTCGGTGCCTTCGGGATTGCCGCGAGCGTCGCTATCTCGCCGAGCGTCAGGTCCTTGACCTGCTTGCCGTAGAAGTTCTGCGACGCGGCCTGGATGCCATAGTACGTGGAACCGTACGGGATTTCGTTGAAGTAGATCTGCAGGATCTCGTCCTTGGAATAGCGGCGTTCCAGCTCGATCGCCACGATCAGCTCCTTTACCTTGCGGCTGATGCTCTTCTCGTTCGAGAGAATCGCGTTCTTCACGAGCTGCTGCGTCAGCGTCGATCCGCCCCCGCGCGTCCCGCCGAACAGGACGGCGCGCGCCAGCCCCTTGAGATCGTATCCCGGGTGCGTGCAGAACCCGCGGTCCTCGGCCGTGATCGTCGCCTCGAGCATCTTGAGCGGGATGCCGTTCGGATCGGTCTCGAACGACGGGTCGTCCTTGCAGAACCCTTCCTGCGTCTTCACGAGCGTCCGGTTCTGGTCGCCGTACACCTCGTAGAGGAGGTGCGTCCCCGTGCGGTCGAAGATTTTGGTCGTCTGCGAGATCTTGCGCTCGGTGAGCTGTGCCGGGTCGGGAAGGTTGCGCGAATAGAACGCAAACGCGCCAAGAACGCCGAGCGATCCCATGATCCCGAGGAGAATGACGACGAGGAAGGCGTTCTTGAGAATGCCGCGTGACAGCAGCCGGTTCCAAAGACGTCCCGACCTGCCGTGCTTCTTCCAGCTCCGCATTTTATAATCACCCATAATACGTTCTATCCTAGCCGAAATAGGTTGTTTTGAACAGTTCGACAAAGGCTCACTGTCTACGACAGTACGTTGCGGGAACCGCCGCGATATGATATTCTTTCGCAGCTCCCAAACGGGGATCATTTGTTTCAGCGGTACGTGGACATTCCCTGCGATCTGGTTCGAGAGGGCCGGAGGAATCGCGCGGTATGCCCAATGTGTCGTCGATGGTGTGGAAAAAGCTCCTTCGCAAGCACGCGAACGATCTTGTAATTGGCGTTGTGTCCGGGCTGGTCATCGCCAACGTTTTTTTTCTGAACGCGGCCTCCGCCGACGTCGATACGGGCCCGCACTATCCCGAGTCGTCCACGGTCGCGCTCCTGATTGCCGCGATGCAGAACGAGACGCGAACGTACGGCGACCTTCCGATCGCCGACAACGCCGCGCCGCGCCGGACGTTCACGATTCCCGTCTCGGCCTACACCTCGGAGTCGGCGCAGACCGACGCGACCCCGTGCATCGCCGCCCGCGGATTCGACCTCTGCGCGCACGGCGAGGAGGACGTCGTTGCGACGAACTTCCTTCCGATGGGAACGAAGATCCGAATCCCCGAGCTGTACGGCTCTCGCGTCTTCACGGTCGTCGACCGCATGAACGCACGATACGACAGGCATCTCGACATTTGGATGAAGACGTACGCGGATGCGAAGAGCTTCGGACGCAAGCGCGCGATGATCGAGGTGTTCTAAAGTCTGTCGGCTTAAATCGGACAAAAAAGACAAACAGAAAACGGCTCCGTTGGGCCGTTTTTTCGTTTTAGCCAAATTTTCGACGTAAAAATATTGATAGGATCAACGATCGATCGGATACTGGATGCAGATCGTTAACCCCATCTTGAAAATCCTATGTGCGGAATTGTCGGATACGTCGGAAAGCGTCAGGCCCTGCCGGTGCTTATGGACGGGCTGCGGCGGATGGAATATCGCGGGTATGATTCCGCGGGGGTCGCGGTGATGGACGAGAATGATCTCCGCGTCGCGAAATCCGTCGGAAAGGTCCGCGCGCTTTCGGATTCGCTCGCCGACAAGACCGTTGCCGGGACGCTTGGCATCGCGCACACGCGGTGGGCGACGCACGGGGTGCCGAGCGAGGCGAACGCGCATCCGCACGTGAGCTGCGACGGGCGGGTGGCGCTGGTGCACAACGGGATCATTGAGAACTATGCGGAGCTCCGCGCCGAGCTGACGGCCGCCGGACACGCGTTTGCATCGGAAACGGACACGGAAACGTTGGCGCACCTCGTGGAACATCTCATGAAATTTCCCGGAACGACGCTCGCTGACGCGGTGCGCTCCGCCGTCCGCCGCGTGCGGGGAACGTTCGGCCTTGCGGTCGTTTCCGCGGATTATCCCAATGAAATCGTTGTCGCGCGGCTCGGAAGCCCGATCGTCATCGGCGTCGGTGACAACGAGTATCTCGTC